>CBHTUB010000018.1:0-27177 GCA_966095595.1 uncultured Chryseosolibacter sp. | reverse complement strand
CCTTCCTGCTCCGTGTGAAGCCGAATTGATTGACTCGGCAAGTCCTTTTCCACGAACAATAAATCCAGGAGTAGCCATCGACCCGGGAATAATTCCCAGCACACCTTTTCCCGCAGGGGTGGCGCCTTTTCTGTGAACGATCAGCTCGTTTCCGGCAGCATCTTTCTCCTTCCATGCAAAGTTGTGATGATTCTCGATCATCGCGAGAGGTGTCTCACGCAATCCTATCGCCATGCGTTCGTGTATCTGATGATGACATGCCGAAGCGTAGTCGCCCGCAAGATTCATTGCAAGCCAGTACTCCTGCCCTTCTTCTGTGTCGAGGTCCAGCCATGCGAGATGTTTTGCCTCCTGCGGAAGCTTGCATTTATCCATGGCCATTTTTGTGTAGTGACGCGCGATGTTTGCGCCAAGTCCCCGCGAACCGGAATGTGACAACAAGGCAACATACTTTCCAGGTGCGAGATTAAATTCATTAACGGAGCTCAAGATGTCCACGACACCAAACTCAACAAAGTGATTACCTCCACCGGAAGAACCTATCTGCTGCCATGCGCGATCTTTCATTTCACGAACAATCTGAAGCTCCGAAAACTCGCTACGCTCAAAGATCTCATGATCTTTAGGCTTTTTGAAAGTAGCCTGACCGAATTTTGTATTGTTGACAAGAAGTTTTTTCAGGTCTTCTTTCTTTTCCTCAAGTTTTGAAGTAGGGATATCATAGATGGTCATACACATTCTGCAACCGATATCCACGCCAACACCATAGGGGATCACGGCGTTGCTGATGGCAAGCACTCCGCCAATCGGCAGACCGTACCCCTGATGCGCATCCGGCATTAACGCACCGGATACGGTTACAGGTAGTTTCATCGCCGTCTCCATTTGCTGAAGGGCTCCCTGCTCGATAGCCTCTGCGCCATAGATCTGGTAAGGTTTGCCTTCGACATGAAGGGCTATGGTTTCATTGGCAGGCTTCAGCAATTCAGCAGCTACAGAACCCAACACCGGGTCATTGATAAATGACGATGGATTGTTAAGAACTTGCTTTAGCAATGTCAACCTTTCTTCAAAGGTCAGGCCTGAATAATGCTGCTCCACCAGTTCGAGAGCAAGGCCAAGCGCCTTACCCTCGGCAAATCCGATATTTTTTAAATCATTTCCAGTCATAAATTAAACTTTTGCAGAAGCTGCATTCCGTTTGCAGATCTTTAAATCGGCTCACATTGCTTCCAAATTACCAGCTTATTACAAAACCATCGTGAAGGTTTATCATTATTTTGGATCTGTGTCCTAAAAAAAACCCAGAGCCATCTCTCCGAGGCTTGGTCTTTACTTCTTTGGCACAAAGATGTCTTTCAATTGATCGACGATCTGGTTGCCGCCAGACAACGAGATACTATTGATCTTGTCAGCGATCTTCTCCACGTACTCCATCTCCTTAAGCTTGAACAACATCATATTCTCTTCCATCAATTTGGCCGTGTTCAACAAGCTTCTTGTGGAAGCCGTTTCCTCACGCCTCATGATAACATTCGCCTCAGCTTTCTTTTGAGCCACCAATACCTGGTTCATGATCTCCTTCACTTCACCCGGCAGGATGATGTCCCTCACGCCGCAGTCCCTGATCTCCACGCCAAGATTGTCAGCCTTGTCTTTCAACGTAGCCAGGACGTAGGCCGAGATCGATTCCTTTTTTTCAAGCAATTCATCTAAAGAAAGCGTACCAATAAACTCCCTCAACGCCAACTGCATCAGAATGTACAACTGCCTCTCGTAATCCTTGTTCTCGATCAAAGCTTTGATGATATCAACGACTTTATATTGCGTATAGAAGTTGACCCGCAATGCGGCTTTATCCTTAGTCAGGATTTCCTGACCGGAAACTTCAAGCTGCAATTGTCTCAAATCGGCCTTCAGTACGGAGATCACAACAGCATTCTTCCAGAAATGGTAAACGCCGGTATCCAACACTTTTGAGAATTTGCCGTCGATCAGCAAAATACCTTTTTCGAAAGATTCGACAGCATAAACCCTAACATAAGGAAGCACTTCCTTTCGCATGATCGTATTGATCGCGATATTCTCGGTGATCTCGATCTTGCTCAGATCTGCCTTGGTGAAAGAATATTCAGTCACACCCTTCCAGTATGCATATCTACCCGGGTTCAACACATTTTTGAAGTTGCCATTCTCATATTGCAACGCTATCTCGTTATCCGTCACTTCTACTATGGTCAACATGGTCGCCAACTCATCATCCTTCAGCAATATGTTTAAATCGACCGAAGGATGGAACGGCTTTGTCAGGTCATATTGGAAGACATCCTCATTTGGAAATAACCAATATACGCCTGCCGTAACTGCTTTCCGGTAGTTGCCACTTCTGAACACCAAACCAATTTTTCCGGTGTTAATTCTAATCCGCTTCATCGTTTAAAAATTAATCGTAAATAATTCTTGCTAAAAGAAAGCAGCTCGAGACACGTCATCCATAGAATACGGAAGTATAATTGAGCTCACTTCCATCAATTCAGTTTTCTGCACTCGCCTTCGCACCCGGGGAGAGGGTCCCGGACGCTAAAGGCAAATTGTGCAGAAAAGTAAGTTGACGTCCACGAGCGACATCCTCATACCTACAAGTTTTCAAAAGACTGGCATTGAGCTCAGCGAGTCTGCCGAAGCAGACAGCGTACAGCCAACACCGGACGTGCCCCAAACTACTTTCGGGACAAACCTTTTTAGAAGGGTTCAGCTTCTAACAGATGGAACCGTAATCCATTGCTCTAACCCACTGAGCTACCCGCCAGATGACGGGGTGGGATTCGAACCCACGCGTCTGTTGCTCTGCCATTTGAGCTATCCGCCAGTTGGCGGAGAAGGACTCGAACCTTCAACACACAGGTGGAAAACAACATAGGGCAAAGCAGCATGTTGCACTGTAAACAATACAACACTATGGCGCCATACAGAAACGCTCATCAGGTCTTATGCTTTCTGTTTTTTCCGCGCTTCATCCGGACATAGTCAACGGAGGAAGATCTTTTGTCCCGATCTCATCGGAACAATCTCTTTATCAATGAACTTTCGTGGGAACAATAGGATTCGAACCTATTCAGCCTTAAGGCAGTGGATTTACAGTCCACCCCAACTCTCCAAACTTTGGCGTATTCCCTTACTTTTCTATAAAAAGGTGGTCAGTTCCCGCTTTCACTGACCACCTGCCGCGTCATCTTCAATTGATGATTCAAAATTGATCGGTAACTGCGCAACCTTTTTGCGCAGTAGAATTATTTTATGTTTTTTTATTAAAATATTTTTCATGCCTGTAAACAGGAATGCTCTCATCCGCTACCGAACGATTGACAACTGTCTCCGTAACAGGCAAAGACGCTGGACTTTGGAAGACCTGATCGAAGCTTGTTCGGGGGCGCTCTATGAATATGAGGGCATCGACAAGGGAGTGAGCAGACGATCCATTCAAATGGACATTCAACTTATGCGCAGCGATAAGCTGGGGTATAACGCACCCATCATTGTGCTGGAGAAAAAATTTTATACATACGAAGACCCGGATTACTCGATCACCAACATTCCACTGACTGACCAGGATCTGGGTAAACTCACTGAGGTCGTTGAAATACTTAGGCAGTTCAAGGGTTTCAGCCATTTTCAGGAACTGAGTGGCATGGTGCAACGCCTTGAAAACAAGATATACTCAGCAAAGACAAATCAGGAGCCGGTTATAGATTTTGAAAAAAATGAAAATCTCACAGGCCTTGAACACATTGAAACTTTATATCAGGCGATCGTAAAAAAGTGCACGATGAAGCTTTGTTATAAGTCTTTCAAGGCGCGGGAAGCGAACATATTTCATTTTCATCCCTACTATTTAAAGGAGTATCGAAATCGTTGGTTTGTGATCGGCATCAGGAAAAAAGGCGCGCCGATCCTGACACTCGCGTTAGACAGAATTTTGAGTATCGAAGATTGTGACGTCAAATACATACCACGTCATGACTTCAACCTGGCGAGTCACCTGAACGATGTCATTGGAGTTACCGTCAATCAGAGCGGAAATGCGGAAAAAGTGCTTTTGCTTGCTGACAATGAAACTGCGCCTTATATATTAACGAAACCACTTCATCACACGCAGCAGATAGTTGAAAATACTTCGAACGGTACCCTCTTTTCCCTGAAGGTCCAGCTGAACTTTGAGCTGGAACGCGAGATCCTGGGATTCGGTGATCACGTCAAGATAATCGCCCCCGAACGGCTCAAAAGAAAGATCAAGGATACGCTGGAACATGCACTTGACCTTTACCAATATGAGTTCAACAGTGCTGCACTCCATAATAATATAAAGAAGCTGATCCATAAAGGGTTTTGCATCCTTCACCATGTATTCACAAAAAAGGAAGTGAACTACATGAAACAGGCGATATATGCCCATTTGAAATCAACCGGACAAACGGAAAACACATATTCCATCAGGAACCTCCTGCATGAATTACCGGAATTGAAAAAGCTGGTCCTGAATTCAAACTTGCTGAAGATCCTTCGGGCGATCGACCCCGATCTTTTTCTGACGAAGGCAATCTATTTCGACAAAACACAGGAGTCGAACTGGTATGTAACATGGCACCAGGATATTGTGATCAATGTGGCTGAAAAAATCGAAACGCGGGGGTTTACGGGATGGACAAAGAAGTCCGGCGTTCATGGCGTTGTACCACCAGATGAGTATTTGAAAAGCACCGTCACGGTAAGAATTCACCTGGACGACACCGATGAAACCAATGGCGCCCTGAAAGTGATTCCAGGATCACATAACAAAAAACTCTCGGACGAAGAGATCACCCTTATCACACAAAATAGCATTCCATATATAAGTGAAGTCGATGCTTGCGGGATTCAGATCATGAAACCTCTACTGCTTCATGCATCCTCCAAGGCAACAAGTCAGAAACACCGCAGGGTGATTCATTTGGAATTCAATTCTAAGGAGCTGCCGAATACGTTGAAGTGGGCCGAACGCTCGGATATTAATCATATAGTAGAATGAAAGCACTCATCACAGACAAATATCGATATCTCGAGATCCTTGCCGTGGTATTAACGGCTTTGGGAAAATTTATCTTCATGGACTGGCTCCAATGGAAACTCCCATTCATCGTCGCTGCTATAATAGGGTGGGCTACTTATGTTATCGTCAGACAAAAACAGTTGCCAGGTATTCTCAGGTATTGGGGATTTCGCACAGATAATTTCAGAGATGTCCTAAAGATGGTGCTCCCTTTTGGAGTCATATCGACTTTAGTGTTTGTTACATTGGGATTTTATTTGCGCACGATAAATTTTACCTGGCATATTTTTCCAATTTTACTACTATATCCGGTGTGGGGAACAATACAGCAATTCCTTGTAATGGGAATTGTAGCTGGAAATTTAAAGGATATGGCAGGCAGCAGGCTTTCACATCCCGTTATCATTTTCACGACGGCGCTTTTATTTGGTTTCTTGCATTACCCATTTTATTGGCTCATAGCAGGAACTTTTGCGCTAGCGCTATTTTACGGATACATATATCTGAAAGCGCGCAATGTTTATGTCATGGGAGTATTCCATGGATGGATAGGTGCATTGTTCTTCTATACCGTTGTGGATAGAGATCCATTCCTGGAAGTCTTTGGAAAAATCCTCTAGACATTTCTTATCAGGGTTCTGCTTTTAGGGTCTGCACCAGGGGGACAACGGTGGCTGTCATCATGCCAGACCATATTCAAAATCAATCGCTTGATTTGAATCTTCCCCACTTCCTTATACCCTCTGGCAAGGTGGTGGTTCATCTACGCCTGCAGTTATTGCTCTTTGGTCTAATGGATGAAGATACAAGGCTACGGAACCCTGGCGTGTGGGTTCGAACCCAGCCTGAGCAACGAAATGGAAAACCGGTAAGTAATGGTTTGTCAATAAAGCGACGATCAAAAGGGATCAAGCCCTTCATCTTGATATGGATGAGAACTATCAGGAGGATTCCATAGCTATCGCGACAACCTGGAACCCTGGTCTTTAGTACATCATCTAAAGTTTCGCCATCCCATTCACCCTCTAAACTATCCACTTCACATACGCTACCCACCCGCACACTAAGAATTCAGACAAGCGACCGCCGTAGTGTTGAGTAATCCGTTTTCCTATATGTTTTCCTGCAACCATTGGCCAGCGTATAGCTCCAGAGGTTGAGCCTAACATGTAACTGAAATGACCCTCTTGTCCAAACTATCGTTGTTCGGAGTTCTTTGCTCGCACCTGGCGATAGCACAGTCATTCAGGATTTCAGGAACGGTTCGAAACCCGTACAATGAAAGCCTTCCCTTCGCACATGTCACCGTTAAGCCAGAGGGGATCATTTTTACCACAGACTCTACAGGAGAATTCTCACTACGCGTAGCGGGCGGCGATAAAATACTCGGCGTTTCTTTTATAGGTTATGAATCGATTGACATATCGCTCACGCTGACCGGGGACACTGTGCTCCGTCTGGTGTTGTACGAGGCCCTTCATGAACTTGCCGTTGTAGAGGTCGATGGCTTGCGCGATAGTCATGGTGAGATATTTGACTCGAACCGCGCAAGCACCAACCTTTTAGACAACGACGATATCACTTCCATCCCGGTCCTTGGTGGCGAAGCCGATGCAATCAAAGCGCTTCAGCTTTTACCTGGAACGGTGAAGGGCCTGGAGGGCAGCTCCGACCTTTTCGTCAGGGGCGGTGCGGCCGATCAGAACCTGGTGTTGCTCGATGGCGCTCCCGTCTACAATACAAGCCATCTCTTTGGGTTCCTGTCAGTCTTCAACACTGACATCCTCGATCATGTCGAATCTATCAACGGAGGATTTCCGGCACAATATGGTGGTCGGCTATCGTCAATCCTCAATGTCGATACAAAATCATCTACAGCGGAGAAAACCTATTTATCAGGCGACGTGGGTCTGATCGCCAGCAGGCTGATGATCGAGCAACCGATCATTAAAGAGAAGGCAAGTATCTGGTTCGCCGGCCGCCGAACATACATCGACAAGATGGCAGCCATGGCCGGCTATGAAATTCCCTACTTCTTCTATGACCTCAATGGTAAGCTCAATGTGAAACTGAACGAACGCGAACAACTCTCGATATCCCATTACGATGGCAAGGATATGCTGGATTGGTTTCGCGATCGAAACAACGACGGCGACGGATATCGCTCCACCTACAGATCGGGCAATGATATCCAATCGCTGAACTGGAAACGAGATGCCGTCTCCGGTTGGCAGTCTGAAGTTTCGCTGATCCGTTCAGCATATCGCTACGACATCACCTATGCCTTTGAAGACAATGGCATCATGGCATCGTCCCGCATCCAGGATTACACTGTCCGTTTGTTGTTGAAAAGAGACTCCATCAAGGGCAACACATCACTTGTGACGGGCAGCGAGTGGACAAGGCATACCATCAGCCCGAGCATGGTCAACGCAACCGGGCTGATGTCGGAGCTCTTTGAAAGCAACTCATCACGCGGACGTGTTGCCGACGAATTCGCAGCCCATACCGAATACACTATGACGCCAGCCTCCACCTTGCGTCTAACCTTCGGGATGCGTGCCAGCGCCGGTGTTGTCGGGAATAAAATTTACTTGAATCCAGAACCACGGATCTCTGCACGATGGAGCCTTCCGTCGGACCAGGCGATCAAGCTCAGTGTCACCCGAATGGTGCAGTATGTTCACAGGATCTCTAATTCCGCAGCGAGCACACCAGTCGATATCTGGTATCCAATCACAGAGAAAATTCGTCCACAAACCAGCGATCAGCTTGGTGTGGCATGGCAGAAAGTTATCCCGAAACACAAGGTCTTCTTCAGCGCCGAAGCGTATTATAAAAGCATGTCGGATCTGATTGGATTTGAAGAGGGGACAAACCTATTCTTCAATGCCGACTTCGCAAACCGGCTCATCCAGGGTAAAGGTCGTGCCTATGGCTTTGAGTTCCTGACAAGAAAAGAAACCGGAAAGCTAACGGGGTGGATAAGCTACACGCTTGCCTGGTCGTGGCGCAAATATGACGACATCAACAATGGCCAATGGTTTCATTCGCGATACGACAGGAGACACAATGGCGCTGTAGTTCTCCAATATGCATTATCGAAACGCTGGTCGACATCGCTAGTGTGGGAGTACATATCGGGGTCGAGGTTCACACCGATCGTTGGTCAATATTTAATGATCGCCCCTACGCTCGCCGGGGCAGACTTCGTTCCCCTGTATTCGAATATTAATGGCATCAAGCTCGCCGATACACACCGACTTGATCTCGGGATCAGGTTCAAAAGCAAACCGGGACAGAAATTCCAATGGCATTGGTTTGCCGGAGTGTACAATGTGTATAACCGCGCCACTCCAATGGGCATCGACATCACCGAAGACAAAAGAACAGGAGCATTGCGCTATGAGCAGCCCGGACTATTTGGCCTTTTACCCTTCATCAGTTACGGATTCAGCTTATGAAAACACCAATTGTTCCGCTTGTTACGTTGAGCCTGTTTTCATCAGGAATATTTTCCTGCATGCCGGAGCCGCTGCCCGTTGATGATGTCCCCGTTGCCCGAGCTCAGATCGTCGTTTCTTCGCAGATGGCTCCCGGCGGACTCCTTGTGATCGCGCTTACAAAAACATTTGGAGCATTGGATATCAATGAAGACAGCGATCCGGAGGAAGTACTTGAGCAATTGGCGGTCTCGGATGCCATTGTAACCTTGAGAAGTCAACAAGAAATAGATACGCTCACGCAAATTGCAAATGGCGTCTACAGTGCATCCGGCATCGATCTTCACCCTGGAGAAACTTATTCGCTTCACGTAAAAAGTGCCAGCATGGGAGAGGTGACGGCCACATCAACGGTAATGGAAGCCGTTGTCTTCGATAGCGTTGCCGCGATGCTCACCACGCACGGGAACTCGGACTGGCCGCAGATCACTTACAGTGCCAACGACCTGTCCGGAGAAAATTGCTACCTGCTTACGGTCCAAAAAATTCAGCGCACTACGTTTCCCGGGAATATTTTAAAGACTGGAGCGTTCACTCACATTACAAACGACGAAGCATTCGATGACAAGCTGTTCACTGAACAGTTCAACGTTGTATCGGAAAATTACAAGGCGGGCGATACGATCGCAGTCGCCATTGCCAATGTCAGTGAGGAGTATTACGATTTTTTGAAGTTGAGATTGGACAACAGCCGAAGCATTATAGAGTATCTCGACGAGCCGGTGAACTATCCATCGAATGTTGTGGGAGGTGAAGGATTCTTCAACCTCTATGTGCCCGATGTCGAACTATTGATCCTTAGCGATTGAGATCTTCCAAACCCACAATTGTGAATTGAATGATATGTCTTGATGAATTTGAATTCATGACACTGCTTCTCAAAAGAAAGGAGATGGGTGAAAGTAAACAGTTGTCGTGATGTATGCAGGTCAAACAATGTCTTTTACAACGTTAAACCAACTATAATCAAAATGAAAAAACAGCTAATGAAAACAACGCTCCAGATCGTATTGGGAGCAGCATCGTTTGTCGCATTGTTCAACTTGTCAGGTTGTGTTACCGACATTCTTGGTGTTGACACCAGTGATCCTGTTCCGTGGTGTCAGATAGATTTTGAAATTCAGGGTCCCGACGAGATCTTTATCGACCCCGGTTGCGCCCAGGAGGAGGTGACGTACCAACTTTTTGATGGTGGCCATTTGACTGAAGTTTTTCCGGGAGGCGCCGGATGGGGTTTTACCTGGCACGTAGAGGGGGAACTTGACATTGTTTCGGCGAGCGACCCCAACCCATTGATTGTTCTGCCTCCAAAGGAGATATCAGATCCAAAGAATGGCGTGTTTGCCGATATATCTGTAACTGCAGAGAACATCTACGAAGAATGTGGCACAGAAGGTGAAACGACTGTATACGCAAGTAAAAAGGTCGGCATCTTCCTGAATGTTCTGGACGTCACATCAACAGTCTGCAGTGTTAACGGAAGCCTCGGCGCAGGGCAACTCGAGGTACAGGACAAAGCGTTAGGTCAGAAGAATTACCAGTGGACTATCTTTCCTGCAGACGCCGCCATTATAACGCCAGTACCGGGAACAAACAGATGCGACGTGAAAGACGCTAAATCAGACTTTCAGGTGCGGGTAGAGAAATTTGGCAACGGATGCGTGAATGAAGTTTACAAGGATATCGTAATCTGCATAAAATAATCCTTGCCAGTTACATTTTCATTCGAAAGTATAGATAGCTCTAGTCTTACAAAAGATCATTGCGCTGAACTCACCAAAGAGTTCAGCGCTTTTTTCAATATGACTATTGCATTAATCTGAAAACCTGAGTCAAACTCAAATCATTCTTTAAGCAGAACCGAGAATTGTCCTCGCAATCCGTCAGGCAAAGTGTCGATGGCTTTCCCTATTCGCTCAAGGTTGGAACGATAGAGCTTTTCATCCTTCAAATGTCTGTTGTAGGAGATGAGCGTGTAGGCCATGATCACTCTATTGTAGGGATCAAGGTGACTGTCCTGAATCATGGCGAATAAAAGATCCTCTACTTGTTTTTTATCTTTTGACTCGGCAAGCGCCCGGCCTACCCTTGATGCGCCCGCCAGGTAGTGATTTTCACTGACATTCTCTGTTCTCAGGTTGGTGCCGATCAACAATCCGATTGCGTCGATATCCAACTCCTCCAACTCTTTAATGTACGTCCCCCTTCCTGCCCACGCCCAGGAGCCGTCGCTGGTTCTTTCAAAATTGTCACTGAGAATATCCAGGTGTGCGCGTAGGAAGATATCCCACTGGTAATTCTGAGCAGCAAGCCTGCAAATATCGACTGCGTGATCGCGCGGGCGACTGTCCATGCTGCAGAAACCACGAACGCGAAAACTGCGCTTCAAGGCCAGTGCCTTTGCCGGTGAGAGATAACGCTGGGCATAGTAGTCGAGATGAAATCCATTTCGATTCCGGACCGCCTCGTCGACCGCTTCATTCAAAAGCTTTACATTGTTCTCATCCTGCATCTTTTTATCAAGGGCCAGTATTCTCAGACTGTCCCATGTCCTGTGCTTTATCCAATACTCATTGTACACCTGATCCCAACGTGAATCATTGACGTCTATTTCAGGTTCTTTCGGTTCGTCATCAAAGGCCTGGGCCATATCAATAAATTTCCTGATGCTGGACCCGGGCTCAAGATCATAGGTCTCTTCGTAATCTTCGTCCCGATCATTTGTAAAAATGGTGGTCGTTGTGTCGATCATGCAATCCACATATTGAATGAGCCTGGCATACTCGACCGGAATAGGACGCGATTCCAGTTTCTCGAGGTAGAATATATCGATTTGATGCTCTCTTTTTCTGACCCCATAAGCCTGATACACCCAGCCTTCGGTAACATCATTCTGAAGGGTGTCTTGAACCCTTACAGATGAATAGCCATCGGCGTCACCTTCGGCATCATAGGAAATCCATTTATTGTTATTGTAGCTATCGCGCGACTTCACTACCCATACATTCCTTTTAACTTCTTCCGTCCGGAACTTCTTGAGAAAATCTTTCAGACTGATGCCCTGTTCGATTGCCTCTCGCGCTGCCCGCACATTTTTCGTTACCGAAATGTAAGTTCCAAATCCCTGCGCGAGTGAGCGGTAACTTTTTGGCTCGCATTTCTTGAATCGAAGATTGAGTGAATCCACCACCCTGCCAAGCTTCGACATTGTAAGGCTGTCGTAGATCAACCCGTTGTTATAGACCACGAACTCGCCTGACCTTACTTCATTTATAGGAGTAGCTTGATCCACAGCATCAGCTTGACTATTGGCACAACGCGTTAATGACAACAGCGCGGCAAGGAGGATCAGGATCTTTTTCATAACGGTTAGTTAGCATTTCAATAACGATGCCACGGAGATTTTATTTCCATAACAACCGACTGAAAATTTATTGGTACGACAACGTCAAAATCAGCTCTATACTAAAATGCGGATAAGACAGGGAGAAATGAGAAGTGCAAAGCTCAGCAGAAAAAGATCAACTCGCGGCTTACTTTTTTAATAAGACACCTTGCTTTTGCGACGTGTACAAAAAATCCAGAAATGTCACCCAAAAGAGGACTTCATTGATGATTACCAATGCTTCGCGATGTTCAGCGGAAATAATGTGCAAAACAAGAAGAGCAGATAGAATCAATAACCCCAGCAGCATGAACACTTTTAACACGTCCGTTCTTTGTTTGGGTTTCTTTCTATAGAAATGGAGAAGATAAACGCAAAAAAGGGCAATTGGAGAGTAAAGCAAAAGTTCATCGGCACCAGCATAGTGCAATATTTTGAATAACGCGCCCAGGGCAGTGAGCCCAAGGAAAAAGAGAGCGATCCGAAACAGGGAAGTATTGATAAAACTACCATTCAGGAGCATCACGATAATGCCCAATTTTTCGGCGATCGCTATGAATAAGTCTGCGTGCGCCGTGATCTCCGTGCTGAGCGGTGTGAAGTGGCCGATCAATCCCAGAACGAGTAGAAACAGTATGACATAAAGGAGTATTCTATTCATGCATTTCAATCCACTTTTCTGTGGATCTCGTTAAATCATCCCCCTCGACTTCAACTCCAAATATTTATTGATCGTGTTCACCGTAAGATTCTCCGGCTTTGTGAGCATGGTCATGATACCGTGTTGTTTCAACATCTGCGCGATCTGGATCTTCGACAAGGTATAATGCTCGGCAGTGATGTGGGTATAAACGTCTTCGAGGGTTTCTACCAGCGACGAAGCTTTCAGCTTGATCTCGGTGTTCTCAAAAAATACGACCACCAGAACGTGCTGATCATTGAGCTTGCGCAGCTGAGGCAACACCCGCTGCAACGCATAGGTGCTTTCAAAATTCGTGTACAGGAAAAGTAAGCTGCGGTTATTGATGGTATTACGGACCGTCATGTACAAGCTTTCGTAGTTCGCTTCTACCGCTCCTTCCTTTTCCTTATAAAGTGTCTCGAGGATCTTTTTCAGCTGGAGCCTGTTGCGATCGGCTTTGATCAATGCTTTTGTTTTGTCGGCAAACGTGATCAACCCCGCTTTGTCCTGTTTGCCCAGCACGATATTGGAGATCACGAGTGATGAGTTCACCGCGTAATCAAAAAGGCTCAACCCGTTGAACGGCATGTGCATCACGCGGCTCATGTCTATAATGCAGTAGACGTGTTGCGACTTCTCGTCTTCATACTGGTTCACCATCAGTTGCGCGCGGCGGCCGGTAGCTTTCCAGTTCACACTGCGGTAGTCGTCACCACGCATGTATTGTTTGATCTGCTCGAACTCGTAGCTGTGCCCGATGCGTCTCACTTTTTTCACGCCATATTCCGTGGCCGTACGTGCAAAGGTCTTCAGCTCGTATTTCTTCATCTGGATGATGGAGGGATATACAGGAGCATTGGTCTCCTGTTCCGCGGTGATTCGACGCCTGATCAATCCGAGGGCAGTGGTGAGATAAATATGAATGCTGCCGAAATTGTATTCACCCCGTGACACGGGGCGCAGCTTGTAAACGTGCGTAGCAGGTGTGTTCGGCGCCAGCACAAGATCGAGGCTAAAATTCCTGATCTGAAATTGTTCGGGAAGCTCATCGATCACTTGCGCCCAGAGCTTGAACGCGGCGGTGCTCACAATGGTCAGTGTGATGTCGTTGTCGTCTCCAAGTGAAAGAACCGGCGGCACCTCGCGCTTTGCACCTACCTTGACGGTACGGTTATACAGGAACACGATGTCGATGAGGCATATCACCACAAAAAGTATACACGCCGTTTTTGCCAGTGGAAAAATCTCGGGAAATGGGAATGACGCCATCATTCCGATGATGAGCAGGC
This sequence comes from uncultured Chryseosolibacter sp., assembly GCA_966095595.1. Lineage (GTDB taxonomy): Bacteria > Bacteroidota > Bacteroidia > Cytophagales > Cyclobacteriaceae > Chryseosolibacter. Next base: position 13,232 of record CBHTUB010000018.1, on the reverse strand, counting down.
CCATCATCAGAAAGAATCTGTTGGTCAGGAATATGTGCTTGAAAAACTTCATTAACGCGGCACTTCTATCCCTTCGGTGATTTCCTTGATGATGTCTTCAGCCTCAACTCCTTCCATTTCTCTTTCGGCCGTGAGTATGATCCGATGGTTCAGCACAGGGTAAGCCACGAATTTCACATCATCCGGTGTCACAAAGTCGCGTCCGTTGATCGCTGCGATCGCTTTTGAAGCGCGCATGATCGCCAGTGATGCCCGTGGAGACGCGCCAAGCATGAGGTCACCGTTGTTCCTGGTGTTGTCGACAATGCGGGCGATGTAGGCCAGTATCTCGTCCTTGATGTGGATCTTTTCAATAAGCTCCTGACAATGCTTGAGTTCATCCCTACTGATCACGGGTTCAATGGAATCGATGACACGGTGGCTGAAGTCGTCCTTGAACTTCCGGAGGATATCTATCTCCTGCTCGTAAGTTGGATATTTCAATTTTATCCTGAAAAGAAAACGGTCCAGCTGTGCTTCCGGCAGGCGGTAGGTTCCTTCCTGCTCGATCGGGTTTTGCGTGGCGATCACCAGAAAAGGAAAATCCATTTTATAGGTAGTCCCGTCGATGGTGATCTGGCGTTCCTCCATTACCTCGAAAAGCGACGACTGTGTTTTCGCCGGAGAGCGGTTGATCTCGTCTATCAAAACGAGATTCGCAAAAACGGGACCTTTTGTGAAGGTGAATTCGGAGGTCTTCAGGTTGAACACGCTTGTGCCGGTAACATCGGTCGGCATCAGATCAGGTGTGAACTGAATTCTCGAAAAGCTTACGGACAACGCTTTCGCCACGAGTTTTGCGGTCAGCGTTTTGGCGATACCCGGCACACCTTCAAGCAAAATATGTCCTCCCGTAAAAATTCCCGCGAGGATAAGATCGATCGTGGCGCTCTGGCCGACCACGGCTTTGCCGATCTCGTACTTGATCTTCATTACCCTGCGATTCAGGATATCGAGTTCCGCCTGCATTGGATTTCCTGTTACAATGTTCTCTTCCATTGGTCTTTCTGTTATTTACATTTCTGGTAAAAATTTTCAATAGCATAATACAGGTTCAACAACCTGTTCGCTTCTATGTTTTCGCTAAACTTCGATTCGAGAAACCGGTATTGATCGAAGATGATCTGCACATCCTCGATGTTCATTTTCGATTTTTCAGCAACACGCTTGATCATTTGTTCATTCACGGCATCCGTGCTGATGCCGTACCGCGACCGGATAAAATACAGGAAGTATTTCATTTTCTTTTTCGCCATGTCGAGGTGGTTGCCATTCTGATAGTGAAGCGTCGAGATGAGACCCACGTATTCCAGCGAGGTGTTGCTTTTCGTTTCCAGCACCGGGATCACGCGTTGCTTCCTCTTTGCGGCGAAGAGCACGTAGAGGATCACGGTGATCAGCAGCAGCCACCATGCATATTTCAGCGCAGGTTGCTGCAGGATGTAATAAAGCGGACTGTCGTACGGATTCTGATTGTTTGCCAGCGGCACCTTGCTGTATTCGTCCCAGATAATATCGTTTCCTTTCAGATGTGAGAACACGCCTGCTGCATATTCTATTTTGTCTTCCTGCGTGAGGTAATAATTCGTGAACAACAAGGGATTACAGTGCAGGTAGAGATTTCCCTTCTCCACAGGTATCTTGATGAAGTTCACGTTGACGCTCTGATGGGAGCCCAATGCTATCACTGAGCGTGTGGAATCACAAAAGATAGAACGGGTAATGTGTTGCCAGTTGTAGGGATAATCTTCTGCTCCATACCGATATCGGTAGGTGTAACCGACTTCCCTTCGGAGAGTGTCGTGATAAAAGTTGACGATCAGACTTTCTGTTTCTGCGGGAACCGTATATTCCAGTTCTGCATTACATTCCTTAAAGTATATACGGGTAATAAGATCATGGGGCACCTCGCCGGTCGCAATGAAGGCATCGTTGCCTGCCCGCATAAAGTTCACAAGTGCTTCTGCATCTTCGGGATTGAGGAAGATCGAATGACCGATAAAAATGTAGTCGGCGTTTCCAGATAGTGACGCACTGTCGAGCAACTTCTTCAGCATCTTCTCATCGTTCATAATGAACTTGCTCTCAGGCCTGTAAGATTCCAGCATCTCCTTCAGAAATTTCAGGCCGTAGGGTTGATCGCTGTCAGCCCGGAAATTCTGAGTCCACTGGTATTTATTGCCCACCGTTGAATCCGTGAAATAGTAGTAGACCAGCAGCAACGCGCCGAGGACTGCCAGCAGTGATATAACAAGCGTTCTTCCTTTGTTCACGATGCAGTCTGGGAGTTAATTTTTCCAAACATAGATTCAAATCCCGATGTCACGCTTTGGAATGACTCGTCCGTCAGGTTTCGCTCGCCATACCAAACCTCTTCATATGCGAGTGTTAGCTTACGGATATCGTTATAGTGAAAATCGCGGGAGAAGATCTCGTTCAGGTAGTCGAGATTCGTTTTATCTTTCCTCCAAATGATAAAGCCTGTCGCGTTGAGTCGTTTTAGAAGTCCGAGATAATACAGGCGAACGGCCAATTTGTAGTTCTTCTCCTCGCGCGCCTTTTTGAGATACGAATCGATATCGAGCTCTTCGATATGTTCGAAGTCCGTCACGGTATCTTCGACGGCAATGGTCTTTTTCAATTTGACATCGAACGAGATATTTTTGAATACGGCCCAAAGTATGAGCAGCACGACACCTACCACCAGAATGTAAAATATCGTCTGAAGCCCGGCACCGCTCCATGGCGAATTGATCTCCATGGGGCCCGATGAATTGTCGCTCTCCGTCGCTTCTTTCGCTGCTTCGTCCTTGATTCTTTCTTCCTTCTTCTCCCTGTAATCTGTAGACCCGACAATTTTCTTCCATTCTTTCCTATCAAACTTATGGACCTCCAGCTTCTCCTTTTTATATTCCTTCGTGCGATCCAGCGATGACGCTTCTACGGGTGTATAGTTTCCTTCGTTGTAGGTATAATCAGTCTCAGTCTCGTCGTAGTCGCCCTCTTCCGTGGAATAGTCCCCCTCTGTTTCATACGACGTGGAGTCGTAGCCATCCTGCGCCTGCAACGCGAGAGGCATCAATGACATTAATACAAAAAGAAATTTTTGGACCTGCTTCATCTCTTCGCCCGGCTTCCGATTGACATGATTGATTTTTTAAGATTTTCCGCGGTGGATATTTCCTTCAGCGAAAACCAGTTCAATGCACCGGACGCGGCTATGATCGGCAGCACCAGGTTGAACGCAAAGATCCTCAGAAAAATATCTATGAACCTTACAATGTTATGAGACCACGTGTCGGTCTTCGCAAAATTCCACTGTAGCACTTCGGTATTGAAATACAGCAGTGGTGCAGACAGGATGACGAGAAATGAAAACGTCATGAGCATCACGACCATTTCCAATGCAAAGATATTTCCGATCGCTGCGCCGCCCAAACTCCACGCCCTGGAGAATCCGCTGAACAAATTGACGTTCTCATGCACGATCGAATAAGACCATAGCTTGAAGAATATAAACGTGACAATAAGAATAAGATATCCCCATCCGCCCAGCAAGAATATCATCCCAAAAACGCCTGTGAAAATAAGCGCGATCTGCATGAATATCTTCCAATGAAACCCTTTGGGCTTATCGTGCATCACCTCACGGTTGATGAGCATCAGGACACGGTAAATGATCAATGACATTCCAATGCCGTTGATCAGGATGAATATCGGTTCCGAAGTTTTAATAGCATAGTAGAGGTCGTGGAAAAACGACTCGAAAGAATCTTCGAATATCCTTATGGGCGTCCTCGGGTCAGGCGAGAAAAATTCAGCCAATGTCATCAATAAGGTGACAGGAGCTATCCAGTTCAGCAGGGGTGTAGTATATCGCTTGTAAAAAATGAACGCATCCCTGATGATCTCGCCGTTGTTCTTTATGCGATCATACATGGTAGGCTCGTCGAGACTCGGAGGAAGTTTGGTCTCGGTTATGGGATGCTCCCATCCCTGCCGCGACTTGATCCATGGATAAACGACAAAATAGCCTACGATAAAAACGGCCGACATGACGATCAAAAACAACCTCAGAATGTCAGGTGCATCCGTATAACGGGTAAGGAAACTTTCAATGATCGCTGCGAATACCAGGATCGGCGTGATGCCCAGCATAAGTTTCAACGAACGCATGGCGGAGATCTGAAAAGCCTGCAAACGTGAATAGCTTCCCGGAAACAATAGTCCGCTGCCTAGCGTAAGGCCCGCTCCGCCGGCGAGAATAATGGAGGATATTTCAAGTGTGCCATGCAGCCAGATCGTCAGCGCCGACTCTGCAAACAATCCGCGTTCAACAAAAAAATACTGGAAACAACCCACCATGATCCCGTTGTAAAGAAGTATGGCGATCGTGCCGATGGAAAGGAACACGCCCATCACATACGTGCGAAAGGCTACCAGCAAGTTGTTGAGCGTGATGCCGAGGAACATGTCGACCTGATGAGCTTGCTTGTAAACGGCCATGGGATCACCGCTCTCGATATTTTCCTTGGTCATGGCCACATAGCTGTCACCCAGTATCGTAGCCGTAAAGCCAGGGTCGTTCGCCGCAGAAAAAACACCTATCGCGAGGGAAAGCAGAAAAATGAGCAATGAAACCAACAGCGGCCGTCTCGAGAAATAAACGATCTGCGGAAGCTCGCTGGTCCAGAAGAGCGTGAATGTGTTCTTTTTTTCTTTCTGATGACTATAGATGATCGAAAAGAACTCTCGGGCTATTTTATTCAGGTAAACGCGGACCGACCGATTGGGATAATACGTTCTTGAATAGGACAGGTCGTCGACGACCTGCGTGAAGAGGTTGCTCAGCTTCTCGGGGTCTTTGACCTGTTCGTTCAGGAGTGTTTCAGATTCCTGCCACTTTTCTTTATTTTGAGCGATGAAACGCGTTTCCTTCATTGGTTAGGAAATATCGGTTTTAAAGATACGAAATGAAAAACATTGAGATTAAAACGACGCAAAATGTGGTGCTCCAATATGAGCTGGCGGATCTGCGCGACAGGATCATTGCGTTCGGGATCGATTTCGTGGTCGTGATGGTGAGCCTCACCATGTTGTCCAGCATTGGATTTCAGGTAATTACCGGGGAGACGGCACAGATGATCTACGCGATTTTCCTGATCTGCATTTTTTTGTTCTATTCGCTGGCTTTCGAGGTTCTCAATAACGGCCAGAGCCTGGGCAAGATGGCCCTAAAGATCCGGGTGATCAAAACTGTCGGCGGACGCGCTACTTTTCCCGACTATGCTGCCCGTTGGGTCTTCCGGATGGTGGATATTTATTTTTCACTGGGCGGAATTGCTTCGATTCTTATCGCGTCGTCATCCAAGGCACAGCGCATCGGTGACATTGTTGCCAATACGGCCGTTGTAAAGCTCACGCCGAAAATGAACCTGATGCTGAAAGACGTGCTGACCATTCACTCCCAGGACTCGTACAAACCGGAATATCCGCAGGCCAGGCAATTAAGGGAAGAAGATGTTCTCCTGATCAAATCTACATTGGACCGCTCACGGAAATACAACAACGACGCCCATAACGAGGCACTTGCACTGCTCACCGCCCGCATCGCCGAGATCATCGAAGCCGAACAACGTCACCCGGACAACCGCAAATTCCTCCAGACAGTCATGAAAGACTACGTTGTCCTCACACGGTAAAATTGCATTCCCTTTATGATTTCCGTTAAGGGATTTATATGCCCGTGTGAACTTTACGAAGAACGTTCTACACAGCGATCACATGTCAGTTTTTTCACCGCAAATACGCTAAGGCGCGAAGGAACGCAAAGAAATACAGTAACTTTGAAGTGTGATCATCAACATAGATGAATTTCTGCAATTGAGAAACGACCTTCCCGTCGTTGATGTGCGCTCCGAGGGTGAGTTTGCTGCCGGCAATATTTTGGGGGCGGTGAATATTCCTATTCTGAAAAATGAGGAACGTGTGCAGGTCGGCACGGACTATAAGAAGAAGGGGCAACTCGAAGCTATCAAAACCGGTTTCCGTCTCGTGGGACCTCGCATCCTCGATATCGTGAATGATGCAGAGAAGGTGGCTGCAGGTCGCGAATTGATCGTGCATTGCTGGCGTGGCGGCATGCGCTCGGGTAACTTTTGTCAGTTCGTGGGGATGGCCCGGATCAGAACACACCAGCTTCAGGGCGGATACAAGGCTTACCGGCAGAAGGCATTATCGGCTTTCACCCAACCATTCAATCTGAATATCTTAAGCGGATACACCGGCAGTGGCAAGAGCGAAGTATTGCGGGCATTGAAGCAACAAGGGGCTCAGGTGATCGACCTCGAAGACCTTGCCAATCACAAGGGATCGGTATTCGGCGGATTGATGATGCCCCCGCAGCCTACCACCGAGCAATTTCAAAATCTTTTATTCGAAGAAATACTGAAGCTCGATCCTGCAAAACCCATCTGGATAGAAGATGAGTCGATCACAATCGGCAGGATTGTTTTACCCGATCCGTTCTGGAGACAAATGACCACCTCCAGGATCATTCTCCTCGACGTCGATAAGGATGTCCGCGTGCAACGGCTCGTGAAAGATTACGGAGCGGCAAACAGGGACGAATTTCTCGAAGCGATGACCGGCATTACAAAAAAGCTCGGTGGTCAGCACTTCCTCGCAGCGAAGGAAAAGTTATTGAGCGATGATATGGCCTCGTGTATAGAGATACTGCTCACCTATTATGACAAAGCGTATGGCAGCGGTATGGAAAAGAAACAGTCGAGGATAAAATCGACACTGGCGTGGGATGGCAAAGATGCAAATGTGATTGCACGCAAGCTTATTGAGGAGACTCGCTGATCTCATCAAAACCGGGCCTCACAAAACCCATGCATAGCGGAAACTCTTCCATTAGTTCCCGCTTCATTTTATCGAGCATACCCAGTATGGAAAGAAAATGATCTTCCTGTTCCGGCAGAAGGTCGAAAAGATTTGCCCACGCGGCCATCGATCGCTCGATCGCGATGAGCGCAATCTTTGCCGAGCCATTGAAATCATGCTGGGGATCATCGATGCCCTCTTTCCATTCTTCTGCCGTGATCCTGCCACGTACTGCTCGATTGATCTTCGGTGGAATGAAGTGATGATACCATTCGATCACGGAGAGTGATTCCTTGATCGTCTCCATATTCGCGCGTGCCTGCGCCTGAGACTCGATGCCGAGGGAAAGGTCGGACTTCATCACCTCCAGCTTTTCCAACATGCCGGGCTGTGTTTTGAGCCACTGTGCTGTTGTCATCATGTATGACATCGCGTCCTGATTCAACGCGTGTTCCTGACTTTTCTGCCTGGCCTGATCGAAGGTGTCCTCGGATCTTTCAACTTCCGCCTTCAGCGCTTCCATATCGATTCCCGAGCGTTGGGCCATCTCTTCGAGAAGCGTTCTCGCCTTAGCAAAATTCTGCGAGAGCCGTTCCCAGAACAACTTGTTCTTCATGTCGAGGTTCTCATCGCCACTGGCGGCTTCCTCCTGAAAGACCGCGCACCGGCTCGTAAAGCTGCAACGCTCGCACCAGCGGTCGCAATAATTAAAGATCGATTCAATATTTTTTCCAGCCATTAGCGATATAATCCTTTCGTGATAACTTTGCGCGATGGAACAGATCAAACTTACGCAATTTAGTCATGGCGCGGGCTGTGGATGTAAAATTTCGCCTGCAACACTCGACAAAATTCTTCATTCCCAGGCACCGAAATCATCCTTCCCCCAATTGCTGGTCGGCAATGAAACAAAAGACGACGCCGCTGTTTATGAGATCGGCGACGGCACGTGTATCGTGAGCACCACCGACTTCTTTATGCCGATAGTAGATGATCCGTTCACGTTCGGCGCAATCGCTTCCGTCAATGCCATCAGTGATGTCTATGCAATGGGAGGAACGCCAATGATGGCGATCGCCATTCTGGGTTGGCCAATCAACAAGATAGATCCAGCCGTAGCCAAGTATGTTCTCGATGGCAGTCGTGAGATCTGTTCCAAGGCAAACATACCGCTTGCAGGAGGTCACAGCATCGACTGTCCCGAGCCCGTGTTCGGCCTGGCAGTCACGGGTACAGTTAAAAAAGCAAATCTGAAGCGAAACGATACGGCGCGCACCAACTCATTGTTATACCTCACCAAACCATTGGGTGTGGGGATCGTAACGACAGCACAAAAGAAAGGCATCGTTAAGGAGGAGCATTTGAAGATAGCAACCAACACCATGTTGCAACTGAATTCCTTCGGCGCCTATGCGGGCACTTTAAGCTATGTCAGCTCGATGACAGACGTCACTGGCTTCGGACTTCTTGGCCACCTTTCCGAGATCTGCGAAGGGAGTGGCGTAAGTGCTGAAGTTGATTTTTCAAAAGTGCCCAAACTTCCTTTCCTCGACGAATACATTCAACAACGCAGCATGCCCGGAGGAACCACAAGAAACTGGGACAGCTATGGCCATAAGATCGGCACAATAGATGATGCCCAGAAAGCTATCCTTGCAGACCCGCAAACAAGTGGCGGCCTGCTCATCGTCGTGGATGAAGATCATGCATCAGACTTCGAAAAATTCGCAGGCGAAAAAGGATTGAACCTCAAACCCTTTGGCCGGATCACGGACAAACAGGATAAAGTGGTATCGGTGAAATAATCAGTCAGTAAGCAGGCCCTTTCTGAATCCTGAGCACGGGTCGCGCGCGAGGGAGCAGCGAGCGAAGGATCTGTCCTTGTTTAATCGCAAATGTAAAAATCTTTGCTATGTCTCCCCTTATAGTGAGTCACTCCTCACCAATCAGCTAGATGACGAAGTAGTTAATCAATGAGGTCCAAGGATTAAATTCGGTGAAGTAGTTAGGTCCATTGGGATCCTTCGCCCGCTGCTCACCAACACACATGCCATGCTCAGGATTCATGTGAGAACTGTGGGTCACAGGAATTGCTAAGAGCCAAAGAAACACAAAGTTAAATACCTACGAGTTCAGGATCGCGTTGAATTTTTCGACGGTGATCGGCTTTTCGATGATGCCGTGAAAGCCATTCTTTCTAAGATCAGATGCCTGTTGTTCGTCAATGTGATTGGAAAGAACGAATGCTTTGAATTCCGAGGGCTTTACGGCAGCGATCTGTTTTAATACATCGTGCGCGTGAATACCATTGCCGAGGTAGTAATCACTCACCAGAATATCAAACGAATTCGAGGTTGCCCAGCTCACTGCTTCAGGCAGGGAGGTGAAGCCCTCACATTCGTATTGCAGGCCGAGTAGTTTTTTTGTTATGAACAGATCGAGCTGTTCGTCATCCACGATCAATATTTTCACGCCAACGGGTTTTAGACCTCACAAATCTAAACGGATTCTGATCTTTAACCAGTTCTTAAAAGTAAATTTATCGGTGAACGATCAGCCTTGTTTTTTACCGCCTTTCTTTCCGTCAGCCTCCTGTTGGCTATCGCGGTCATCTTTGCGATCGAACAACTTCTCGAGGAAGTTCTTTTTGTCTTCCTTGCCTGTTTCAACAGTCTGGATATTGATCTCCTTGTCGATTGAAGGTTGCAGGGCCTGGATAAAAGCATTTCTCAGGGCTTCCCCGATGGCGAACCAGACGTTTGTATCGAGGCTTTTAACCGAACCCCGAAGGGGAATTTTTGTGGCGACCCGGTCTTTAGGGTGATTTTCGAACACCTCTCCCACACCCTCGACGAGGGCCTCCCATAATTTCCGCAGCACGTTGTCCTTGCGATCCTCAGGGCCAAGTACGTCAAGATCTTTAATGAGCGGTTTTACGTATCCTTCGAACTTACCATCTTTGGCCGCCATCTCGGTATATAAACCGAAAGTTCCCTTGTGAACATCCGCACTTGCGTAGGCCTTAAAGAAGTCGTTTACTTTAACAAGGTTCATGGATTTCAATTCCGCATTCATGTCGAAGGTCGGATCTTCCGCCAGCGGATTCAATTTGGCATCGAGGGTCATGATTCCCTCGTATATTTTCGCCCTCGCAGTGATAGTAGCCGGAAGGACCTCTGCCGAATCATAGCTGTTTCTCAGATTCGTGGCCACGATCTGGGCATCGGAAAGCTGGATATCTACCCGCGGCTTTGAAGTATCATCCACATATCGGATACTGCCATTTTTTATTTCAACCCGATTAACCCTCAACGGCATAAAATCATCTTTCAGCTCTTCAAAATCTGTAGAGTCCTTCCGCACATCTTTCGGCTCGACCTTATCCCTTGTAAAACGCACCATCGGATCATAGAATACAAGCTCGCCCACCACTTCGCCTTTGAACAACGCCTTCCACTCTATGGAAAGGTCCACTGTTTTGGCGGCAAAAAAAGGAGTTTGCTTATCCAGAACAGAATCATACTTGTTCAGATAAATGCTGTCGAGCGTATAGGCGCCCCGGATCAGGGCAATGTCGATATCGTCTACATGGCCACGGTATCCTTCCATTTCCGAAAGCGTTTTGTTGGCATAATGCAACACAATTGACGGCAGCGCCAGCCTGAAAGCGACCAGCAATGCGATCACGATCAAAATGCCTGTTATAATTTTTCTTTTCCTTGACATCATTTTATTAAGCCAGGTTCATCATTGGGAAAAAACGGCGTGCCATTTGGCGGGTAAACGGCTGGTCGAGCCGCACAGCTGAGCGTCCATATGTAAGATAAAGCGCCAGGTTTACGTGTTATAGTCGCTGATTTTATAGAACTTTGAGATGCAATTTTTTAACATGCTCAGGTATACTAATTTTTTTGCAGCGGTACTCCTGCTGTTTAGTATCTCCCGGTCGGCACAGGCGCAGAAACAAAATCTGGAATGGTTTGTCAATCTGGTCGAAACGATCGATGCCTCTGACTCGACGCTACGGCGAGAAACGCTGGAGAAACTCGAACTTGCCTACAACAGTAAAGACACCGCGGAACAAGTCCTGCTGTACAACACGCTTGGACTTATCTATTCACAGGCGCTCAACGACCACGAAAAAGCCATTGGCGAAGTGATCAAGGGGTTTGAGCTGTGCGTTCCGACCAGGTGGCGCGGCGAACGTGTATATTCCTATCTGGCGATCAGCAAGGTTTTGAAAGAGATCGGCGCATATCCACAAAGCAGGGACGCCATCGAAAAAGCAATGCAGCTGACAACCGACGATCAGCTTCACGCCTATCTCTACTCACAGCTTGCAGAGCTCTGCTACCTCAATGGAAAAAACGACCTGGCCTATGAAAACGCCGAACGCCTGATCGACATGCGCGACAACGTAATGGATCAGATCACCATAAGCGATGGTTTCTTTATCCGTGCACTGGTCAAAGAGCAGCAAAGCAATTACAATGGCGCATTGGAAGACCACAAGGAAGCACTGGCCATCAGACGGGAACTGAACGACGAGCGTCGGAAAGTGAATTCACATCAGGCCATCGCCGAGGTCTATCATATGCTGAAAAATGATCAGCGTGCCATCGACAATGATAAAGTTGCATTCGACATCGCCAGGACACTCAAAGATGCTTCGGGCATGGCCAGCTCGCTTAACCATATCGGCGCTTTATACCTCGACCAAAAGCAGTATAACCTCGCGGTAAAAAACTTTTCCGAAGCCCTCGACCTTGCACGGGATGCCAACTCGTTTCGTGAGATCAGCAAAAGCCTCGAAGGGCTCAGCGCCTGTTATAAGTCCACCGGAGAGTTCGAGAAGGCGTTGCATTATCGCGACGACTTCAGCAGCATCACCGAGCTGATCCACAATGAAGAGATCCGCGCGGAGGTGCTCGCAACGCAGACCGAGGCAGAGATGGCGATCGAGCAGTCGAAGATCGCAGCGCTAGAATCTGTGACGGAAGAAAAAGAAAAGGAGCTACAGGATCAGAAAAAGATCCAGCTCTACTTGATGGGCGTGATCGTGCTTGGCGGTGTAGTCGCATTACTCGTGTTGTTCCTCTACATATCGAACAAGCGATCAACACGCAAGCTGCGGGTCATCAACCAGAAAGTTCAGGAACAAAACGCCCAGCTGCAGGAGCTCAACGCCACGAAAGACAAATTCTTCTCGATCATCAGCCACGACCTGAAAGGGCCGCTCAACTCACTCACCTCCTTTTCAGGCTTGCTGATCAATCACACGGACAGCCTCAGCAAGGAAGAAATTCAGGTGCTGGCGAAAGACCTGGACAAATCGGTGAAGAATCTATTCAACCTTCTGGAAAATCTGCTGGAGTGGTCGCGGTCGCAAACCGGGAACATCGAGTTCAAGGGCGAACGTTTCGACCTCGCGTCGCTGCTGGATCTGAATACTCAACTTCTCAAACAACAGGCTGCCACAAAAAATATCAGCCTTGTCAACACCAACACTGAGCCGATGCCTGTCAACGTACATAAACATTCGGTGAACACTGTCATCCGTAACCTCGTTTCCAACGCCATCAAGTTCACTCCTGCCGGCGGAACGATCACCCTTGGCGTAAAGAAAAACGGTCAGACGCTCGAAGTTTCAGTTGCCGATACCGGTGTGGGGATGTCGAAAGAGGTAATGGATAAGCTCTTCCGCATCGACACAAAGATGACCACAAAAGGCACGGCAGATGAAAAAGGAACAGGCCTGGGGCTCATCCTATGTAAGGATTTCATCGAGAAGAATGGTGGACGGATATGGGTGGAAAGCGAGGTAGGAAAAGGATCTATCTTTCGTTTCACACTGCCAAACACAGTAGAAGCCACACAACCGGCACTCGTTTGATTCATGAGCCCTCGGGAAATAATCGACCTTCGATTGTATACCCAGAGCATTTCGGAAAATCTCTTTTCGAAACCTGAACAGCTTCTATCGTATATGGCAGGCATTCAGGCACAGGATTATTTCGGTGCGAAGTGGTCGCTCGGGCTTCGATTGAAAGGATATGACGATGAGACGATCGAAGCCTCGATCAACAAACGACGTATCATTCGTACCTGGCCCATGCGTGGCACACTACATTTCGTTTCCGCGAAAGACATTCGCTGGATACTGGATCTTCTGGCTCCGCACGTATTAAAACAAGCCGGCCCGCGCTTACGCGAACTGGGACTCACGGGTGCAGTGTTATTGAAAGCACATAAAATCCTCGGGAAGATACTCGTCGGACAATCACTTACGAGGGATGAGATATCAG
>CBHTUB010000017.1:0-27599 GCA_966095595.1 uncultured Chryseosolibacter sp. | reverse complement strand
CGAGGGATGATATATCCTAAGCCCTTTAAAAAGGCGGCATCAGAATCAAAGAACAGCGACTCTCACATATCCTGCAACACGCTGCAGCCAGTCAGTTGATCTGTTTCGGAAGCAGGAGAGGGAATCAGTTTACTTTTACACTACTGGATGAAGTCGTTGGCCAGCAGAAGAGGCTTACAACGGAGAAAGCATTGGCCCAATTAACCTATCGCTATTTCCAAAGCAGGGGCCCGGCTACGATAGACGATTTTATATGGTGGTCGGGTCTTCCTATAAAGATCGCCCGCGAAGGTTTGGAGATCGTCAGTCGCAAGCTTGACAAGAGTACGATCGGATCCGATACCTTTTACTTCGTCTCCCCCGAAACTGCCTTGCCAAAGGCGAAAGGTATATATCTCCTTCCCGGCTTCGACGAATATCTGATCGCGTACAAGGATAGAAGCGTTGCCCTGCGCTCGATCAAACACGCATCACTCGCGCACAGGAATGGCATGTTCCATCCAACGATTATCATCGACGGCATTGTACGCGGAACATGGAATCGAAAAATCACCGGCGACGAAGTTCAGCTGGTAACAAGTCCGTTCTCCAAATTCACGCCTTCAGAAAAGAAGATCATTTCCCGCCGGGCAAAAGAATATGCAGACTACTTGCAGCTCCGTCTCAAGAATTGATTTTCTCCGTTGTGTCCGGATTTCGTCACGCTAATGGCCTCGACTCAGGCGCTTACTTTAAAAGAAAGCGCATTCTATTCATATTTCAGGACTACCGCCGGGTTCTGTGAAGTGGTCTTCAGCACCTGGAAAAGTACAGTGACAATGGCAACGACCAGGCTCACTCCCGCAGCCGCGATAAATACCCAGGGTGAAATATCGGTTTTGTAGGTGTACCTCGCGAGATATCCGTTGAGGTAATACCACGCCATAGGGATAGCCAGTGCGTTGGCAACCGCTACCCAGATCAGGAATTGACGGATCATGAGCGCAGACAAGCCCGTTGTATTGGCTCCCAATGCCTTTCTGATCGCGATCTCTTTCCTGCGTTGCTCTGCAACAAAAGATGCGAGACCATATAAACCGAGGCAGGATATCAGGATGGCGAGCAATGTAAAATATCCGAACATTTGTGCATTCTTGTCTTCGTTGCCGAAATAGCTCCTATAGCGATCCTCGACGAGTTGAAAATTGGGAGGATATTGCGGAAACAGTGCGCTGTATTTCTTTTCAAGAAGAGCCTTGACACCACCAGCCTCGCCGTTGGTCTTCACAAAACCAAGTTGCCCGCCGGTGTTGTGGTAAATGATCAGCGGCCCTGTTTCGCGACGCATCTGCAGGAAATTGAAATCCTCCACCACACCAATGATCTCGAGACTCCACTCATCCGCCTTCAACATCTTGCCGATCGGTTCCTTAAACCCGGTCATGTCGACAATTTTCTGGTTCACGACTACCTTGACGATCTTTGCTACGGTATCGGTATCCACCTCATCAGGCTGATAAAATCTTCCCTCGACAAGCTTCATTCCGAATACGTCGAGATACTTGTCGTCGGCCGAAGTGAATGATATCAACACGTTGCTGTTCGGATCCTTGCCCTCCCACTCGATGCCGTCTCCGTTGGAAAATATCTCGGTAGGGATGTGATTTGCCGTTGATACGGCGCGTACTTCCCCGAGGCTCTCGAATTCCCTGCGAAGCACGTCGAACTGGCGGCGCGTCTCGTCTTCAAGCTTGAAATAGAAGATATTCTCCTTCGAAAATCCGACTGGCATGTTACGCAAATATTGAAATTGCCTGTAAAGCACAATGGACGTAATGATCAGCGCGATAGACACCGCGAACTGAACGATCACCAGGGCGCTTTTGAAATTTCCGCTTTTGAGCTTTTCAGAACTTTTCAAAACAGAAGCCGGAGAAAATCTCGCGAGATAAAATGCAGGATATGCGCCCGCGAGCAAACCGGTGCCAACGGCGATACCAATAAATGAAAGGATCAGTGATATGTTCGTATACTCGATCGCAAGCTGTTTGTTGATGACAGGGTTAATGTAAGGGAGTATCAGCTCGACAATCAATACGGCGAAATTCAGCGATAGTAACGAGAACAATATCGATTCGCTGAGAAACTGGAATACGATATGACGCTTTCCTGCTCCGGCGGTCTTTCGGATGCCGATCTCCTTTGCCCTTCTGATCGAACGAGCCGTAACAAGATTCACGTAGTTGATGGCCGCAAGCGCGAGAATGGCGATGCCGACGATTGAAAAGATATAAACCGTTTCGATCAATCCGTCCTTGTAGTGGAAATTATATAAATGCAGATCCTTGTACGGGTGAAGGAACAGCTCGTCGGGTTTGTCGCTTTGTTGTTGCTTGCCGAGACGTGGTTTTAGTTTCTGCTCAAAGCTCTGTACGTCGACACCCTCCTTCAGCAGAATGAAACAATTGACGACGTTGCTGTTCCACCTGGCGAAATCCCTGCCCAGAGTTTTGTAGAACTCGATCGGCAACACAATGTCATTGCGCATGGTGGAGTTGGCAGGAAAATTCTCGTAAACTCCGCGGACAGTAAAATCATACTTTCCGTTCACCTGTACTACCTTGCCGACAGCAGACTCATTGCCAAAATATTTTTGTGCGATCTTTCGCGAGATCACAACCGAAGAATTGTCGGGGAATGGATTACTGGCATCGCCTTCCACGAATCTGAAAGTAAACATGTCGAATACTTCCCTGTCGGCTACGAGAACAGGCTCGTCGAATGTTTTGTCCCCATAGTGGAATATCATCTTTCCCCATTCATCGAACCGTGTGGCCTTTTCGATTTCGGGATATTCTGTGCTGATCGCTTCCTTAAAGGGAAACGGAGTAGGCGTAAAGTTGTACACTTCGTTATCGAGGTATGAATCACGCACTACCATGTATAGCCGGTCGATCTTCTCCTGGTGTGAGTCATAGGTGAGCTCATAACGCACAAACAGAAAGGTGAGAATGAACCCGGCCAGTCCAACGGTAAGGCCAAAGATGTTGATAAAGGCAAAAGCCTTTTGACGGGTTACCAGTCGGAAAACGATTTTGAGGTAGTTGAGAATCATAGCGACGAATTTCTAACCACAGTGCCAACAGTGATGCCAAAGATAAAAATCCCTTCTTTCTGGTTTCTATGGCCTTTTTTCAAAAGTGAGTATCAGAAAGTGTAAAAAAATTTTACATTGACCTGTCCAGATATTATACACTATGCCTTCAGGCTCTTTATTGATTATTGAAGATGACCGGGATGTGATCGACGCATTGAAAGTGCTCCTCGAAGATGAATTCCGCGAGATCGCTTCCGAGACAAATCCCAACAGGATTCCCGCGCTCCTCAGCCGTGAATACGACATGATCCTGCTGGACATGAATTTTTCTGCAGGAATCAACAGCGGCAACGAGGGTCTTTACTGGTTGTCGGCGATCCTGAAAGCGCAGCCGGAAGCCGCCGTGATCATGCTGACAGCCTACGGTCACATAGACCTGGCCGTCGATGCGATCAAAAGGGGTGCACGCGATTTCGTGCTAAAGCCCTGGGATAACGATAAGCTGCTTGCAACCGTCACGGCAAACCTGCGCCGGAAAAAAGACATTCTTCCGGCATCAGGGACATATTTCTTTCTCGAAGGCACTTCTCCTCCGATGCTCCACCTGCAGGATCAGATCTCGAAGGTGGCTGCTACGGACGCGAGTGTTCTCATTCTTGGCGAAAATGGCACGGGAAAGGAACTCATCGCACGGCGTATTCATCAGCTCTCTGCGCGCTCCGGAAAACCTTTTGTCACGGTCGACGCATCTGCGATCCCAGAGAATCTTTTTGAAAGCGAGCTCTTCGGCCATAAGAAGGGAGCATTCACGGACGCGAAGACAGACAAGGCAGGCCGGTTCGAACAAGCTCATGGCGGCACCCTTTTCCTCGACGAAATTGGCAACCTGTCAGCGACACATCAGATGAAGTTGCTCACCGTTCTGCAAAACCGAAAGGTCATGCCAGTCGGTGGACTGCAGGAAGTTTCACTTGACGTCAGGCTGATCTCCGCGACAAATGCACCGATCGGCGAGATGGTAAAGGCGGGCAAATTCAGACAGGACCTTTTATATCGCGTCAACACGATCACATTGACCGCCCCTCCCCTGCGCGACCGCGGCGCCAACGACATCGTTGCTCTGGCGAATCACTTTCTGGAAGTATATCGTCAGCGGTATGGTAAAAGATCGATGCTTCATTTCGACTCTACTGCGCTGGAATCCATCAGGAATTTTTCGTGGCCCGGCAACGTGAGGGAACTGCAACACACCATTGAAAAAGCTGTGATCATGACGGATAGCGATGCCATAACGGCGGCCGACCTGAGCCTGAATATTTCATCGGTGACCTCCGCCCAGCCATCGATGACACTGGATGAAATGGAACGCCAGGCACTTCAACGGGCACTTCGCGAACACGAAGGCAATATTGTCCAGGCGGCAAAAGCTTTGGGTATTACGCGGCAAACGTTATACAACAAAATGAAAAAGTATGGCCTTTAACCGCTTCCACATTCAGATACTCCTGAGACTTGTCGTGATCGTGGGTACAGCGATCGCCTCCGCATACTTCTACAGTCTTGCGTATTGGGTGACCTTCGGAAATCTGGTGGTGCTGGCACTGGTGCAGATCTTTCTCCTGTTCAGATACCTGACCCGGTGGCAAAAGGACATCGGTTTAGTGGCCAATGCAGTCCGGCACGGCGATTATTCTTTCCATTTTAACATTACAGATACTCACCATCCCCTGTATAATCTGTATACAACGCTGAATCACATCACGAGACACGTCCGCGATGTGCAGTCGCAGGCAGAAGAACAGAACCAATATTTCGATTACATTCTCAACAACGCCCAGGTCGGTCTGACCATCTATGATGGATCCGGAAAAATGCTGCTCGTCAACGACGAATTCAAAAGGTTGACGAATGTCGAATCCATTGAAAATATAGAGCGGTTGAAGACATCGAACGAAGCCCTGTTCACCCATCTTCAGACAATGGCGCTCAACAGGCCACAGCTCATTATCGACAAAACCAGCCACGCGCGATTGTCAGCGCGACTCGCCAAGATCATCGTTCGTGAGAGACCGTTGTACATTTTATCATTGATCAACATCAGACCCGAGCTCGAAGAAAATGAGCTACAAAGCTGGCAGGAGCTCATGAGCATCCTTACCCATGAGATCATGAACAGCATTGCGCCGATACATTCCCTGAACGGAACAATGTCGAAGTATCTCGACCGCATTGTCGGCAACGAGGAGATCGTAACCAGGGCAAAAAGTAACCTCGATGTGATCAACAGAAGATCAGGAGCATTGATGGATTTCGTGGAGCGCTACAGGAAGATCAGCACCGTGCCGCTTCCCAATCGCCAGGACGTCGCCGTCAAATCGCTCGTGCGGGATGTCGTCGAACTGCTTCAGGACGATCTCAAAAACGTCCGTGTGGATATACGATGCGGTGATGAGCACATTTACGCCGACAGAAGTCAGATCGAGCAGGTGCTGATCAATCTTATCAGGAATGCACTTTACGCGCTTGAGGAAATTACCTCTCCGGAAATTGACGTCACTGTCATGGAGGATAGCGATGGCACATCCGTACAACTGCGCGACAATGGCAAAGGAATTCCTTCCGGGATAACGGAAAAGATCTTCATGCCGTTCTTTACCACCAGACCCTCCGGCTCAGGGATAGGATTGACGATCTCACGGCAGATCATGCAAAGACACTATGGGTCGATACATGTAGAGTCCTTGGCAGGCAAGGGCACCACCTTCACGCTCACGTTCCCGCGAAGGCGCTGATTACTACTTTAGCAGTACAGCATTGAAGCACATGCTCAGTTTGCAATCGATATTGGAAATATTTCCCTCTGCTGATGCAAATTCCAAACCATATTCGAATGGCAACGTTTAACTTAGGAAGAAAATCCCTCTATGCGTCCGCTGATACTTTGTATGGCAACGCTGATTGCCATCTGCTCACATGCTCAGAAAAAATCCCATGTCTTCGGGCTGAAAACAGGTCTTAACCTTTCCAGATTCCATTCCGATAGCCGCGAGTCAGACGTCAAACCAGGATTCAACGTCGGTTTATATCTAAAAACTCCTCTCGGAAGAAACACCTGGCTGAGACCCGAGCTTTATTATTCCAACCAGGGTGAGCGGGAAGATGTTGGTGCAAATGCTACCGGACTTTCAGCGAAACATTCTACCAATCTGAATTACCTCAACCTTCCCGTGCTATTTGAGGCTGGCAAAAGGGTCACCGTACAGGCTGGGCCACAGGTAAGCTACCTTATTTCAGCCTATGATCGTAC
Source organism: uncultured Chryseosolibacter sp. (assembly GCA_966095595.1). Taxonomy (GTDB): domain Bacteria; phylum Bacteroidota; class Bacteroidia; order Cytophagales; family Cyclobacteriaceae; genus Chryseosolibacter. The sequence continues at coordinate 21,216 of CBHTUB010000017.1, read as the reverse complement.
TGAACTTGCCGACCAGAGAACCAAACAAAATATCCTCACTTCCACAAACAGGATCGATATGGCAGCTGTCGTTGGCATTGGGATCAATCCACATGAATCTTTCAATGCAGGGATGAGACTGAACTATGGCCTGATGGAGGTATTCAGGGAAGGCAATTACGAGGTGCGGAACCACGTATTCCACGTCTACGTCGGATACACTTTCTGATCTCACTTCTGAAAGCTAACGACAGCGATTTTTCCCAACGTCGGGACCGCATATATCGCAACGATACCGGTAGGCGTATTGATGTAGGCTTTAGCTTCGGTCTTATGCTTCTCTGTCGACAGCGCGATCTCGTAATCATCAATCCTGTCGATCACCGATCCAGCCGTTTTCGTTTCCAGTTCGTATCGATTTCCGTTTCTCCGTAGATGAATGTACTTGCTGACACCAATAGGTTCGGCCATTTGTGTAAATGTGGCGGGATGATGGTAGCTGATCATCCTGCCTAACCCGAATCCACCGGTTCCCGAACCCGTGTTATGAGAATAGATATAGTTGGCGATCATTACCTCATCCGATCCCTGATCGACATCCCACTTCACAATGGAGGGAAAGAAATTCCCGGAGGTGGCCATCATCGTTCCAAGCTCTTCGGTTCGACTTATTTCGGCCAGGTGCCCGAGCCGCGTTGTCACTTTTTCTTTGGCGGATTTGTCTGATGTTGTGATCCGTAGCGATCCTTCATCATGTCCTGACACCACGTCGAACATCGTGAAATCGATATGTCGTCTCGTGATCGCTGCACGGTAAAGGATGTTGTTGCTCAGGAACGACCGAAACTGGTTTTTACGCGGCGCCTCGATGTATTTGATGTCCGGCTTCCCGGGTTCGTTGATATCGAGAGTAATAATATCTGTTCTTGTCGAGCCACCGAAACGATTCTGATCGATCGTGATCATAAAAAGATCGCCACGCTTGTACAGCTTGAACTCGGCACTCCCCCCTGCGGCGGTAGGCAATGCATTCCTCGAAAACACGCCGAAAGAGCTTGTATAATAATAAGAAAGGTCGTACGGGAACTCGAAGGAAGTTTTGCGAACAACAGTCTTTCCATTCACCTCGATAATATGAAATTGATTGACCCTGGGCTCGAACGAGCACACATATAAATTAACGTCGTTGATCACCGCGAGAATGTCACCCTTCAGTTCTCCCGATGGAAGTATGACGAGCGTTGTATCTGGCCGTGATCCGGTTATCGCCCGGAGCTCCCTTTGTTTTTCCTTTTCGTGGATGTAATAATAAAAATGGTCGCCGCCCGCGTGTGTCACGCCGGACAAAACGTGGTTCTCCAGGAAGTCAAGATCAACGGTGTCGGCCCTGTCATTGAATATCCAATATGACTGCCTGAAGAAGTCGGTCGTCCTGGGAATCTGTTCCAGAAATGTCACCAGCACGCTGTCGCCCTGTGCATAGCATTGAATATCTTCCACCGCATTATCGATTGCTATCTCGGTAACTACCCGTTGGGCCCAAACAGGCTGTGGGATCAGAAAAGAAATTAAAATTATAAGTGCCAGGCGACGGTAAGCCATCATATCCGCGTAAATAGAAAAAATTCCGGCAATATCCCAGTATGGGTGGGCTCATTTCAGATTTCAAAATTTCAGATCTCAGATTTTTTTTGAATAACAAACCTTTTATACGGTTACGTTTGCGCAGTCACGACATCTCTCCCTGATTGCCGGGCATCTTTGAGCCTGATGGGCGGGTTTTGGGCCGTCCTTAATTACCTTACAAATTTCCACGCAGCCGCTTGAACATGGGAACTTACGGCACTGCGTTAAATGTTTCCAATTGTTGTGAAAACCTTATGGTAATCACTTGACTATTTTTCATATTTACCGGCAATGGCCAAACCTTTAGCAGACGAAAAAACATTAGACCTCACTGGACACGAAAGTATAGAGGTAATCGGCGCTCGCGAGCACAATCTCAAGAACATCAACGTCAGTTTTCCCAGGAATAAACTTGTGGTGATCACGGGTATCAGCGGCAGTGGGAAGTCATCCCTGGCCTTCGATACGATCTATGCGGAAGGCCAGCGCAGGTACATGGAAAGCTTTTCCGCGTATGCACGGAGCTTCATCGGTAATCTGGAGCGCCCCGACGTGGACAAGATCAATGGCCTGAGCCCGGTCATTTCCATCGAACAAAAAACCACGTCACGCAACCCGCGCTCTACCGTGGGCACGGTAACGGAGATCTACGATTTCATGCGTCTGCTTTACGCGCGCGCAGGGGAAGCGTTCTCCTACCTCAGCGGCGAACGCATGGTGCGTCAATCGGAAGATCAGATCCTGGATACCCTGCTCTCGAATTTCAAAGGCAAGAAGCTCGTTCTGCTCGCGCCGGTCATCAAGGGAAGAAAAGGCCATTACCGGGAGCTGTTCCAGCAGATCAGGAAAAGCGGTTATACGAAGGTGCGCGTCGATGGGGAGATCCAGGAGATCACCGCCAAGATGCAGGTAGACCGCTACAAGATCCACGACATCGAACTCGTTATGGACCGGATCGTCGCTGACGCAAAGGATCGCGCGCGCATCGGACAATCTATCAACAAATCGTTGAAGGAAGGCAAGGGTGTGATGATGGTGATGGAAGAGAACGGAAAGGTTCATCATTTCTCGAAATACCTCATGGATCCAACAACCGGGTTGTCGTATGATGAGCCGGCTCCGAATAATTTCTCATTCAACTCTCCTTACGGCGCCTGTCCAACATGTAACGGCCTTGGCCAGATAGAGGAGATCACCGAAGAGTCCGTGATGCCCGATAAATCGCTCAGCATCTCACGCGGCGGAATTCTTCCCCTGGGAGAATACCGCGATATCTGGATCTTCAAAAAAATAGAGGCGATCCTCAAAAGATATAAGTTCACGCTTACAACGCCGCTGAACAAGATTCCCAAAGACGTCATCAAAATACTCCTTTACGGCGACGACGAACCGGTGGGCGTTTCGTCCGTAAAATATCCCGGAACGGAGTGGACCACTGACTTTGAAGGTATCATCAATTTTCTGGAGAAGCAGCGTGACGAAGGTTCTGAGGCCATCAAAAAATGGGTGGAAGATTTTACGATCATCAAGTCATGTCCGGAATGCCATGGCGCGCGATTGAAAAAGGAGTCCCTGCATTTCAAGATCAATGAAAAAAATATTGCAGAGCTTTCGCTGATGAGCATCAGCCAGCTGAACAAATGGTTCAATGGTCTGGAGGATCGTCTCGACCCGAAGCAGCGCGTTATCGCCGTGGAGGTTTTGAAGGAGATCAGGAAACGTATCGGCTTTTTGTTGGATGTTGGATTGGATTACCTCCATTTGCACAGACCTATCCGAACCCTGAGCGGTGGAGAATCGCAACGTATCCGATTGGCCACCCAGATCGGAACACAGCTCGTCGGCGTGTTGTATATCCTGGATGAACCAAGCATCGGCTTGCACGCGCGTGACAATGTGAAACTGATCCGTGCGCTGAAAGACCTGCGCGATCTCGGAAATTCCGTCGTTGTTGTCGAGCACGACAAGGATATGATGCTTGAATGCGATTACATCCTCGACATCGGTCCCGGCGCAGGGCGTCACGGCGGTCACGTGATCGCCGAAGGTGACCCGAAAACTTTCCTGAAGACAGACAGTGTAACGGCCCGTTTCCTCAGCGGTAAAACCAGCATCAATTTCCCCAGGGAAAGAAGAAAAGGCAGCGGAGAATCCATCGTACTCTCGGGTGCGACGGGTAATAATCTTAAAAATGTTACCCTTAAGATTCCTCTCGGAACGTTGTCGTGCATCACGGGCGTTTCAGGGAGTGGAAAGTCCACGCTCATTCACGAGACATTATTTCCAATCCTGAATCAACATTTTTACGGATCACGGACCGAGCCTTTGCCTTATCGGAAGATCGAAGGCCTTGACCTGATCGATAAGGTGATCGAGGTAGACCAGTCGCCGATCGGGAGAACGCCAAGATCGAACCCTGCCACGTACACCGGAGTTTTTACCGAGATCCGCGAATTGTTTGCCCAGATGCCTGAAGCGAAGATCAGAGGTTATAAGTCCGGCCGTTTTTCTTTCAACGTAAAAGGCGGCCGATGCGAAACGTGCGAAGGTGCCGGACTGCGCCTTATCGAAATGGAATTTCTCCCCGACATTCACGTTCCCTGCGAGACCTGCAAGGGCAAACGATACAATCGCGAGACACTGGAAGTGAGGTTCAAGGGAAAATCAATCTCCGACGTGCTCGACATGACAGTGGAAGAAGCTGTCACTTTCTTCGAAAATCAGCCGAAGATTCTCCGGAAAATTCAGACACTCGCAGAAGTAGGACTCGGGTACATCTCATTGGGCCAGCATGCCACCACGCTGTCCGGCGGTGAAGCACAACGTGTAAAGCTTGCGACAGAGCTGTCGAAGCGCGACACGGGAAAAACATTTTATATTCTCGACGAGCCGACCACTGGTCTGCATTTTCAGGACATTTCCCATTTACTGGACGTGTTGCAGAAGCTTGTGGACAAGGGTAATTCCGTTTTGGTGATCGAACACAATATGGACGTTATCAAATCGGCGGACTATATCGTAGATTTGGGCCCGGAGGGTGGCGAAAAAGGTGGAATGATCGTCGCGAGCGGCACGCCGGAGGAAGTGGCGAAAAACCCCGCGGGTTACACCGGAAAATTCCTTAAAGCAGAACTCAACTAATGAATGCGCGAGTAAGACAATATCTCTTTGGCCTGATCTTCATCGGAGTGGGCGTGTACTACTTCGTTATCAGGGATTTTCTGGAAATGGCTTTGTTCGGAATCGCAGGGTTGACCTTTGTTGTAAACGCAATGACCTTCGAGTCAAAGCTCCTGAAATACAAAAGACCACTTGTGATCGTCAGCTGGATACTTATCGGAACGACGGCGATCCTTTTTCTTTACCTCTTGCAGTTCAAGTATTTCTAGTCCCTGCAACGTTTTCCGTCGTGGATGCTAACGAGCACTCATCAACGAATCTCCAGCCGGAACCCTACTCCGTGGTAGTTGACGATCTGGATGGCGGGATCCTCTTTCAGATATTTGCGGAGTTTTGAAATGAATACGTCCATGCTCCTTCCCATGAAGTAGTCGTCGTTGCCCCATATCTGATTCAGGATCTCTTCACGTTTCAGAACACGATCGCGGTTTTTGTACAACAGCTTCAGCACCTCCGCTTCTTTTTGCGTCAGCGTCTTTTCCATCGACTGATTCTTCAATGTGAGGTTCGATGGGTCGAATTCATATTGCCCGACTTTAAATGATCTTTCGGATAACGTCTGCACGCCATTCGATCTCCTCAGGAAAACATCGATCCTGCAGAAAAGCTCATCGAGGCTGAACGGCTTTGTGATGTAGTCGTCGGCACCGCTTTGAAAGCCGATAAGCTTGTCTTCCACCATCGACTTGGCTGTGAGAAATAAAATGGGGATCTCCTGATTTTTTTGTCGCACCGTTTTTGCCAATGCGAACCCGTCCTTCTTTGGAAGCATCACGTCAAAAATGCAGAGATGAAAAGGATTCGAGAAAAAGGCATGTTCGCCGGCAAGTCCGTCGGTGCAAAGTGTTACGTCAAATCCCTTAACCGACAAATTATCCTTAATTACAAAACCCAGGTTGGGGTCATCCTCGACGAGAAGAATCTTTATGTGTTCCATTTATTTAATTAAAGGCAGTGTGATCGTAAACAGGCAACCCTTCCCGAGTTCGCTGTCGAGCCTGATGTTTCCCTTGTGTGCTTCAATGATGGTTTTGACGTAGCTTAAACCCAGACCGAATCCCTTCACGTCGTGTACATTTCCGGTAGGAACCCTGAAGAATTTTTGAAAAACCCTCTTTTGATTCTCTGCGCTGATCCCGATGCCATTATCACGAACGTGAACCTGAAGGTGATCCCCATGCACAGCGGTTGTGATCTCGATCCGTGGTGACTCGTGGGAATATTTTATGGCGTTATCGAGCAGGTTATGAAATACATTCGTCAAGTGAAGCCGGTCTGCCTCGAGCATGTGACGCTCGGCCTTAAGGTGTAGATGAACCTGGCCATTTTTATCCTCCAACGCATGTGAGGTGTTTTTTACGGCATCCTGCACGACAGCATGAACGTCGACAACCTCCTTCTTCAACCCGATGTCCTCTTTGTCAAGGCGAGCCATTTGCAACACTCTTTCCACCTGCTGCTTGAGGCGGTTATTCTCTTTTTCAATGATGGTTGTATAGTTCAAAAGCCGCTCGGGCTGATGAATGATACCCGGATCTTTCAACACCTGGGTAGACACGGCAATGGTCGATATCGGTGTCTTGAACTCATGGGTCATGTTATTGATAAAATCCTTCTGGATCTCCGAAAGACGCTTCTGCTTGAGGATGATGAACAGGGTATACGAAAAGAAAATGATCACCACCAGCAAAACGACGGTTGAAAATGTCCAGATACCCATTTGGTTGAGCAGGTGGCCTTCGCGGTTGGGAAACTGGACTCCAAAATAATAGGCGTATTGGTTCCACGCCGGCAGCTTCTTGGTAGTCACCTTCTCCTTCGCATTCTGAAGCGACACATAGTCGCCATATTTCATCTTCTCGCTCGAACAATCGTAGACGCCATATTCGAAATCGTACCGAATGCTGCGTTTCTCGAATTCCGACTTGAGCAAAAACTCAAGAAGGCTCACGTCGACGTCACCATTGACAAGAACAATGAAATAATTCGTAGAGACCTGCTTTACGGGATTAGCCGCTGGCGACGGTGTGTTGTTGATATCGTAGATCTGATGGGCAACATTAAACAGCGCTCCGTTCACCGTACGATCGAACTCGGCTTCCTTGATATCGAATGCTCTTTTCACCCAATAAAGCTGGGTGATGGTTATGCCGAGGATACAAATCGTACCCAGAATAACGATGAACCTGATAGTAGAGCTTTTCACAATGTAAAAATACGAAGAACCGGCATGACGAGCCGACTGTTAACAACTTATTAACAGGGAAAAAGGGACTTTTGGCGAATGAGGTGAGTGCCCTGACTATACCGGCGCGTGGTGCGATTTTAGCTCCGAGTTTCCAGCCGTGAGCTACGAGCAATTCTTTCGCGGCCGGCAAACTTCGATCAAAGCCTGGGGAACATGTCACAATAAATACGGCTTGAAGTCTCTTAAGCCTAAACCATGAAACTCGCGGCTCGTAACTCGCCGCTAGCAGCTTTTCCTTTAACACCCCATTAACATCATTTACAAGTTCATTAACAGCAGGCGGTCCGTACATCCATGATCTTTGAATCGTTCGAACGCTATAATCAATCACAAAACTTAAATCACAAGAGAAATGAAAAAACTTGTTTTAACAATGACGGGCCTTGTACTCGTAGTAATTGTCATGGCCCAGGAACTCGCGATGAATGCAAATGTTCGCAGCACACTTTCACCCGTCGAAGCAACCTTTACCTGGGCGACAACTGTCTTCGATTTTGGAAAGATCAAACTCAATGTCCCCGTGACGCACGAATTTTCGTTCACGAATACGGGAGACGCGCCCCTGATCATTTCATCCGTTCAGGCATCATGTGGCTGCACGATCACCTCCTACACCAAAGACCCCATCGCTCCGGGCGGCGAAGGCTTTGTGAAGGCGACCTATAATGCAGCGAAGATCGGTCAGTTCACCAAATCAGTTACGGTGAATGCCAACACTGCCGATGGAATTGTACAGCTTACCATCAAGGGTGAGGTAATGGAGTAAAATAAGTCGACTTCCGGACTCCGGAAATTGTTCCGGAGTCTTTACTATTGATCGTTAGGGCTGAAAGCCTTCTTTTCACATTTCTTCTTGCAGTAATCGTTTTCGTAAAAATTGTTTTGAATAACACATACAAGGATAGTCCTGCTATAGATTCCAATCTCTAAATTTGTTATCGTACGCCCTTGAGCCGACAAAAGAGATGACTACAAACTACAACCAGGCTGTCTCCACGAGATACCATATCTACAACAGCCTGTTCCTGAATTTACCCTACACGGGGATCTATCGTACCGGAACCCTGCTTCCCCTGCTGCAACAGGCATGTGAGAATGGTTTCGAAAAGGGCAAAGACCCGAAAAGCATCATCAAGAAATTCTTCAATGACTTTGCGCCCAACGCAACCCGCGAAGAACAATTCAATCTGCTCTTCAATTTCATTCAATACACTGAACGCCAGGTCGTACTTTTCGATTCGATCGAAGACGCCGCGTTCGATCAGATCAATGATCTCAACGGCAAGGGTACCGTTTCTGCGCTCCTGCTCCGCGCCGCTTCCGAAGGTGTGACCGACGAGCTCAGGAAAAAACTGGAAGATTTCAGTGTGCGCATCGTGCTGACAGCCCATCCCACGCAATTCTATCCAGGAAATGTCCTGGCGATCATCAACGACCTTGAAGAAGCGATCCGCGAAGGGAGACTGGAACACATCAACCTCCTTCTGCGACAGCTCGGGAAAACTGCCTTTATCAATCGCGAGAAGCCCACGCCGTTCAATGAGGCTGCAAGCCTGTCGTGGTACCTTGAAAATGTTTTTTACCAGGTGATCCCCCAGATCCTCAAAAAGCTCAGGGATGGATTACAAATAGATCCAGAAGAATGGAAGAATTACAATCTGATAAAAATAGGATTCTGGCCAGGCGGCGACCGCGATGGTAATCCGTTCGTTACACACGAAACGACCATACAGGTAGCGGGGCACCTTCAGCGAACACTCATGCGCTGCTACTACCGCGACGCGCGTTTCCTCAAAAGGCGCCTCACATTCCAGACCGTCGATCAGATCATTGCCCGCGTTGAAAGAAAGATCTATCAGCTTGCGTACGGCAGTGGAGAAGGTGGATATTTGGACGCCAACGAGCTGCTTGACGACCTGCTTGCTGCGAGAAAATCGCTGATCGATGATCACAGGGGACTATTCCTCGATCTGCTGGATGATTTTATTCTTAAGGTCCGCATATTCTGTTTCAACTTTGCCAGCATGGACATCAGACAGGATAGCAGGAAACATGCTTACGCCTGGGATGCTATCCTCAAACAGCTGCAGACCAAACAAAAAAGTCTGAAGAACTTCGAAGCCCTGTCTGCGACGGATCAGATCAACACCTTGCTCAAGTTGAAATTCAAACCGGGAGCAATGAAGTTTGACGATCCGTTTGTTACCGAGTTGATAGAAAGCATCAAGGTGATCGAAGAAGTGCAGCGCATCAGCGGAAGGGAAGGATGTCACCGCTACGTGATCAGCAACTGCCAATCGGCCGTAGACGTGATCCGTGTTTTTCAGCTTGCCAAGCTGATGCTCGCAACTGGCGACGATCTGCCACTGGACATCGTTCCGCTGTTCGAGACGATCGAAGATCTCGCGGCTGCACCCGAGATCATGGGGATGCTCTACAGCGTGGACGCGTATCGGGAACATGTTGCCAGAAGAGGCGACAAGCAAACGATCATGCTCGGTTTTTCGGATGGCACAAAAGATGGCGGATACCTCCGTGCAAACTGGTCCATCTTCCGCGCCAAGGAGAACCTCACCAAACTTTGTCGCCAGTACGGCATCACGGCGGTGTTCTTCGATGGACGTGGCGGCCCTCCGGCACGTGGCGGTGGAAACACGCACGACTTCTACGCTTCATTGGGTGAAACCATCGAGGACAAGGAAGTGCAGATCACTATTCAGGGACAGACAATCAGCTCCAACTTCGGCAAACCGGCATCGTGTCTGTTCAACCTTGAGCAATTGTTGTCCGCGGGAATCGAAAATGAAGTCTTTCGTTCGAAAAAAATTCATCTGAATGACAACGAGAAGAGCCTGCTCGAGTCACTGGCAGAAGCAGGGCACAGGGCGTACCTCGCATTGAAACATCACCCGAAATTTGTGCCCTATCTCGAGAAGGTCACACCACTCGCCTTTTTTGGCGACTCGAATATCGGCTCGCGTCCCGTGAAACGAAACTCTGGTGAGAGCCTGAAGTTTGAAGACCTTCGCGCGATCCCGTTTGTGGGCTCATGGGCACAGATGAAACAGAATATCCCCGGCTTTTATGGGGTAGGTAGTGCATTGGCCGAATTGAAACAAAAGGGGAAACTCCGTGAGCTGAAAAAGCTGTACAACGATTCCCTGTTTTTCAGAACTTTGCTGGCCAACAGCATGATGTCGCTCACCAAGTCATATTATCCGGCAACGGCGTACCTGTCGAAGGATAAGGAGTTCGGGGAGTTCTGGAAGATCATGCACAACGAATACAAGATCTCAGTCAAAATGATCCTGGAAGTGTCAGGGCTGAGCGAGCTGATGGAAAACAACCCCGTGAACAGGGACTCCGTGAAGCTTCGTGAACGGATCGTGTTGCCACTGATCACCATTCAGCAATATGCACTTCAAACCTTGCGCGCCGGAGAGGCCATCGACAAGCCCTATGAAAAGCAATACCGAAAGCTGGCATTGAGGTGTATGTTCGGTATCATCAACGCAGCGAGGAATTCGGCGTAATTGATAACGTGGTCGATGGCAAAGGAAAGCGCCAATGCCATTAGCCATGCACTGATCATCCTGCTTACACAGGGAAGTTCATGACGATCCATCCGGCGAAGCGTACTCCATGACGAAGATTGCGTTTTTGTTCAAGTCGAAAAAACCGAATTCATTTGTCTCCCATGGCGTATGCATCCGCGGTCGATCAGGAGTAATAGTACCCCTTTGTACAAATTCATCGAAGAGCGGTTTGATATCCTTCATGTATATCCTGATCACTGAACCACCCAGTAACGGATCATCTGCAGTGTCCGCATGCCATTGAAGATGGAGAATCAGGTTTTCCCGATAAAGCACGGCATACATCTTATCCGCAAAGGATTTTTCCATTCCCATTTTTTCTTTATACCACGCGACGTCCCGATCGATATCTGCTGAAGGTAAAACCGGAATAGTATTCAGAAACTCCATTTTTTAATAATCGTTTTATAATGAAACGTAAGAATTTAAAAAACAGGTCTGACGCGATGATGCCTTGAAACCCTATTGATAAAGTTCGGGAATTTTTCGACCTTATTATCAAACATCATGATCATGAAACCCCTGTTCTTCTGTACCGTGTTTTTGGCAATACTGGTCTCAACAGGATTCCGAAACCGGCCCGCTGATGGTATCGAAGGGACATGGGTCCGCAAGACCGATGGATTGAAGATCCGCGTAAGTCAACAAGACGAAAACATGCTCACCTCTTTCATTATCGAAGAGGGAAAGGAAGAATTTCCATGCGAGGTCGAGCACCTTCCCATCTACAAGAACATCGTAAAACTAAGGGGCACAATCTGGAACTGCGACTTCCTCGTGGTGACGATGGGCTCGTGCAGCACCGACTATGAAGAAGGTTTTATTCGCCTGCTGGCAAACGGGGAGATGGAGATCACTTGCCCGGGCTTTGAAAAGAAGTATTATACGAGGCTGAATCCGCGGCTGGACGACTGACGGGTGGTTGGCTGTTGGCATTTGGCAAAGAGTGACCCGTCCTGACGCGCTCTTCCTTGTGATCCTGCGATTAAAAGCCTAAGTTTTCCTCACTGCTGCTCCAGCAACGGGATCGGATTGATATAAAACATCTTCTTCCAGCCCTGCTTGCTGCCATCGATATCCCACGGATACGGAACAAGCGTAAGAATCGAATAATGGAGGTGGGGTTGCTTACCCTTTGCGTTTCCCGAATCTCCCACCGAGCCGATCGTTTCGCTCCCACTTGCCCAGCTGAAGGTGGTAGTGTTGATCTCATCGAGATGTGCATAATAATGAAGTCGCCACTTAGGTCCCAGCACGATCACGACATTACCGCCAACCTTGATATCGCCGGTAAACAAAACGAGGCCCGGCGTCGCTGAAACAACCGGCGTTCCTTTTCTCGCGAATATATCGACACCCTTGTGTGTAACGGAACGACCCCATGGATAGTACCAGAACGATTCCCTGTTGTAGCTCTTGTTGTCTGCTCCCCTGACAGGCATTGTGATATCGCCTGACATGAAAAGGCCAATGGCAACAATAACGATGAGCCCAACAACTATTTTAACTTTCATTTTTTCTTTCTGGCAGCGGTCGTCCTGGAAGTTTCGTTATACGCCTGTGTTAGGGCATCCCTGAACATATCAGAACGCACTTTTTTCAGATCGACAATTGTCCAGCCCTGTTTTCCCCAGGCATTCGGGACGGGATAAAAAATATCAGGACCGTATTTGTGAAATACATCCTGATCGATCAGTGACAACTTTAACGTTGCTTTTGTATTGTCGGCCGAGACCGTCAGGAAAATTTTTTTCTTCACGCGGAACGAAGCTTTTTCAAAGTGGGGTTGTTCTTCAACTCCTTCCAACTGCATCGCCAATTTTCTGACAGCTTCGACTTTGACCATAAAGTTCAACGATTAATACAGAATTGCTCGATCGCTACGGCCACCCCGTCATCGATGCTTTTTAACGTAACATGTTCAGCGACCGACTTAACTTCATCCCTCGCATTTGACACGGCGACTCCAAGGCCAGCCGCCCGCAGCATTTCAATATCGTTATAGTTGTCGCCAAATGCCATTACACCAGCCATCGGAAGGTTGTAAACCCTTTCCAACGCGAGGGCTACACCAGTTGCTTTAGAGATTTGTTTTGGAGCAAGCTCGAGATAGGTATCACGTGAGCAGTAAACGTGAATTGAGTTGTCGAACTTTCGTCGGAGCTCTTTTTCTATCCCACTGATCTCCTCTGCAGGCCCCATGCACATGACCTTATGCGCACCTGTGCCTGTTTCGCGCCAAAGCTCCAGTACATCAGATGCACTTTTGATCACAGATTTCACTTTTGTGATCGTTTCTTCCCGTTCCGTCCATTGATCGACCCGCGGTGCATACCACGTGTCGGCATGATACAGGCTGACATGAACAGACGTGTTGCGCGTGAGCTCAACGATGCCTTCGCACACGTCGACGGGTATGGTGATCGACTCGAATACAGTGGGCTCGTTGTTTTTGTTATAATGGATAACATATCCTCCGTTGTAGCACACCAGCGGATGAGAGAGAATGCCAAGCTCGGCCTGCAAATGCCTCATGGCGGAAGGCATCCGCGACGACGCCAGTATCACCGGCATGCGCGCAGCAACCTCTTTAACCGCCGAAATCGTTCGCGCCGAAAGCTCCCGTCTTTTGTCCAGTAATGTGCCATCGATATCCGCACATATAGCTTTGATTTCCATTTATTCCGGATTCAACTAATTTACCTGCAAATTAATCTTCCAAATGAAAAGCACTACTCCTTTCGTCGATCTTTCGGATCTACAGGCAAAGCAGATCGTCCCTGGTTTCAATGGAAAGTTTCTGCACTCGGAAAACATCACGGTGGCACATTGGGATATCAAGGCAGGTTCGTCGATTCCGCCACATCAGCATGTGAATGAAATGATCGTGAATGTGATCTCGGGAAAACTTGAGCTTACGATAGGACCCGAGAAAAAGATCCTGTCCGCCGGCATGTGCGGCATCATACCGGGCAATGTTCCGCATACGGCATTCGCACATACCGACTGCTATGTGATCGATGTATTCTATCCCGTTCGTTCCGAGTACACAAACAGCTGAACTACTCGCTGCCGGAGACGAGCAAAGTCTGAAGGGCCTCCGTCTCCTTCATATTCATGCCGTTCACTTCAGGCTCCCGCGATGCTGCCTGTGAAATCGAAACGTTGACCGGAATTTCCCTAATGACCGTTCTGTACTTCACCTCAGTAAGGACGACAGTGTCAGGCCGGGAGGCGACGAAAACCGTATCATGTTTCGTCAAAACGTCTGTGATCCTCACGGGTTCGGTAGTAAACCTTGCGCCTATCCACCCCGCAAAAGCAGCAATTGCCACAAGGACCATAACCACAAATGCGGGCAGCCTGTAGTAGAAAACAGAAAATGACCTGATGGGAGCATTTCTTTCACGAAAACGATCCTGTAAATTTCTTAATACTCCTGCATCGGGTCTTATCGACACTTTCCCTGCGCCGAGCAATGCAAAATGAACATCCCGCAATGCGTTGTACTGATCCTGAGATCCGAGAACATCGATCACCATTGCTTTTTCATCGACCGTAAGATCGCTCCAGGCTTTCGTTTCGATCAATAGCTCCACTTTTTCTGATGCTTCCATACTTACTCGATAATGGTTTGAAATTCCTGTAACTGCGCTGCCAGATTTTTCCTTAGATAAAACCACCGCGACTTCGCGGTACCCTCGGGGCAATTCAATATGCCGCCTATTTCTGCAAATGTCATTTCAAGCTCCTGCCTCAGCACAAACAGGGAACGGTCATCTTCGCTCCATGACACCATGGAACGTTGCAACACTATATTGAACTTGTCGTGATCCATTTGCTCGTGTATCGTATTCTCGACCGCGGCATCATGGTGGTCGATGCTTACCGATCGTCTGTAGTTTTGTCTGCGGTACTCATTCTTGCACATGTTGTGCGCCACCGAGTAAAGCCAGGTTGAAAATTTCCGCGAAGGATCGAAATACTCAGGCTTCTCGACAATTTTCATAAACAGATCCTGCAGGCAATCCTGCGCGCGAGCTTCGTCCTTCCACAACATCCTGAAAAAATAGCGAAGCATTTGCGGGCTATACCGTTTATACAATGCCGTAAAAGCGCGCTCATGGCCCTGTTTGATCAGGGCCATGAGCGCTTCGTCGGACTTATCGTTTAACCGATCAAAAAACATCCAGCTGATTTATGGTTCGATCACTTCCATGAATACCCTGAATCCCGTTGAAGCGTCAGGCCCTTTGTATTCGTTGATGCTGAGTATCGTCGACTGCTCGGGGTCATGGTTCCAGCTTCCACCACATGCCTTCCCTTCTTCATTGATCATTTCGGCAACGTTACCAACTACATCGTAGAGTCCCATTCCGTTTGGAAAGTATGACTGCACCGGAGATGTCAGTACCCATCCGTCTACTGTAACCCAACCAGGACGACATGGCTTTTGGGTGTCGGGCCATTTGAAATTGCCGAGGCTGCAGCCGCGATTATTTAACGCCTTATTGCGGATGTAAAATGCACCGTACCATGGATAAAGTACCTGGCTCTCGCGAAAGTTAAACGACTTTTTCGGACAATTTTTGCAAAACTCCTCGTTCGGATTTTCCGGAATCGCGATCTCGATCTTGTTTTCGTAGATATCCCATGACTGAAAATCTTTATATCCAAGCGCTGCGATTCTCCATTCGCTGATAGTAGGCAGTCTGAACTTAACTTTCGTGAACTTACGGCCTGAGGTATTGTTATATTGTTCTGTTAACCATTCACAATACGCCTGACCGCCGGCATAACTAATGTTTATAACCGGATAGTTGGTGTGGTATTGCTGTTTCTTCACCGGTTTCAGATCCGCATGGTACTGTTTCATCAACGACAATGAAGGCTCCTCGTATTGACTCAGGTCAAAATTGCTCTTTGAGTAGATCTCGTCGAGGCCATTGGTCTTTAGGTATCTCAGGAACGTGTTGTATTCCAGATTCGTCACCTCGGTCTCACCGGCATATATTTTACCCTTGACGAGCTTCATGCGTCCTTCGATCGCCTTCACGTCCAGGCCGGCAGAAACAAATGGCGCAGCGATCTTTTTACTCAGGAAATTCTGAACAAGGACCTCCTTACCGGTTTCGCGCGCAATCTTGTCGATGACCATTTTCCATTCACTCAACTTTTCATTGTTGCCCACCGATTTATAGTGTTCGAAAAGCAGCAGCATCGGCACCAGGTAGTTTGTACTGAGCACTTTACCTGAAGCGAATTGATTTTCGCCCGAGAAATCCACCGTCAGATTGTCCAGCAGAAACCTGTTCTCGAGGTTTTCGCGAATGGAGGTAATATTATCCAATCTTGTCTTCGCCGCCTGTGAAGCCAGGCCAACCACATAAAGCTGATCTTTTATTGCCGTGATGTGTTGCTGTGGCAATGTCAGCGCATAATAGATCTTCTTCGATGAACTGTTTTGCGTGAGCCATTCGCAAATAGCCTCCTTATCTGGAAAATCCTGTCCTTCCGCATCGATTCCGTTCGCAGCGAGTTTCTTCAGCCTATAATCCGGATCAAGAAGCAAGTCAAGATTAAGGACGATCACATCCCGGCGAACATCAAAAATGTCCTGCAGGATGAATAGCGGTATGGTAGTATTGTCGCCGTCACAGACAAGCAACCCACCATCTTCGATCGACATCAGCACATTGTAGCTGTAGCTGAGCAATGAAGATGAAACGACGTCTTTCGAAAACAACCGCTCGGCATGTACGCGCCTTGACGCAACGTCGAAGTTCAGTTCGTCATGCATGATGAGCAATGTATTCAGAAGAACATGATCAGAACTGATATTCTCGAGCTCCTTCAGCATCGATGACGCTTCACGGGTAATGCCTGAATGCCAGGCGGTGATCAATTTTACCGTGAAATCGTCGCGCAGAATGTTCTTTGCATCTTCTATGATCCGGTTCAGGTCTGCTACCTGCCATTGTGCATATTTCGCAGCTGTGTAATAATTGATCCACGACTCTCTGGTATTTGATTGTTTGGCGCGAACACACCATGCCAGGGCCTGCTCATGATACCACTGTTGTGATCTGATCTCTTTGGTTCGTGGTAAAATATTTTCAGGGTCAGCCGCAGCCGACACCTGCAGCGCAAAGGCAGTAAATAAAACGAATAGGATGGATCTCATAAATGACTTTTGAACCTCTGTACACGCGATACGGAAGATCGTTCAAAAATATTTAAGATTTTTTAGCGGTTGCGTAACACGAACTCCTGAATGACCGCAACCTGGTTTGGCTGTCCTTTCGAAACGATACCTACTCGCACAGCCCTGTCCCATGGCGGGAGAAAACTTCCATCAATTACCGCATTGGTGATGGCCTGATAGTTTTTGCCATCGTTACTTGAATAGAACTGAAGGTCCTTATTATCGGTCACCCGCATCCGGATATTTTTCACGGGCCGGGAGTCACCTTCTGTGATCACTGCCTCGCGACCAGCCTCCACTCTGACAAGCTTTAACTTATTTCTGTAAAAAGAAGCGTAAATGATATTGTCATCGTCGCCAATCAGCGCAAGGCCAGTCTCCGCATCTGAAGACCTGCTAATCGTAATTTCGGCTTCATAGCTCGTGGAATAAATTTTTTGACCAATGTAAGCTCCGCACCTGGTTGGCAGCGCGGTGAGCCGGAGACTTCCCTTGTTCAACGTATATTTCACCGACTGAAACACGGACCACTGCCAATGAGGAGACAACTCTGTGCCATTAAAGCTATCGTACAACTCCAAGGGAATCGGTGTATCACCACCCTGCGTGGCATGAAACCTCACCCATCCATCATCGGTGAATGAAAATTCCGTTAACACACCCTGCCGGCCGGTAAAAACGTTGCCCGACGAGTCATAGGCATGGTGGAGAAAATAGAAACGTCCGTCTTTTTCCAGAGGAGTTCCATGACCGTTGCATTTCCATCGGCCCGACACCGTGAGAACTGGATTGGCGTAGTACTTTTCCCAGGGTCCTGACAATGAAACTGCGCGCGCAACACCAAGGCCATAGGTGCACGCTCGCCCGCAACACGCAGACCCACTGAAAAACGCGTAAAAAAACTTTCCACGTCTGAGAATTGACACGCCCTCTACAAGCGCGCCTTCCCAGGGCTGATCGTTTGAAAAAAGCTTGATCTTTTCACCGACCAATCCGGTGCGGGATTCATTCATCTCCTGTGCCCATATCGGGGTGGGTTGATTGATGCTGTTCCCATCTTCTTTCCAGACCAGGTAAAGCTTTCCATTTTCATCGCGTATCTCGAATGCATCGATGGAACCGGCGGCCTGACACACGATCGGACCGTGATCGACGAATTTGCCTCCTATGGAATCGGCACTTGCGACTGCTACACACAGATTTCCGTTTTTCTTATGTGCAGAGTAGTACACGAAGACCTTTCGATTGTCGTATGTGATCTCGGGAGCCCAGAAGTAGTAATCCGCCCAGTCCGGTAATGAATCGAACACATATCCTTTCAGATCCCAGCTCATCAGGTCCCGCGACTCCAGCAGAGGCAATGCAGGCATCCAGTTGGAGCTTGTGGCTGAGGCGATATAGCGATCTCCGATCTTTGTAACGGACGGATCAGGGTAATCACCGGGCAACACCAATGTTTGCGCGTTTACCATTGTGGATAGGCAGAACGACGCTACGACAAAAGCAATAATTTTTATCATGATGGTATCGCGATAAGATCCATGCCTGCTTACCGAACACGGAATTGATAGATCGTCTCCGAATAATATTTCTCGCCTGGATTCAGCACCACCGATGGAAATTCAGGCCTGTTAGGCGAATCGGGAAAATGCTGCGTCTCGAGGCAAAGGCCAGTTCTGAAATTGTACGCCACACCGTTTTTTCCTTTCAGGCTTCCATCAAGAAAATTGCCGGAATAAAGTTGTATGCCGGGCTCTGAAGTAAGGACAGTTACTTCTCTTCCAGTCTCCTCGTCGTACAACACGGCTGCGCGATTCAGTCCTTCGACTGATCTGTTCAGGATCCAGCAATGATCGTAGCCATTTCCGAATTTCAACTGCTCATCGACCTGATCGATGCGCGCGCCGATGGCGGTAGATTGCCTGAAGTCAAATGGAGTATCCGCCACCGGGCGTTGTTCTCCGGTAGGGATCAACGTCTTGTCAACCGGAAGGAACTTGTCGGCATTGATGATGAGCTTGTGGGCGAGAATATCGCTACTCCTACCCGACAGATTGAAATAAGTATGCTGGGTCAGGTTAACGATGGTCTTTTTATCCGTAACCGCACGGTATTCAACTCTAAGCTCGTTCTTATTCGTCAGCACGTAGAGTACATCGACCGACAAATTTCCCGGATATCCCTCTTCCATGTCCCTGCCTTGATAGCTCAGTTTTAACGCGGGACCTTGTTCCGCATCAACCGGACTGATCTCCCAAAACACTTTGTCATATCCATTGAATCCGCCATGAAGATGATTTTGTCCGTTGTTCGTCGCCAGGGTATACTGGGTGTTATCCAGTGTAAATTTTCCTCCGGCGATCCTGTTGCCGTATCGTCCGATCAACGCACCGAAGTAAGGATTGGATTTCAGGTAGTCGCCGAGTGTGTCGTAGCCCAATGCGACATCGCCCAGCTTACCGTTCCGGTCAGGTACGGTCAATGACGTTATAATGCCGCCATAGTTGATCACTTTCATGGTCATGCCACTCGCGTTGGCAAGCGTATACTCGTTGACCACGCGCCCATCCGGCATGTTACCATATTCCCTGATCGTGAGCGTTTCGTTTGTGTTGATGGTTTGAGGTGATTGATTCACTGCGGTCTTGGATTACAACTGAAACAAATGATTCTTATAAACAGGATATTGATGCTTCTATCGCATGTTTCAAAATAACTGGTCGGTCAACGATCAAGCGGTTATCCAACATGAAGGTCCGCAAGTTGGACCACGCTCGTTCCACCCTCCACATTGACCCGGTAAGTCTCCAACTCATGATTGAACCGGTCGCGATACGCTTTACGAAGATGTTGCTCGAACCTGTCTGCAAAATCCTTCCGTACAAGATTGATGGTACAACCACCAAAACCTCCACCCATCATGCGGGCCCCCAGTATCTCCGGAAATTTTTTCGCCTCATCGACAAAAAAATCAAGCTCAGCGCAGCTTACCTCATAAAGCTTTGACAATCCCTCATGTGTTTCGTACATCTTCCTGCCGAAAGCCGCCAGATCCCCGCGGCTGAGATCTTCGCTTGCCTTTGGGACACGCTCAATTTCCTGAACGATATATTGGCACCGGTCGAAAACTTTTTCCGAGAACTCACCCTTGTGTTTGTTCAGCATGTCTTGCGTAACATCGCGCAAGCTTTTCACTTCAGGATAATGTGCACGCAGGATCTTGATGCCCGTCTCACATTCCTGTCTGCGCGTATTATATTCAGAGTCGACCAGCGAGTGTTTTACTTTGGTGTCGAACAACACGAGCATGTATTCCTTCAAATCGATCGGCGCATACCGATGCGTGAGCGAACGGCAATCGAGAACGATCACGTGTCCGTCTTTACCCATCACCGACGCAAACTGATCCATGATGCCGCACAACACACCGACATAGTGATGCTCTGCCCACTGCGCAATCTTTACAATGTCGATCTTTGAAACGCCCAGGTTGTTGAGCTCGTTGAGCGCAAACCCGAATCCGCATTCGATAGCCGCTGAAGAGCTCATCCCGGCGCCAACAGGAATATCTCCGCTAAAAACACAGTTGAATTGCTTTAGCTCGTAGCCGCGTTCCACAAAACGATCCAGCACACCCAGCAAATAATTTGCCCAGGCCGGCTCCTCTACTTTCTCCGGGTCATGGAGATTGATGATAAACTCTTCGTTGTATTTCATGGAATAACAGGCCGATTGATCGGTATTCGATGGCGCGATGGCGAATACTGCACGCTTGTTGATCGCTGCCGGCATAACGAACCCGTCATTGTAATCCGTGTGCTCCCCGATCAGGTTGATCCTTCCGGGTGAACGCACAATGATGGGCTCGGCCTTGTAGAGCTCGATAAATTTCTGATAAACGTCGTGTTCCAGGGTTGACATATTGCTGTTATAATTCTAAAAACGTAATCATCGGACAACGCACATCGGCGATATCCTCAAATTTGAAGATCCGTTCAGGTTAATGATTTTCTAAAAAACAATACCGGTTAACTGACGGTTTGTCTCAGCCGGTATTTTCGGGCTTTCCACAACGCCTCCGCACGAACCGCCTCGTGAATGCTGGCGTTGATCTCGTATCCGATGAGCAACACAACGGTAATGAGCTGTATCCATACCATCATGGCGATCATCACGCCGATGGAGCCGTAGACCTTGTTATAGGTGCCGAAGTTAGTGACGTAAAATGAAAATCCGTAGGAAACCCCCAGGCAAAGCACCGTGGCAATCAATGATCCAATGGAAAAAAATCGCCAGTTGTAGTGAATGGATGGCCCGAAATAGTAAATGGTAGAGATGGCCAGAAAGAACACAATGAAGATCACTACAAACCGTGTTACGAA
>CBHTUB010000016.1:0-28139 GCA_966095595.1 uncultured Chryseosolibacter sp. | reverse complement strand
AAAGAAGATCCCGTTTAAAGTCAAGATCATCTGCAGGAAGATTGGATGATCTTAAAAGCGATTGAAAGGCTTCAAAGCTTTTATTGTCTGTGATGAGCTTGTATTCGAGATCCATTTGCGAATTCGTTTAGCCATGAAGTTACGGCTTATGGGGTTATTTGACAAAGTTACCCATAATGTATTTTCTCGGCGCACCTCTGCGCCTCCTGCGCCTCTGCGGTAAACTAACGACACTTAACTTAACGGCAACGAAATGGGAAGTCGTTCCTAACAATATCAACCTAACTCCGCGAATGCAGGGCAACTCTGTTTCCCTCCGTATCGATGAACTGCGCGTAGTATCCAATAGAGTCACCGATAAAAGTTTTTGGGACGAGAATTTTACCGCCTGCCTTTTCTACACGATTCAGAACAGTCAGCAGATCCTTTCCACCATTGAGGTAGGGCAGCGCACCCTGTTGTGAAGGGACATATCCCTGGCCCTGGCATATCGCACCTCCAACTCGTCCTTCCTTTTGCTCGTAGGGAAGAAAGCCCATCCGCGTCGGACCAGCCAACGTTTCAGGCATTTCATAGTCGTAAATGGCACTGTAGAATTTCCTGGCGCGTTCGAAATCTGTTACCGGGATCTCTATCCAATTGATGGAGTTGTCGAGCATTTCCATGGCATTTTTTCAGAATATCGCACTTATTCGCGGATTGTGAAAGGGAGTTCCGGTCACTGGCATCAAATTGTTATCAATGCCAGCGATCAAGAAAATTTTCATTGAAAGCTGCCGGAACACAAGATCTTTGGACGTGGGAGATCAAGCCCGAGTCGTCGTGGTTTAATTGGAACCTCCCGCAATTGTGGGCGTATCGCCATTTACTGCTTCGTATGGTGCGGCGTGATTTTCTTGTGCACCATCAGCAAACTTTGCTCGGGCCGATCTGGATTGTCTTCCAGCCCATTATTGTCCTTTTTACCTACATACTCATTTTTGAAAAAGCGGTCGGACTTTCAACCGATGGTGTCGAGCCTACGTTGTTTTACTTTTCCGGCATCATTCTCTGGAACCTCTTTTCCGAGTGTTTCACGGGAACGGCGTTCACCTTCATTCAGAACGGGCAACTGTTTTCGAAAGTATATTTTCCAAGGTTGATCGTACCATGTTCAATTGTCGTGCTGAACTACCTGAGGTTCCTGATTCAGCTCGTTCTGTTTTTTATCCTGCTTTTTATATTCGACCACAGGCTCGTTACACATCACCCCCTGCGCTGGATCGCGGCGATGGCAGTCGGAAGTTTTACGGTATCCGGTATTGGACTTGGAATGGGACTTATCTTTTCAATTCTCACCGCGAAATACCGGGATCTCGTCAATATCATACATCTCATTATTCGTTTGCTGATGTTCGCGACGCCGGTGATCTATCCTCTTTCTGTGGTAAGCTCGGACCTGCAGCAGATCATTACCCTGAATCCACTTACCGCTGTGTTTGAGTTTTTCAGGTATGGATTCCTTGGGCATGGAACGTTTTCATTTTTCAGTCTTTGTTATAGTATGCTCGCGATGATGGCGATGGTCGTGACAGGATCGATGTTGTTCAATAAGTTTAGTCATAAGCTACAGGATGTGATCTGATATGGCGACACCCATTATACATGCAGAAGGTGTTTCAAAGCTTTACGCTCTCGGTAAAGTAGGAACGGGTTCATTCCGGCAGGACCTCAAGAAGTGGTGGGAGTCGATGCGCGGGAAAAAGAACCCATTCTTTGCAGAGGGGGAAGAAAGATCGCAGATATGGGCACTGAGGGATGTGTCGTTCGAAGTGATGGAAGGAGAAGTGCTGGGAATTATCGGTCACAACGGCGCAGGAAAATCTACGTTGCTCAAGATCCTGTCGGGCATAGTTCAACCTACCTATGGATCGATAAAGGGAAGAGGCCGGATCAACAGCTTGCTCGAGATCGGTACGGGTTTCAATGATGAGCTTTCCGGTCGGGAGAACATATACCTCAATGGATATTTTCTCGGGATGCATAAACACGAGATCAACGGCAAGTTCGACGAGATCGTTGAGTTTTCGGGGATATCGAAATTTCTTGATACACCGGTCAAGCGGTATTCATCCGGAATGTACATGCGACTTGCGTTTGCCGTGGCTGCTCATATGGAGCCCGATATTCTGATCGTTGATGAGGTTCTTGCCGTGGGCGATGCCGAGTTTCAGCAGAAGTGTCTCGGAAAAATGCATGAGGTGTCAAGCAAAGGTGGTCGCACCGTACTCTATGTAAGTCACAACATGTCGTCGGTGATAGGCCTGTGCAACAGGGCGATGCATTTGCAGCGGGGAAAGGTCGTCGATATCGGTCCATCGGGCCGTGTTGTAAATGCCTATTTGAGCAAGCACCAGAATAAGCCTGCCAAACAAGTCTGGAATGATATTGCGGCTGCTCCGGGGAACAGATTTATCCGGGTTCAATTCGTAGAATTAATTCCGCACTTAGAGAATGCGAACGATCCGATCGATGTGCGAACTCCGTTAACAGTCCGTTTCAAATTCTGGAATTTGGAAGATCAAAACATTTGCGTCGGATTGCATTTATTTACGTTGAACCGGGAATGCATTTTTGATATATGTTCTTCGCCACAGGATTTTAGAAAAGGATTGGTCGAAGGGCGGGTTGATATCCCCGGTAATTTTCTGAACGATGGATCGTATTATTTCTCACTGATATTCGTGAAAGATACTTCTGTCGAGTTGTACTACCTGGAAGAGTGTATTTCGCTTGATGTGGAGGATTATCGGGAAAAAATGAATTGGTATGGCAAGTGGTCGGGTTATGTGAGACCGAGATTCCCTTTTCACGTCAGACAATATGCGCTGGCGGAGGAGTACCAGACTGGAGTATGACTTTTAAACGATATAACATCCAACACCTTGATCTTGCTAAAGGCATCGATATCCTGAGCGATGGAGAAGAAGCCTATTATTGTGTATACTGGTACCAGTCGATTCCCCTTGGCCATTCCTACATCAGCGCATCCACAACAGCGTCCTCTTTTGATTTTTTCAATGAATGTATTCGTGCAATTACTCCGGCTGTTGAATATTATGGAGGTGATGTTGCCGGCGAAATAAAAAGAGTCACGCCGAAAGATCTTCCGGATTTTCTTTCAGGCATTTTTCATGAGATGTCTTCGATATCTAAAGAGACCTGTGACGTTTCAGTTATCGTCTGTACCCGCAACCGCGCCGATCAGTTGAGAAACTGTCTCACGGCCTTACTTCGGCAGACGTGCAGGCCTGCAGAGATCATCGTGGTTGACAACGGATCGTCCACTCGCGAGACCAAGCTCGTAGCAAGACAATTTGGTGTCAGATATCTGCGCGAAGACAGGGTAGGGCTCGATGTAGCGCGAAACACGGGCGTGCGCGCGGCGAAGCATTCCATTGTCGCATTCACGGACGACGACACGTTACCAGATCCACAATGGACGTTAAGAATTTGCGAGACGTTTCACACGGAGGACGTATCTGCCATGACCGGTCTCGTTATTGCCGGATCATTGTCAACCGAAGCGGAGGTGATCTTCGAAAAGTATTGGCCTTTCAACCGTGGCTATGTGCCGAAATATTACGGTGAAGAGTTTTTTAACTCGACATTGCCCCTTGGCCCTCCTGTATGGGAGATCGGAGCCGGGGCGAACATGGCGTTCCGCAGGTCTGTTTTTGATGAGGTTGGTTACTTTGACGAACGACTCGACGCCGGGGCTGCTGGCTGTAGTGGCGATTCCGAATTGTGGTACAGGATACTGGCCAACGGAATGAACATCCAATACAATCCCCATGCAGTGGTGCATCATTTTCACCGCAGCTCTGTTGGTGCGCTCAAACGCCAGCTTTATAGTTATATGCGCGGATTCACGGTGGCCATACTGATCCAATACGACCGTTTCGGACACAGGGGAAACCTTGCACATCTTCGCAAAGTTATCGCCTACTATTTCAATCTCATCAGGAAGGGTTTTCCCTTCTACAACTTTCAATATCAGACGCTGTTTTCAGAGATCCGGGGCATTCTCGCCGGGATGATCTACTACCTGCGTCACAGAAATACCGATCCGAGAATCTATCTGGGGCCATGACAAACGGAAAACCATATTACTTGCCAAAGGTCTCAGTGATCATTACCTGTTACAATCAGGGAAGATTTTTGCGTGAGGCTATCGAAAGCGTTCGGAAGCAGTCCTTGCATGCAACGGAGATCTTTGTCGTGGATGATGGCTCTTCAGACAACACGAAGGAGGTTGCGCAAAGCTATAACAGCGTCCAGTACATCTTTCAATTCAATGCAGGACTTTCATCAGCGCGCAACACGGGATTTGATCATTGTTCGGGCGACTACGTGGTTTTTTTGGATGCGGATGACTGGCTGTATCCCGAAGCGCTACAGGTAAACGCAGAGCTCTTAGATGGTTCGCCCCACGCAGCGTTTGTTTCCGGATGGCATGATAAAGTGGATGAATACAACAATGTGATTCAAAATGATGAGCCTACGATCGTGGAGGGTGAACACTACCTCAATCTTTTGAAGGGCAATTATATCGGTATGCATGCCACTGTGATGTACCGGCGATCCATTCTCGAAAAATTTCGATTTGACACAAACCTGAAGGCATGCGAGGACTACGATCTCTATCTGCGTATCACACGCGAGCATCCGGTGATCAATCATTATAAAAAAATAGCAGCCTACCGGATACACGGCGCCAACATGTCTGGTCAGATCCCCTTTATGCTTGAGAAGGTACTGGAAGTTTGTCGCCGTCAGGAGAAAGCGTTGAAGTCGGAGGATGAACGCCAGGCTCTGAAAACAGGCGTGCAAGTGTGGAACGATTACTATTCTGAAAAGCTTTACAGGAATCTGATGTATCACCCTGACCAGCAGGGTTGCTTTCCCTCACAGAAAGAAGCTGAGGTGTTGATCCGAAACAAGCCTTTGGGACTTGTCAAGCTTTCTCTCAGGCGTACACGAGACGTATTGAAGTCCAGCCTGAAGAAAAGCCTGCCCGATCAGATCCTGAAGACTTTGCATACTGTAGGAGCATACGATCATTATACGCCAGCGCCGGGGAAAGTCGACCCGGGTGATTTTGAACGGACGACACCTTTTAGTTACGATTTCGGTTTCGATCGGGGAGGGGCGATCGATAGATACTACATCGAAAAGTTCCTGGAAGAAAATAAACAATGTATTACAGGACGGGTTCTCGAGATAGGCGATAATGAGTACACGCTTCGGTACGGAGGAGATCGCCTGTCGAAAAGTGATATTCTTCACGTAGATAATACGAATCCGAAAGCAACTTTTGTGGGCGACATCAGTAATGCGCCTCACCTTCCTTCTGATGCATTTGATTGCATCATTCTCACGCAGACCCTTCATCTCATTTACGATTTTAAGGGAGCCCTGAGCACATGTTTCCGGATATTAAGATCTGGAGGTAGTTTGTTGATGACCGTGCCGGGGATAAGCCATATCGACCACGGCCCCTGGAAAGATTATTGGTTGTGGTCCTTCACGGACAAGTCGATCAGGAATATTCTTTCAGAAACGTTCCCCGGGGCGACATCGGAGGTCAGAACCTTCGGGAATGTTTATGTGGCTGCTGCATTCCTGTACGGGATGGGGCTTCCCGAGATCAGAAAGGAAAATCTCGAAAAGCGTGATCCGAGTTACCAGTTGATCATAACAGCGAGGGCAACGAAGCAATGACGGTTCTTAATACCATAAAGAATACCATAAAAAATCTTTTGTCGCCGAAAGCAATCGTGCTGATGTACCATCAGGTGTGTGATCGGAGAAGCGATCCGTGGGAGCTCGCCGTATCTCCGGAGAACTTCGATCAGCAGCTTGAGTACCTGAGACAAAATTTCAATGTCCTGCCACTCGAGGAATTGGTAAATGCCGTGCGTCAGCGGAAGCTTCAGCATAAAACAATCGCCATCACGTTCGATGATGCGACGATCGATAATTATTTCAATGCGCGGCCCCGTCTCAAGTCACAAGGCTTGCCGGCCACCTTCTACAGCACAACGTATGCGACACAGAGTCAGCATCCATTCTGGTGGGACGAGCTTGAAGAGATCATTCTCCACACACAATCATTGCCCCATGAGTTGAAGCTCACGGGAAGCGGACAGGATATTTCGTTCAGGTTTGAAAGGGATAATGAGCTTACTGAACCTCTTAGAAACCAGATCATGGCCTGGCATGCCGACATGGCACCGTGCAATGAGCGACTTCAGCTTTTTATGTTGCTGTGGAAGGCGTGTCAGCCACTGCACTTTGAACAGCAGAAGGCCTTGGTCGGAGAGCTGAGGAAGTGGGCGGGCGTTGCAAGATCCACGGCGAACGCGCCAACGGTGATGACGGTAGATCAGCTTTATGACCTTTCGCGTGACCCGCTTTTCGAAGTCGGAGCGCACACTGTTCACCACGCCATGCTGGCCGCGCGCGAGGTTGAAGAGCAAGCCTATGAGATCCGGGAAAGCAAGGTTGTGCTTGAAAATTGGTTGAATCGTAGCATCACGGGATTTGCCTATCCTTATGGTAATTACGATTCGACCACCAAGATATTGCTCCGCGACGCGGGGTTCCGATACGCCGTCTCGACGCTCAGTAGCACAGTGACGGAGTCAAATGACCTGTACGAATTGCCGCGGGTACAGGTCAAGAACTGGAATGGGAAAGAATTCGAATCGCAACTACAAAAAATGCTCGCATCATGAATCACAAGGTAGATCCGCTTGTCTCTGTCGTTCTTTGTTTTTACAACGAGGAAAAGTTCCTGCCTGAAGCAGTGAAAAGTGTACTGGACCAGGACTATGACCACTGGGAGCTCATCCTTGTTGACGACGGGTCTGCCGATGGCTCGACCGCTATTGCCAGGGGATTCGCGAATGAATATCCAGACAGGATCCTTTACCTGGAGCATCCGTCTCATGGCAACCGCGGACTGAGTGCAAGCCGCAATCTCGGTATCAAAAAAGTAACTGGAGATCTGGTGGCATTCATTGACGCGGATGATGTGTGGTTGCCCGACAAGCTTTCTGCGCAGGTGAAAATATTTTCGGGTCATCAGGACGTGACGGTAGCCATGGAAGCGTCGGAATACTGGCGTAGCTGGAGTGGCACCGGCGAACATGATATCATTATTCCTATTGGTGCAAAGGAAGGTAAGTATTCACCGCCACAGCTGATGTTGTCATTGTATCCGCTTGGCAAGGGAGCTGCGCCGTGCCCATCCGGTATTATGGTTCGCAAGACCGTTCTTCGCAGATGTGTATTTGAGGAGAATTTTCGGGGCATCTATCAGATGTATGAGGATCAGGCCTTCCTTTGCAAAGTATATCTCAAGGAGACCGTATATGTATCGGAGGCATGTCATAATCGCTACAGACAAAGACCTGCATCGCTGGTCAGTTCTGTACATCATTCAGGCAACTACGACATTGTTCGAAAGTTCTACCTGTACTGGTTTCGGCAGTACCTCCGCCACCACGCGGTTGAATACAAAGCGGTTGACAGGCTTGTGGAGCAGGCATTGAATAAATACAAGATGACCTGGCTGCAAGGTTTGAGGAGGGAGATCCCGCGATGGATCAAAAGCTTGCTCGCGCGCATGTTCGTAAAACTCGGCTTCCTGAAATATCACAAATCATGGTAAGGCCCAGAGTCACCGTGCTGATGCCAGTCTATAATGGAGAGCGCTTTCTTAACGAAGCGATTGAAAGCATTTTGGCTCAGTCATTCGCGCATTTTGAGTTCCTGATCATCGACGACGGATCAACGGACCGAACGGCGGAGATCGTGAATTCCTATCACGATCCCCGCATCAGATTTTGCAGGAACGAAAGGAATCTTGGTATTTCAGCGACGTTGAACAAAGGCATCTCGCTCGCGGGTTCTGACCTGATCGCAAGAATGGATGCTGATGATATTTCTCAGCCGGACCGGTTGCGTAAACAGTACAACTATATGTGCATCCATCCGCAATGCGCAATGGTGTCGAGCTGGGCCGAGGTAATTACCGAAGACAAACGGTTTATTCGGCTGGAACGGTATCGTTCGGAGTTTTACTACTACAACCTCACGTTCGAATGCTGGATCTATCATCCGACGGTGATGTTCCGGAGGTCGTGCGTGGAAGCTGTCGGCATGTACAGCCAGATGTATTCCGAAGACTACGATCTTTTCTGGAAGATCTCTACCCGGTACAGGATCGGAAATATCGCAGAGTCCCTTGTGCGATACCGGCTATCCCCGACAAGCCTGAACACGGTTTTAAAAAAAGCGGAATATGATCAGGCGAACGAGGCAAATGTGTTGCGAAACATCCGGTACTACATGGGCGAAGATTATGCGTTGCCGAAAGAAAGCCTGGAATGCCTTCGTCACAATTTCGAGCCGATCATAGCAAGCGGCGACATCAGTTCCGCGGTGACAGCCCTGAACGCGCTCGACGACATAACAGAAAAGATCATCGAACGATCCAATCCGAATCGGAATACAGAGACTTTGAAGGAAGCGAACTATTACAAACGAAAGTTCATCATCACCGAGCTTTCAAAACGCCTTCCCCTGGCGAAGGCGCTGGCATTATTGTCGCAGCTCGGTGAATGGATCACATTGTATAGCATGGGACTCAACTATATGCGGTTGAAGGTAAAAAAAGTAAAGTCATTTTTGATGATGTAATATGACGTGCGCTGTTTTACAGGATGATGAACGATTGCTGAAAACGCCTCCGGTGATTCAACCGGTTGATGATACAGTAGTCCGTCCTCTTTGGTCGGTGATGATACCGGTCTACAACTGCGCTCATTACCTGCGGGAAACGCTGCGCTGTGTCCTGGTACAAGCTCCTGACGAGTCGGAGATGCAGATAGAGGTCGTGGATGATTGCAGCACGGATGCTGATGTGGAGAGATTGGTTTGGGAAGCAGGAAAGGGCAGGATCAAATATTACCGGCAGAGAGAGAATGTCGGAAGTTTAAGGAATTTCCTGACATGCCTGCGGAGATCGCGGGGACATCTGATCCATTTGCTTCATGGCGACGATCTTGTAAGGCCCGGATTCTACAAAGAAATGCAGACTTTTTTTGTCGAAGAGAAGGAGATGGGGGCAGCTTACTGCAGATTCGCATATATCAACGAGAATGGCGACTTTCTCTATGCGCACGAGCTGGAATCTGTCAGGCGGGGAATACTTGAAAACTGGCTTGAGCGGATCAGTGAGCGACAGCGTATTCAATATGTCGCGATGGTGGTGAGGCGTGCGGTATATGAAAAGCTTGGTGGCTTTTATGGGGTAGAGTATGGGGAAGACTGGGAGATGTGGGTGCGGATCGCGGCCATCTACCGGGTGGGCTATGTGCCGGCAATATTGGCATTGTACAGGCGCCACCACAGTTCGATAACCGGCAGATCTTTTATCACCGGCAAGAACATGAACGAATTGTCTTCAGTGATCAACGTCATCCGCCAATATATTCCGGCGGAAAAAAGGGATTTGATCAGTTATAAGAGCAGGAAGTTTTACGCCCATTATGCTATTCGCGTCGCGAAGGCGTTGTGGGTCGACCTGAGGCATAGGCAAGGTGCCATCGCTCAGCTGAGGGCGGCATGGAATATGCAGAAGGATTTCTACCTGCTGCTAAAGATTTTAAAGCTCTACACCCGCATGACATTAAACTTATGAGCAGACCAGGCGTATCAATCGTGATCTGTTGCCACAACGGTGCGCGCAGGCTCCCGGAGACCATCCGTCACATTGCCTATCAGGAAGTGCCACGGCATATTCAATGGGAATTTATCTTTATCGACAATGGATCGACTGACGACTCCCCCAACATTGCGCGGGAAGAATGGTCGCTTTATAAGACGGGCGTACCACTTCGGATTGTAAGTGAGCCAAAACTCGGGCTCAGCTACGCGCGGGAGAAGGGTTTTGCAGAAGCGCGCTACGAGTTTATTATCATGTGTGACGATGACAATTGGCTGGCGGAAAACTACGTCGAGAGCGCATACCATATCATGTCACGCAATTCACAAATCGGTGCCCTGGGTGGTTTCGGAAAACTGGTCTACGAGATCGAGCCTCCGGGGTATCTGGAGTTTTGCAATATTTTCGCGGCTGGAGAGCAAGCGCCAAAAAATGGCCGTGTTCCGCATAACAAGCTCTATGGAGCAGGATGTGTGATCCGTAAATCAGCGATCAATAAGCTAAAGGATATCGGTTTCAAGACGCTTCTGACCGACAGGAGGGGCAAGGACCTGACCTCCGGTGGAGACTATGAGCTCTGTTTTGCAATTTCCATCCTGGGCTATGAGATCTGGTACGACGACAGGCTTTATTTTACGCACTTCATAACAAGGGAAAGACTCAACTGGGACTACTACATCCGCTATGCAAAAGAAAGCGCCCAGTGCTTCGATATTTTATCATCCTATTCTGCGATTGCCGACGACCCTTTCGTCAATCGTTTCCCGGTGATCTTTATAAGCCGTAATTTCTTTTACTTCCTGCGCCGATTCGTCAGGATGAATCTTAAGAGGTTGATGTACTCATCGGAGTCCGATTATGGAAAGATGTTGTACTTCCGGCACACGGTACTAAAACACAAGTTAAAGGCGTACCTCGAGCGCTTCGGCTTCATGGTGAAAGTTCACAGGCAGATCGTGAAGTTCCGCGAGAAATGTGTGGCACTCTATCCTCAAAGAGTGATCGAGGTGTCCAGGAAAAAAAGTTGGCTCCCGTTCGAGATCACTTCCGCTTCAAAACCTTATCGACAGCTTTGATGATGTCTTCCGGGCCGAGGCCATATTTTTTCAAAAGCTGAGTAGGCGTTCCGCTTTCGCCGAATGAGTCGTTGACGGCAACCATCTCCAGCGGAGTCGGACGGAATCGTGCGAGTACCTGGGCAACGCTGTCGCCAAGGCCTCCATTGATCTGGTGTTCTTCACAGGTCACCGCACAACGTGTTTTTTCTACGGAAGCGAGAATAGCTTCCACGTCGAGCGGTTTAATGGTGTGTATGTTGATCACTTCCGCGCTGATGCCGCGCTCTGCCAGCTTTGCTTCCGCTTCGATGGCATTCCATACAAGGTGACCGCAGGCGAAAATGGTTACGTCCTTGCCGTCGATCATTTTGTCTGCCTTGCCGATAGTGAATGGACGATCAGCTGCGGTAAATATTGGCCAGCTCGGTCTTCCGAAGCGCAGGTAGGCAGGTCCGATATGATCGCCCAATGCCAGCGTTGCCAGCCTCGTTTGATTGTAGTCGCAGGGAACGATCACCGTCATGCCTGGCAACATCTTCATCATTCCAATGTCTTCGAGGATCTGGTGAGTTGCACCATCTTCTCCCAGTGTCAATCCGGCATGCGATGCACAGATCTTTACGTTTTTATCTGAATAGGCGATGGATTGTCTGATCTGATCGTAAACACGTCCGGTGGAAAAATTTGCAAAAGTGCCAGTGAACGGGATCTTCCCGCCGATTGTCATTCCCGCAGCAATCCCCATCATGTTCGCCTCAGCAATACCTACCTGGAAAAAACGGTCCGGAAATTCCTTCTTGAAGGCGTCCATTTTCAGCGACCCGGTGAGGTCGGCACACAAGGCTACCACATTGGGATTTTTCTTTCCGAGTTCATGGAGACCTACGCCAAAACCCGAACGGGTGTCTTTCTTTTCAGTAAAAGTATACTTCATGGATTTGAGGAAAATGACGTCGCGAAAGTCGGAAAATAATTTTGAACTCCCATAACTGCCGCAAAAACTGTTAAAGTTTTGTTAAAGCCCCAAATATCCCCCAAATGGAGCTAAACCTCTGAAAAACAACAGCGTATAGCCATTAAACACCAAACCCATATGCCTGACAAGCAAAACCGCCAATTTTTGATATGGTTCCTCATAGGAGTGATCATCGCCCTCATTCCCTGGATCGTTCTTTCCGTTTAGCCCCGAGGACCCATATGGCAATCTGTAAGCCGCAATGTCTTATCGCTTAGAGCTTAAAGCTCTTTCCTAGAACATTGACAGGTTCAGCGTAACGCCGGACTTTATCTCGAAATTTTTGATCGCCGTATACTTGCTGCCCGGAGATTTTTTCGAGCGAAATGCAATCTTGTACTTTCCCGGAAGCAGCGTGAATGAATGGAGGGATTCGTTCTCATTCAATGCGCAAACCCATCTGCTTTCGCCTCCCTCTGTAATTTCAAATATATTCCCATAACCACCGACGAGCGTATTGATGTTGATAAGGCCGGGCTGAGGAAGCGTGACCGTTTTCAGTTTTTCAGGTTCAATGGTAACGGTGAAGATACGTCTCGGCAATGTCAGCGTTTCAACCTCATAATCACCTGCCAGATAGCGAACATTTTCTCCGCTTCGTTGTTGGTTCAACAATTCTGTGTGCCCTGTTTGTCGCACCAGAGCATTAAACGGATTGCCACGACTTTCGGGCTTCACGATCAGGCTTCCCTGTGGCACGTTTACACGGACTACATTATGGGACCCGCTTTTGAGATTGACGTTTCTGAGTTTTACCTGCGGCAACGTGTTTACGACAACATCATATCCCTGTACCGGATCAACCACAACAGAGTCCGGCCGTCCTGCCTTGTCCAGATAGTGAACAAACTCATACATCGATGTTCCGGTCATCGTATTCACGAAGCTTACGTTGACGTTGGTCTCCGTCGGTTGTCCGGCGCCATTGAGCAATTCTACACTTACGGTAGTTTTTGAAAATGTCGTTCGGATCGTCTCATTGAGCACCTCGTTGAACGTTGTAGAGTTCTGCGAGTCGACGTATTGTCCCACGCAATCCAGCACTTTCCCTCCGCTGATGCCCAGCCCGATCACAAAAGGCCTGAGGAATACTCCCTTGCGTTGCAGTTCCACCGAAGTGGCACATGGATCGGCGTTACAGCTTTCGATGCCATCGGTGATAAGAATAAGAACATTCCGATAACCGGGATTTAGCGGAAAATCATTCGCAGCCTGGAGCAACGAGTAGGTTATGGGCGTAACGCCTTTGGGTTTGATCTCCTGGATCTTTGTAATGATCGTGCTGTGGTTCTTCTTCCCAAAGGGCACTTCCAGCTTACTGTCCTCACAATTATTCGCCTGTCTGGTAAAACGATGGCCATAGACGCGAAGCGCTAATTCCACATCAGGATTTGCGCGTAGTGAATCGACCAGGTCAACGAGGATCCGTTTAGCAATATCCATCCTCGATTCATTTCCAGACCATAAAGCTTCCATGCTGCCTGACCCGTCCAGCACAAACAGGATTCTGGTCTTCGGAGGCATGACCTGTTGCACTTTGTGCTGACAAAACGCGATCATGGGATAACAAAAAAATAAGGTCAAAATGATTCTGCGGTGCATGCCTGTATAACAGTGTTTATGCAAAATAAGTATCTCCGCCACAATAAAAATGCCTCCCGGGGAAACGGGAGGCATTGAGGAGGCGTGTGCGTGAGTCCTTTTATTCGTTATCGGTTATTAGCCAGATGTATCCCCATGCTGGTAACGTCCCGAAAAATCCGGTAACAACTACAGAATCCCCTTTGCGCTCGAGGCAATGTTGATCGTAGCACCACCTCTTATCTGAATAATGTCCGCAACAGATCCATTGACCGAAGTCTCGGATTGAAGCTGCGCATTATAGGAGAACCGCCCTGTTGCTGCATCGCGGTTGTATGCTACGAAATGCAATTCATAGTCGCCTTCTTCCAGAAATGCCAATGTGTAGGATGATCCCGTGATTGACTGTTTCACTTCTGCGCTGCCTGCAGCGTTCCGGAACGTGATCGCATCGGTACCCTGAGGCTGCGTTTCTACGTCGGCATTGAAAGTGCCTTTCTTATAGGCGTAAACCACAACTTTTTCTGCTTCCACATCGGATTCAT
Organism: uncultured Chryseosolibacter sp.; assembly: GCA_966095595.1. GTDB lineage: Bacteria > Bacteroidota > Bacteroidia > Cytophagales > Cyclobacteriaceae > Chryseosolibacter. Next base: position 14,165 of record CBHTUB010000016.1, on the reverse strand, counting down.
TTTTAAAAGATCCCTTGATCTGGCCCGATCTTGTGTCTGTCACAACCCTCACTGCAGCTTTCAGATTCTCATCGCTCACAAAGCTGTACTTCACACTTCCATCATCAGAGTATTTGATCGCCTTGCGCAAGTCGAAATCCATGATCACCCGCGTAGTTGCGTTACTGGCGACCGACCACGTTTTGTTGAGGGCAATTTCGGCTTTTCCGGTGGTTGTACTCTTTAACTGGTATTTCACGTCGTCGTTTGTGAGAACATATGAGCCGGGTGAATTGCCGTTTGCGTCCTGATCGAGATCAAGCACGAGTACCAGGTTGCTATAGGATTTAGCGTCCAGCTGTAGATTACCCAGTAGTTTTGTGTTTCCTTCACTGTAGGCTTTCAGGTCGATCGTCTGTTTTGTAAAGCCCTGGATAGATGTTCCGTTCACCTTCACGTCTGCCACCGTCACCATCACACCTTTGATATTCGCATCGTCCGATGCGGCATCGGTGATCTCGAATTTAACTTCTCCCTTGCCAACCGCACTGTCGTCATCGCTGCACGATGCAAAGATCGCCATTGACACCAGCAGGAAAGTTTTCAACCAATTCATTCTCTTAAGTTTCATAGACATTAAAAAATTTGGATGTTTGTTATGTGCAGGTATACGGTTTCAAAATGTGGAATAGCTGTGGAAAAGCCGCTCATTGCCGATAAAAAGCAGCTATAGGGGAGAATGTGATTTTTTTGCCGGTTAACCTGCAAGCGGCAGCCATTTTTACGTCGCGAAGCAGGTGTAGCAATTTTCTACAAAACTACAGCGAGTGTGGAAGTGTGGAGGAAATTAAGGGAGAGGCGCCGGAGAAATTAAAAGGATGAAAATAAAATACAAAAGGCCGGTAAGATCCGGCCTTTTGTATTAATCTATTTGCCTTGTATTTAGAGTCTGTGTTTAGGTACAAAGGCAAGTGTATTGAATTGATTACTGTTGTTATGACCGATCATCTTGATGTTTGTGATCGTCTTGGCATCTATGTCGATTTGCACGAGGTAGGTTTTGCTCCAATCTGTTCCAAAAACCAAACCGTACACTTTTCCATCCGGAGCCTTGGTCATAGCCTTCAATGTTAACCACTGGCCAGGGAATGTTAAGTCCTCATCGAAGCCTTCGAATAGATTGATAGTATGAGATCCAACCAGCGTGCCGTCTTCTTTCACAAGGGAAATTTCGATCTCATCATTATTGGTATCCCATCCATTACCTACCCAGAGCGTACGGTCAGACTTGTCATAAAGCATTCCAAGCCCGCAGCAAATGTCGACTTCAGCGGTCTTGAGAGATCGTCCACCATCGGTTCCGAACTTCACGATTCCATTGCCGTCGCCGTTGAAATCGCCAACCGCCACCAGACTGTCATCGGCGCCAACCGCCCAGTTCACGATAGCGTCCCAAATCTGATATGCTCCGCCATTTCCGTCGTTAGGGTTGATCAGTGTAGCAGCTTTGGTATCAGGGTTGATCGTGAACAGTTTTCCATTTTGAGTACAGCATGAGTTGGTACTTGCATAGAAACGATCCTGGGAAACGTGATATACAAAACCGCGAACATCATTGAGGGTCGACGCATCGATCATCGACTTAAACAGAAACGTAGTGTCGCCTGTTGACTGATCGAGTGAATAGAATTTTCCGGTCGTTCTGTGTGAAGTGATCAGGGTCATCACGTCGGTAACCTTTACCACAATGTTGATGTTCTTGTTCACCGGTGTAAAGGTGGCAATGGCATCGCCTTGAGGTTGAACACTTGAACCAGACCAGTCAAAAGTGAAATTGTCAGCTGTGAGGTCTTCTGTGCCATTGTTGACTTTTACCATGATTGGCTCACCCCTGTAAACATTATCGAAGCTTTCGCTCCAGGTTTCACCGCCATCCGTAGAGTAGAGGAGTTTCAAGGTTCCACCGCCAGTGTAGTCATCCGTGTTGATTGTTGTGGTGGCTACGTTGTAGCTAGGCACAACATAGTCCGGTGAATCATCTTTACATGATTCAATTACAACCATGCTTCCCAGCATGGCAAAGAGTAATATTTTTTTCATTTTGTTTGGGTTTACAGACACAAAACAAATTTAACCTACTTTAAGACTTCTCGAAGATAGTTGCGGTTTTTTTTTGTTCCCGCCCACGTCAGTCAGTGCTCAGTGTAAACAATACATAAAGGATGACCGCCGGAAAAGGGTATAGAAAACAATATTTTGACTGTTTTTTATCAATATAGACTGTAAAGGACGATGCAACGCGTAGTGTAGATGTACCGTTGCGGTCGGGTTGAGTACCCGAATTCTATAATATATCACGAATTCCGGAAATAAAAAAGGCCAACCGATCAGCTGACCTTAATTTTTTTATCGGATTATTTTCTTTAATAGTCCCCAATGGTCTCCTCCAACTGGGCAAGTGCCTTCTTCAATTCTTCGTCATTGGGAGCTACACCGTGCCACTTATGCGACCCCATCATGTAGTCTACGCCAAAGCCCATTTCTGTTTTCATAAGGTTCATCACCGGTCTGCCCTGACGCGCCAAAGACTGAGCCTTTTCGAGGCCTCTGATGACTTCCTCGATCACGTTCCCATTGAATTCCTGGACTGTCCATCCGAAGGCTTCCCATTTGGCCTTCAGGTTCAATGACAATATTTTAGAGACAGGTCCGTCGATCTGCTGGCCATTTACATCGATGGTAGCGATCAGATTGTCAACCTTGTTGTGTGCTGCGTACATCGCTGCCTCCCAGATCTGCCCCTCCTGTTGTTCACCGTCGCCCATCAATACATAAACAAACCTGTCGTCGTTATTGAGCTTTTTTGTTTGGGCTGCCCCAATAGATACGGATAGACCCTGTCCCAAAGAACCTGACGCAATACGAACACCAGGCAGATGCTCATGCGTGGTCGGGTGTCCCTGTAGTCTTGAATTTATAAAACGAAAAGTGGAAAGCTCTTTCACATCGAAGTAGCCTGCCCGCGCCAGCGTCGAATAAAACACCGGCGAAATATGGCCATTTGAAAGGAAGAACAGGTCTTCGCCCTTGCCGTCCATGTTGAAGCGTGAATTGTGCTTCATTAGGTGGAAATACAGGGCAACAAAATATTCTGTACATCCCAGGGAGCCGCCCGGGTGACCAGACTGGCAGGCGTGCACCATTCTGACGATATCCCTGCGAATTTGTGTAGCGAGTTTTTTGAGTTTGGTAATATCAGGTTGCTGGCTCATCGAAATAGAAAAGTTTGCCGCGAAGATGCAGATTTTTACCAAGCCGGCAAATAGCCCGGGAACTGATTATAAAAACCCGAACTGATGTTAGGATTATCGGCTTTTTTTACGTGCGCCAGCAGTTTTTTTAGCCTTGCCTGGAGAGGAGGGCGATTTTTTTAAGGGCTTTTTTGAGGAAGAAGAGCTGGCTTTAGGAGCCTTGCCGGCCTTTCCATTCTCTGTTTTCATGATCTGCGACGCGTGATCTCGGGTGTCCACCTTTTCGATGATATCTTCAATGATCCCTTTTTCGTCAACGACGAAGGTTATCCGGGCCGTCCCCATATACTTCCTGCCATACATCGATTTTTCCACCCATGTCCCGTAGGCATCATGCATCGTCCTCTCGGTGTCCGCAAGCAACCTGAACGGTAATTTTTCCTTCTCTATGAACTTTCGGTGACTCTTGTCGCTGTCTGTGCTCACACCAAGGATCTCGTACCCCTGTTTTTGCAATGCCCTGTAATTGTCTCTCAGGTTGCATGCCTGACGTGTGCATCCTTCGGTCATGTCCTTCGGATAGAAATAGATCACGGTCTTTTTGCCTTTCAGGTCGGAGAGCTTTACCGTCTCGCCATCCTGATCTCCTATCGCAAAGTCAGGAGCTTTATCGCCGATTTTCAGAGCCATGCTATGGGATTTGTTTGGTGTAGGTTGTTTCATTGCCAGCGCTATCGGTAACAACCAACGTCAACTTACCCTTCAGCCCTTTTTTGTCCAACTGTTCCGACCAGATGGTTGCCGTCTTCGGATCATAGTGCATCAAGAGCCATTCGCCATTGATGGTTGCCTCGTACTTATCTATGCCTGATAGATTATCCCTGATCTTGAATTTCGCGATGTAATTATTCACCACCGTGGCCTTGATCGTCGGAGGTGTCTCGTCCTTCAGGATCACAAAGTCACCAAACTCCCGGGTTGCAAAATGAACGCCGCCATTTTCCCAGCCACCGCCGAGGTAGCTGTATCCCTGTTTGCCGGCCCTGCGATAGACCGCATATTTCCCGGACCACTCATATTTCGTGTCCGGACGTATGATCACGTTGATGGATTTGTTGAGCGGCGTGGTGCGTGCGCCAATGTTGAAGACCTCCATGCTGTCTGCCGTCATTCCATGATAGGTCGTGAGGTACACGGTGTCGTAAACGGATTTCTCCGGAAACTGTATGTCGATCGGATCACTGTAATAATTGTATTCGATTCCCGGAGGAACAACTGTTTTGATATTCGTCGCGATCGTTGTTCCGCAGACGTTTATCGAGTCAGGCATTTCCTTTCTCAGATCGATCAGGTATACCGCGCGGTATGCATTGTAATACGCGGGCTCAAGTTTTCTTGCCCCCCGCCTGGAATATACCACCGCGAGGTTGCTGTCAGCCAGGCATGGAACGGAGGAGATCACGATCGTATTTTCGATCAGGTCATATTCCACGCCCCCCTTCAAAGGTTCCAGCAGCTTGACCTCTTTCGCGGGTGTTGAGGGCATCAGGCTAAAAGTAAGGTTGCTGGAGTTGCCATGGCTGTCCTTCATGGTCACCTTAACATTCATGGGCTGATCGCCCACCTTTATCTTTCCCGCCGACGGTGATTTTTCGTAAAAGTCCAGGTCGTTGCCATCGTCGATATACAGCTTGTAAAAACGGCTTCCGTTCAGCCTCATCGTTCTGTAGTCCATCAGGGTGTAGATGCCTCGGGTCTCTGCGATGTTGATCTTGTCGATAGATTGGTTGAAGACCGTCTTTCCATCAACGCTCATCTCGAAGTAGTTCACGCCGCCATAGAACGGGCTGCCAGGAGCAAGCTTGTCCTTTGCAAGGATTTCGATGCCGATATTTCCCGACGCCAGGATCGGTGCCGTGAAAGCAAAATCATTCCCAATTCTCTGAACATAAAACTCGAATCTCCCGAAGCGATCGTTGATGCGGGAATCGGCGTCGAGGGTTTTTAAGGCCACCTTTTCAACGGAAGGAGGGAGGTTGTCGACAATCTCGGGAAAGCCTTCTACCTGCAGCGGGTCGAGCGCATAATTGTCCTTGTCGCGTATGTCGAAGTGGACGTGCGGGCCGCCGGACGACCCGGTATTGCCGGAAAGGGCAACGGTATCGCCGCGCCTCACAGGAAATTCATGTGGCTGAAAATAGAGATCGACAGAATTTGACTTCGCATTGTATTGCTCCCTTAACACAGTCTGTCCCAGTTTTCCGAGGAACTTGTTAAGATGGGCATACAAGGTAGTATTGCCGTCGGGATGCGTGATGTAGAGCACGTTTCCATAGCCGGACGGAGTCGATGTGACCCTCGATATATAACCGCTTTTGGAAGCGAGTACCGGAAAGCCCACCTTATTGTTGGTCCGGATGTCGATGCCTGAGTGGAAATGTGTTGTGCGTAGCTCGCCCATCGTTCCTGCCAACGAGCCAGGTTGCCCCGGATTGACAGGGTACAGGTAGCGTTCCTCCGACACAAACTTTTCTTCAGGAGGACTGAACTGAGCAAACGAAAGGATCGGACTTATCACCAACACGGTGACAATCTCACTTAATCTCAAACTCCAATAGTTTTTCATCTTCAATGTATGCCGATAGCTTATCTCCAACCTTGACAGGGCCGACACCTTTTGGTGTGCCCGTAAAAATCAAATCACCGGTCCGCAGCGTAAAAAATTTCGACAGATAGGAAATTATATAGTTGAAACCGAAAAGCATGAGTGAAGTGTTCCCCTGTTGCTTTAATTCCCCATTAATATTTAATGAGAAGTTAATATTTCCTAAGTCGGCAAACGAGCCAACCGGCAAAAATTTATCGGAAACAGGCGCCGAACCATTAAACCCCTTGGCGATATCCCAGGGCAAACCCTTTTCCTTCGCCTTCTGCTGCAAGTCGCGTGCCGTGAAGTCGATGCCAATGCCGATGCTGTCGTAATACTTGCCGGCAAACTTCTCCTGGATATTCTTACCTTCTTTACAGACCCTTAATACAAGTTCCACTTCATGATGTATGTCCTGGGAGAAATCAGGGTAATAAAATGGCGAGTTATTTTTTAGGACAGCTGTGTCGGGTTTGGTGAAGATCACCGGCTCATCGGGCCTTTCGTTGTTCAGTTCTTTGATATGCTCAACATAATTTCGGCCGATAGCGAAAATTCTCATCGATTATTTAATTTGGTGCAAAATCTGGTATAAATCTAGTAAAACATCATATCGCAGATATTGAAAACTAACCAAAAAAAGTACTATGCTTAAAAACGCATTCATATTAACTCTGCTCGGTCTATTCATCTATGCGTGCTCGAACGTACCCGTAACGGGGCGTCAGCAGTTGAACCTGGTGTCAAATGCCGAGATCATCCCGATGGTCAATCAACAATATGATTCTATCGTAAGAAATGCGAAGCTTTCGTCTGATCAAAACCAGACAGCGATGGTAAAGAACGTTGGTCTGAAGATTCAGCGCGCGGTAGAGAAATATATGGCCGATAACAATCTGTCGTCTCAACTCGACGGTTTCAAATGGGAGTTCAACCTGATCGACGATCCAAAGACCGTAAACGCCTGGTGCATGCCGGGAGGCAAGGTGGCTTTTTACACGGGTATTATGCCGATATGCAAGGACGAAGCTGGTGTTGCCGTTGTAATGGGGCACGAAGTCGCGCACGCGATTGCCAACCATGGCCGTGAACGAATGAGCCAGGGGCTGGTCGCCAACATGGGACTTAGCACAATAGGGGCGGCGATGGGCCAGAATCCGACGATGACGAAGCAGTTGCTGATGCAGGCCGTTGGTATGGGTACGCAGATCGGGATGCTCAAATTCTCCAGACAACACGAGTCCGAAGCCGATAAGATCGGTCTCATCTTCATGGCCATGGCCGGATACGATCCCAACCAGGCTGTAAGTTTCTGGGAGCGAATGGAGCAGATGAGCGGTGGCAATGCACCTCCCGAATGGCTGTCAACTCACCCTTCCCATTCTACACGTATCGCCGATCTCAAGGCGCAGATCCCCGATGCGATGAAATATTACAGGAAGAACTGATCGAATTCTTACATCACTTTCAAAGTCAGGCAAGATAAGCCTGACTTTTTCTTTGCATCCCCTGTGGCCGGAGTTGCAGAAACCATGGAGCCCGTCGACCGCCACAAAGTTTGAGCGATTGTTTGTAACCTTTTCGGATTTTACCAGTCTTTAAATATGAACGAACCTGCCTCCCTATGATCCGTAACATCTTCCTGACAGCCATCCGAAGCCTGGCCAAAAACAAGTTCTTTTCCTTTCTTAATATTCTGGGGTTATCCATCGGCATGAGTGTGTTCATGCTTATCGCGCTTTACGTGCAGTTTGAACGAAGCTATGAGAATTTTATCCCGGATCGCCAGAACATCTACCGCGTCGCACTCTCCAGCCACGTAAACGGAGAGAAGGTTTTTTCGAGTGCCGAGAATTATCCCGGCGCCGGCCCTGCACTGGCAAAAGAGCTTCCGGAAATAACCGGTTATGCGCGATTGTATAACATGGGATATAAGAACAATGTGATCATCACCAATGAAGAGGCGAAACTCGATCCGATTGCATTGAAACACCGAAAATTCCTCTATGCCGATTCATCATTCCTCCCACTGATGGGTTATGAAATGGCAGCAGGTGATGCCCGCACGGCATTGGCCGATCCTTTCACGGCAGTCATCTCGGAGAAGTACGCAAAAATGTACTTCGGTAATGAGGACCCGCTCGGTAAAACACTACGGCTCCAGGACGACGATTACAATAACGAGCTTGTGAAGATCACAGGTGTATTCAGGGACCTTCCTTCCAATACGCATTTGAAGTTCGAGGTGCTGTTTTCCTATGAGACGTTGTTCGGGCGATTTGAGCGTGCCCTGGTTCGCTATAATGAAAGCTGGCAGCGCAAGGATATGTACACCTTTGTGAAAGTGCGTCCCGGTACCGACATCAAAAGCCTCGAGTCAAAGTTCGCGAGCGTGGTAGATCAATACAGCCCTGGTCTGAAAGAGCGGAATCAACGGGACGTGCTGTTCCTGCAGCCCCTGGAATCCATACACCTGACTTCAAACTTGTCGGAAGAGCCCGAGCCCAATGGCGACGCAAGGATCGTGCTATTCATGACCATCGTTGGTGTCCTTGTGCTTGCGATAGCCTGGATCAACTATGTCAATCTCTCTACATCCAGGGCCCTTGAACGGGCAAAGGAGGTCGGCGTACGAAAAGTAATGGGCGCTTTCCGGGGGCAGCTCATCCGGCAATTTCTGGCAGAGTCAGCTGTTGTCAACCTCATCTCGATCCTTTCCGCACTGGTGATTGTCTTGGTGGCAATGCCATCATTCAATTCGCTGACGGGTGTTGAATTTACGATCGACAGCGTTTTTCAAAACTGGTTCCTGGCAATAACGGTATCTCTTTGGCTCGCCGGCACAATTCTCTCCGGCGCGTATCCCGCGTTCGTACTGGCATCATTCAAACCTGTTACGGTCTTGAAGGGAAAGCTGAAGAACAGCTCGGGAGGTATCATGCTGCGGAAGTCATTGGTCGTCGTGCAGTTCGCGGCTTCCATCGGACTGATCGCCATTACGCTCATCGTGCATCGCCAATTGAATTTTATGATGAAGAGAGAGATCGGATTGAACATCGATCAGGTTATGGTGGTGGAAAGACCGGGCATCTCGCCCAGGGAAGAGGCCGAGTTCAATTCGGCAATCGATGTCTTCAGGAACGAAGTCAATAAGTCCCCAGCGGTGAAGGGTCTATCGGCTTCCATTACCATACCGGGTAAACAGCGAGAGTACAAGGCGATGGTGAAACCGTACGGAGCATCGGATGACAAGCTCGTCTCTACGCGCTTCAATAGTATGGACTACAATTTTATCGATGTCTTTGGGATGAAGCTGATCGCCGGCAGAAATTTCTCCGAACAGTACACCGATGATCCGGATACTTCGATCATCATCACGGAATCAGCAGCGAAGTTGCTTGGTTATCAGAAACCGGATGACGCGCTTGGTCAGACATTATCCATCCCTCAATATCAATGGAGCGCCATCGTTGTGGGTGTGGTAAACGACTATCACCAGGTTTCCCTGAAAAAAGCTTTGGAACCAACTTTATTTTACTGCTCGCCGTATCGCGGCGAGTTCTACTCGATAAAGGTCGGGACAACGGACCTTGCCCGGACGATCGCACATGTGAGATCATCATGGGCGAAAGCATTTCCCGGCAATCCGTTCGAGTACTTTTTCCTTGATGAGTTCTTCAACAATCAATACGCCAACGAGAAAAAATTCGGCAAGCTTTTCACGATGTTCTCGGTGTTCGCGGTGGTTGTAGGCTGCCTGGGATTGTTTGGACTGAGCGCATTTAACGCTATTCAACGCACGAAGGAGATCGGCATTCGGAAGGCCCTGGGTTCGACATCGAATGGAATATTTGTGCTGCTCTCCCGCGAATACGCAAAGCTTGTCCTGCTATCCGCGCTCTTTGCGACGCCCATGGTGTGGTACCTCATGAACAGGTGGATACAATCCTTTCCGTACAGGACCGACATTTCGGCCGACGTTTTTATCGTAGCTGCCATTAGCGTACTTGCCGTCGCGCTGATGACAGTAAGCTATCAGACGCTGAAAGCAGCGAAGACCAATCCGGTGGACTCGCTGAGATATGAGTGATATTATCGCTTGAATCCCCGAAGCTTGATCTCGGTGAGCCTGCGTTTGGTATCCTGAGGAAAATCCCCGTTCATCATCCAGTCGTAGTAGGCCGGCTCGATCTTGAATACGTCGATCACCCGTTTTCCCTTGTGTTTTCCGAAGTTGAAGATCTCTTCGCCTTTATCGTTTTTGATCATTCTGCCGGCAAGGTCCACCATGTCGTCGGAGATAAGCTTACTGAGAACATCGACGTCGTTTTTGATCACGCCTATCTTTTTTCCGGAGGCATCGGTAACATCCTGGCCGTCGTATTTTTCGATCTGGGCAAGCAACACCTCCATTGAAGCTTCCGTGTCTGCTTCAGCGCTATGGGAATCGCTCAACTCTTTGTTGATATAAAACCGATAGGCTGCGGCAAGCGTCCGCTTTTCCATGAGGTGAAAGATCTTTTGAGAATCGACGATCTTTTTACGCTGGTAGTCGAAATCCACCCCTGCACGGATGAACTCTTCGACAAGCATCGGAACATCCATCTTGACAATGCTGAATCCTGCCAGGTCAGCTCCCTCGATGAACTTCGCATATTCCCTGGCAAGCTCTTTAAACGTGGGCTTGTCTTTGACATCGTCGTCGTAAATCCCATGGAACACTGAGCTTTCAGCCGGGATCGGTATGGTTGGATTGACCATGTTAGTCTTGCGCAGCACCTCGCCGTTCGGCATCACCTTGATGACGGATATTTCGATGATGCGGTCGTGTGTGATGTTTGTCCCTGTGCTTTCGATATCGAAAAAACAGAGAGGATTCTTGAGATTCAGTTTCATTACTAATTGGGCTTTCACGCCATGTCAGCGTGATTGAGATATTTACGAAAGTAGGGAGTCGGACAAATCCTTGATGTCGATGCCTCCGAAATTTCCTGAGCTCATCATTAAAAGATTTTTGTTTTTCCAGGTCTGTCCCTTCAAAAATTGCTGAAGCTTTGCAGCATCGTCAAACACGGTAAGTGAAGGATTTGCAAACGCAGCTTTAATATCGTTCTCCGAAAGGGCTTCAAGTTTTTTTGCTGCAACCTTTGCCGGGTTGAAATAAACGATTGGCATCTGCGCATTCTTGAGGCTGTCCTTATACTGAGGCAGAAACTTCTTATTCAAACTGCTGTACGTGTGCAGCTCCACGCAAGCCACCAGGTCCCTTGACGGATGAATTTCCTTCACCGCCTTCACCGTTGCCTTTACCTTTGAAGGTGCATGTGCAAAGTCCTTATAGATAGTCGATGAGTTGTTTTCCTTGATGATCTCCAGTCTGCCCGCCGCTCCCTCGAATGTGGTCATGGCCTGGAAGAACTGGGCGTTGGTAATCCCGATCTTCTTCAATATTTCCTTCGCCCCGCTGATATTCTGATAGTTGTGACCTCCGAAGATCTTTATGGGATGCTTTTCCTTTCCGTCGGTAAGATAGAATTGGCCGTTGTTGTCTGACGTATGAGGATGGCTCTTATATGCCACCTCGGTAACGTCGACCCTTTCCTTTTTGCCGATCATCAGGGCCATGGGATCCTGTTCACAATACACCAGGATGCCGCCCTTCGGGGTTTGGTCCGCAAAAAGATCAAATTGCTTTACATATTCCTCATCCGTCGGGAAAACATTGTAATGATCCCACGCGATGCCGCTGATCAATCCGATATGATGCTGATATCTCAGGAATTTCGGTGTCGGATCCAGGGCCGACGACAGGTATTCATCGCCCTCTATAATGATGATCGGAGCGTCATTTGACAGACGAACGGTGTTTTCAATTCCACGGACACGGGCGCCGATCACATAGTCGAACTTTCTCTTGCAATGGGTGAGCACGTGAATAAGAATGGCAGTGATGGTTGTCTTGCCATGGCTTCCTGCTATGACGATGCGCTGCTTGTCTTTGGCATGCTCATAGATGTACTCGGGGAACGAATAGATCTTTAACCCAAGTTCCTGTGATTTAAGCAATTCCGGGTTGTCCTTTGAGGCATGCATGCCCAGCATAACGATGTCGGTATCCGGCGCCAGTTTCTCAGGATACCAGCCCTCCTTTGCGGGAAGCAATCCATGTTTGGCGAGGGCCGATTTGGAAGGTTCGAAGATCTCATCATCCGATCCGCTGATCTGATGTCCAGCTTCTTTCAGGGCTATCGCCAGGTTATGCATCACACTGCCCCCGATAGCTATAAAATGAATCTTCTGTTTTTTATGCATACTCAAATTCCGCTTAAAATAAAGGAAAATGTTTGTTGTTTGAAAATCCCCTGGATGCCTGATCTCCTGATTATTATTTGATTAGACTTCAAGTCGGTTTGAGCCTCGCCGCAACATTTCGACACTAGTTGTCAATCCGATATGAGTTATTCACATTGAATGTGTGTATCCTTTGTTAACAAGTTGTGGGCAGTTAAGGGAAGAGTAAGCGATCTCATGATTACGTTTGTCCCCCTTAACAATTAAAACACACGTACAACAACCACTGTATGGAGAAAGGCAGATCAACGTCTCTGAGGTTAAGTAGTAAGTCTAACAAGTTGATTCCGCGAGAGATCACGGAAGGTTTAGGTAAACTGCCACCTCAGGCACTTGATCTCGAGGAAGCGGTTCTGGGTGCGCTCATGCTCGAGAAAAATGCGCTTAACGCTGTCGTTGAGTTCCTTCAGCCCGAGCATTTCTACAAAGATTCCCACAAGGAAATTTACCAGGCCATCCTTGACCTTTTTAAGGATTCGGAACCCGTAGACATGCGGACGGTGGTCCACCAGCTCCGAAAGAATGGCAAGATAGAACTGGTAGGTGGCGCATACGTGATCGCTGAACTCACGGCAAAGGTGAGCTCGGCTGCCAACATCGAGTTCCACGCCCGCGTGATCATGGAAATGGCAATCAAGCGCAAGCTGATCGAAGTTGCTTCCCAGATCCACAACGACGCTTTTGAAGATACTACGGACGTCTTTGAGCTCCTGGACAAGACCGAGCAATCCGTGTTCGAGATCTCGGACTCCAACCTGCGCAAGAACTACGACAACATGAAGAACCTGATGGCCAAGGCGATACAGGAACTTCAGATGTTGAAGGAACACAAGGATGGTCTGACCGGCGTACCAAGCGGTTTCACAGCCCTCGACCGTATCACCTCCGGCTGGCAACGTTCCGACCTCGTCATCATCGCTGCGCGTCCCGGTATGGGTAAGACCGCGTTCGTCGTCTCTGCATTGCGAAATGCTGCGGTCGACTTCAAGATCCCCGTGGCTATTTTCTCACTGGAAATGGCTTCTGTTCAGCTTGTTAACAGGATGATCTCCGCAGAGGCAGAGCTGGACAGTGAAAAGATCAAAAAAGGGAACCTTGCCGACTTCGAGTGGCAACAGCTTGTTCACAAAACCAGCAGGCTTTCCTCCGCCCCGATATTCATAGACGACACCCCTGCGCTTTCTATGCTCGAGCTCCGGGCAAAGGCAAGACGTCTGAAGGCAGAACACAATATCCAGATCATCGTGATCGACTATCTGCAGCTTATGCGCGGCGATCAGGGTGGTAACCGCGAACAGGAGATCGCGTCGATCTCGCGTGGGTTGAAAGGTATAGCCAAAGAATTGAACGTGCCCGTTCTTGCCCTTTCACAGCTAAGCCGTGGTGTTGAAACACGTGGCGGCGACAAGAGACCACAGCTTTCAGATCTCCGCGAATCGGGTTCCATCGAACAGGATGCCGATATCGTGATGTTCCTTTATCGTGCTGAGTACTATAAGATTACCGTTGATGAAGACGGCATGCCTACACAAGGCGTGGGGGAGGTGATCGTGGCCAAGCACAGGAACGGTTCCACCGACACCGCCAAGCTCAAGTTCATCGGTAAGTTCACCAAGTTTGCCGATCTCGATGGACCAGCCTCATACGACAATCCTTTCTCGGGAATGGTTACCCGCGAAAGTAAGTTGAACTCAGCGTTTAACACGGACGATCAACCGCCAATGCCGCCATTGCCTCCGATGAGAGACGATGATGATGCGCCGTTTTAAATTCCAGATCTCATGATCTCAAATTTTAAGTTAGGCATCACAGTCCGCGAATCTGAAATCCTGAAATCTGGAATTACTAGTGTCCGGTAAAAAGTTTAGGCATTGCCGATATAGCAGGGTCATGATTTATGATTGCTGATTGACCCCGCCTGCCGGACGGGCAGGGAT
>CBHTUB010000015.1:0-28263 GCA_966095595.1 uncultured Chryseosolibacter sp. | reverse complement strand
TGTCGGTCAACGGCCCGGCCATGGGAAACTCTGTACTGGCCACCTTGTATTCGCGTCTGGGCAATCCCCAGAAGTCGTACGAGTTGTTTGTCAAAAGCTATAAGCCCAATGAAGTTCCGCCATTTGGCGTGCTGGCCGAAACTGCCGGTGGTACCAATCCTTATTTTGCTACCGGTGCCGGGGGAATGCTCCAGGCGATCATTTTTGGTTTCGGAGGATTGCAGATCACGGATAAGGGAGTGGAGCAGTTGAAAAGTGGCCTTCCAACGAAGTGGAGGTCCGTGCAGATCAAAGGTGCCGGAGCTGACGATAAAGATTTTACAGTTAAGTAACGGAAGTGTCGGATCTCCTTCATTTTTAAATCGGAGATTTGGTACTTTTGGTAAAGCTATAACCCACTATGAAGAAGTTTCTGATGTTTATTCCCGGCATCGTGCTGCTGATCTGCTCATGCGAGCCAGAAGGTGCCTGGAAGAAGAGGATGGAGAATCCCGATTTTTTACACCGCACCGTCAAGCAGGTAACAGACGTAATCGTTCACGACATCTTTTCTCCTCCCGTTGCGTCAAGGATATACGCCTACATGAGTGTCGCCGGATACGAGGCTGTTATACCCGGACGACCTGAGTACCGATCATTGGCTGGTCAGGTCAATGGTCTCCCTGAAGTTCCGAAGCCCGATGAAGGTGTTGAATATTCGTATGAGCTGGCATCGTTGCAGGCGATGTTCAAGGTGGGACGTACATTGGTCTTCTCGGAAGACAAGATGGACGCCTTCTATGAAACCCTCATGAACGAAGTACACGAAACGGGAATTCCCGACGAGGTTTTCGATCGTTCGATTGCCTATGGCAACAAGGTAGCCGAACACGTTCTTGCCTGGTCGACAAAGGACAACTACAAGCAAAGCCGATCCTTTGCTAAGTACAGCATCGAATCGAGCGAGGCCACATGGAAGCCCACCCCACCGGCGTATATGGATGCCGTTGAACCGCACTGGAACAAAATAAGAACATTCGCCATTGACTCGGCAGGCCAGTTCAAGCCGGTACCGCCCACGCCGTTCTCCAAAGAGAAAGGCAGCCAGTTCTACAAGGAGGCCTATGAGGTCTTCGAGATAGGAAAGAATATTTCGGAGGAGCAGCGCACCATCGCATCGTTCTGGGATTGCAATCCGTTCATGATGAATGTAAAAGGGCACGTCATGTTTGCCACCAAGAAGATCTCTCCCGGCGGGCACTGGATGAATATTACCAATGTAGCCTGCAAAAAATCCAAAGCCGATTTTGTGAAGTCAATGGACGCATACGTAAGGGTTTCTCTTGCGCTTGTCGACGGATTTATAAGCTGCTGGGATGAAAAATACCGGTCGCGGCTCATCAGGCCCGAGACCTACATCAATCAATACATTGACGAGAACTGGGCGCCCGTGCTTCAGACGCCCCCTTTCCCGGAATATACCAGCGGACATAGCGTGATCTCTTCCGCCTCTGCCGTGACGCTGACCAAAATGTTCGGTGATAATTTTGCGTTTACCGACTCCACGGAGGTCGAGTTCGGTATTCCGGCGAGATCGTTCAAGTCGTTTATAGAAGCGTCGGAAGAGGCAGCCATCAGCCGGATGTATGGTGGCATTCACTACAGGCCTGCAATAGAAAATGGTATAGTAGAAGGACGCGCGTTGGGTGAATACCTGTCAACCAAACTCAAAACCAGACGAGAAGAAGTCGCTCATGCAAAATAAACTCATCCCAATCATCATGATGGTCACAATCAGCTGTGGAGTAGTGGAGCAGAAGGAGTCGGCACCGGCGGATTTTTACGCATCTTCCCTGTTTCACGATGTGCAAACAAAGGGAATATTCCCCGACTCGAAAACATTTGTCGACTGCACGCCGAAACGCGACATCGAACAGATCCTGGCTGACTATGAAAAAGTGAAGAGTACAGCTGATTTCGACCTGAATGAATTTGTGCACCTCAACTTCGATCTTCCGGTAAGACCGAAATCGACTTTTGCCACCGACACGACACTCGTTATGGAGGAGCACCTTACCCGCCTGTGGCCCATTTTGACCCGCAAGGCAGATCAGGTCGAGCCAAGATCCTCTTTGATCCCGCTTCCCTATGATTATGTGGTGCCCGGGGGCAGGTTTTCAGAGATATACTATTGGGATAGCTATTTCACCATTCTCGGATTGAAGTCGCAAAAGCGTTACGATCTCATTCAGAACATGGTCAGGAATTTTTCACACCTCATCGACACGATCGGGTTCATTCCGAATGGAAACCGGAATTATTACCTCACCCGGTCACAGCCACCATTCTTTTCCCTGATCGTACGCGAGCTTGAAGATTACGATTCATTGGCTGCGGATCACTATCTCGATGCGATGCTGAAGGAATATCGCTTCTGGATGAATGGTTCAGACTCCCTGAAACATCCCGGGGATGCGTTCGAACATGTTGTATTGCTTGGCGATGGCACATTGATGAACAGGTATTACGACAAGGGAGATATCCCGAGACCTGAAGCCTACAAGGAAGATCTCGCGCTGGCTCAGAAAGTGGGCGGCGATTCAAAACGAGTTTACCGTGACATCCGGTCGGCAGCGGAATCAGGGTGGGACTTCAGCAGCCGCTGGTTGCGCGACGGAAAGTCGATGGAAACGATACACACCACGGAGATCGTTCCCGTGGACCTGAATTGTCTGATGGCGCATCTTGAGAAAATGATTGCGAGGGGATATGTTCAGCGTGGTAAACCGGAGGAAGCCCGTGTTTACAATCAGCGCGCCAGAGACAGGGGAAGGGCTCTGCTCACATTTTGCTGGGACCCCGGGACGAACTTCTTCACCGACTACGACTTCGTGGCCAATAGCCGCACCGGTATCAAATCACTGGCCGGCATGTACCCATTATTTTTTCAAATGGTGCCGAAGGACATCGCCGAAAAAGCGGCAGGCACACTTGAGAAAGAATTTTTGAAGCAGGGAGGACTGGTGACTACACTTGTCGATACGGATCAGCAATGGGACGCCCCGAATGGCTGGGCGCCGTTGCAATGGGTTGCGTACAAAGGCCTGAAGAACTACCAGGTAGAAAAACTTGCCGGCGAAGTGCGGTCGAGATGGCTGCGCCAGAACATCCGCGTCTACGAAGCCACCGGCAAGATGATGGAGAAATACAATGTGATGGACACTACGTTGATCGCAGGCGGGGGAGAATATCCCAATCAGGACGGTTTTGGGTGGACGAATGGGATAGCATTGGCCTTTCTGAAGGAAAGCTATCAGTTGCAGGATCGTTGAGGTGTGCGTAACATTGAAAATTATCGCCTGAAAATAAGTAGCCCTGTCGATCGCGGCAAGAGCACGATTGATTTCAGATTCCAAATTCCAGATCTCAGATTGTAATCCTGGAACTCCAGAGGCCAACTTGAAATCTGAAATTTTGAAATTTGAAATCATGAAACCTGCCCTGACGGCAGGCAGTTCTGAAATTTGACTTAACCAAACCATTATGTCCCCATACCTTGCTGAATTTCTCGGTACCATGCTGCTTATTGTCATGGGAAATGGCGTTGTTGCCTCGGTGGTGCTGCGCGGAACAAAAGCGGAGAATGCGGGATGGCTCACCATCGTGTTCGGATGGGGTCTTGCCGTAACGCTGGCCATATACGCTGTCGGGAGGATCAGCCAGGCGCACCTGAATCCAGCCGTTACACTGGCATTTTTTGTAAATGGTGATTTCCCTGCGAACCAGGTTTTGGGCTACATTCTGGCGCAGGTCGCGGGAGCGTTTGCCGGTGCGGTCGTAGTATACTTTTACTACATTCTTCATTGGGAACGCACAACGGATCCGGGCGTAAAGCTTGCCGTGTTCAGTACCGGTCCTGCAATACGTTCTGTCGGCGTAAATCTTTTTAACGAAGCGTTTGCCACCATGGTGCTGGTGCTCGCACTGCGATTCATCGGCGCCAACAATTTTGCCGATGGTTTGAATCCCCTCGTCATCGGGGGGCTGATCGTATCGATCGGCCTGAGCCTTGGCTCGACTACCGGTTTCGCTATCAACCCGGCACGTGACCTCGGACCGCGTATCGCACACTTTATCCTTCCCATACCTGGCAAGGGAGCTTCGGACTGGAGCTATGCCTGGATACCGGTGGTTGGACCGTTGCTCGGCGGACTGCTTGGTTCATGGCTGTATAACGTCCTGTTTATTTAAGTCTCATGGCTGAAAAATATATCCTCGCCCTCGATCAGGGAACCACGAGTTCCAGAACGGTTTTGTTCAATGAGAACGGCCAGATCGCCGGCATCGCGCAACAGGAATTTCGCCAGATCTTTCCGCAGTCAGGATGGGTTGAGCATGATCCCATGGAGATCCTCTCGACTCAGTTGGGCACGTTGCAGAAGGTCATGTCCGATCACAAGGTCTCTCCATCTTCCATTGCCGGCATCGGGATCACCAATCAACGGGAGACAACCGTGGTGTGGGACCGCGCAACTGGTCAGCCGATATACAACGCCATCGTGTGGCAGGATAAACGTACGGCGCCCATTTGTGAGGACCTTAAATCCAAAGGGCTTGAGCCTTATGTAAAGGAAAATACGGGCCTTGTGATCGACTCCTACTTTTCAGGTACCAAGATCAAGTGGATCCTTGATAATGTTCCCAGTGCCAGGGAAAGAGCGTTAAAAGGCGAGCTGGCGTTCGGGACGATCGACACCTGGCTGATCTATAACATGACCGATAGGAAGGTTCATGTCACAGATTATACGAATGCATCCAGGACCATGCTTTTCAACATCCGGGACCTGCGATGGGACACGAAGCTCCTTTCAGCGCTCGGCATTCCGGCGTCGATGTTGCCCGAAGTAAAACCTTCGGCGGCAGACTTCGGTACTTACGACATCGGCGGAAAAAAGATCCCCATCGCAGGAGTGGCGGGCGATCAGCAGGCCGCCCTTTTTGGTCAGGCCTGCTTCGAGCCGGGAATGGCCAAGAATACCTACGGTACAGGCTGTTTTATGCTCATGAATACGGGTGGTAAGATCCAGCATTCCAAAAACGGGCTCATCACAACCATTGCCTGGGGACTTCACAATAAAGTCGAATACGCGTTGGAGGGAAGTGTGTTTATTGCCGGCGCAGCAGTCCAGTGGTTGCGTGACAGCATGCACTTGATAGACCAATCGAAAGATTCGGAATATTTCGCGGCCAAGGCCCTTGGTTCAAATGATGTCTATGTCGTTCCGGCCTTCGCGGGATTGGGTGCGCCTTACTGGGACATGTATGCCCGCGGCGCCATCTTCGGGCTTACGCGCGACACCGGAAAGGATCATATCATCAAGGCGACGCTCGAGTCACTCGCGTATCAAACCAAGGACATTCTCAACGCCATGCAGGAAGACGCCGGGTTGAAGCTTTCTTCACTCAAGGTGGATGGCGGTGCCTGCGCCAACAACATCCTCATGCAATTTCAATCCGATATTCTGGGAACAAAGGTCGAACGGCCTGAAGTCATCGAGTCGACGGCAATGGGCGCAGCTTACTTTGCAGGAATTCAGATCGGTCTGTGGAAAAAGGAAGATATCGTCCGAAACCGAAAGATCGAGAAATGTTTTGAGCCTGCCATGAACGACACGCAGCGTGAGAAGCTGTACAAAGGCTGGAAGAAGGCGGTGCAGCGGACACTTGGATGGGTGGAATAATAGGCATGAGTTATGAGTTCGCGTGGTGGAAATGATTTAAGATTTCTGATTGCTGATTTTTGATTTTAGATGCCATGCAGGTAAATAATACACGACATGCGGGGGTTGTACGAAATGCCTGCAGCCTGAAGCGTGCAGCCCAATCCGAGACGAGGCTGCAGCCAGATACAGTTAGAATCATGATCCGCGAAATCAACGTGAAGTGGAGTAAGGGCGTGAGTTGTGAGTTCGCATGGTGGGATGCGATTTAAGATTTCTGATTGCCGATTTTTGATTTTAGATGCCATGCAGGTAAACAATACACGACATGCGGGGGGTGTACGAAATGCCTGCAGCCTGAAGCGAGCAGCCTGCAGCCCAAATCCGCGACGAGGCTGTAACCCAGAGTTAGAATCATGATCCGCGAAATCGTCATCAAGTCCGTTCTGAACAAAAAGAAACATCGCGATAGCTGGTTTCTCGACGACTACACGCTCAATCCCTACGAGGGTTGCAGCTTCAATTGCCAGTACTGCTATATCCGGGGAAGCAAGTACGGTGAGAATATGGAAGAAGGCCTTGCCGCGAAGATCAATGCCCCCGAAGTTCTCGATCGCCAGCTCCTCTTTCGAACGAAGAAAGAGCAATACGGCATCATCGCGCTTGCCTCTGCGACCGATCCCTACATCAGGGCAGAAGATCGTTTCATGCTCACGCGTAGCTGCCTGGAGATGATCCTGAAGCATCGGTTTCCGGTAATGATGATCACCAAATCAACGGGTATCCTCCGGGACATCGAACTGTTGAGGGAAATTGACAGGGAGGCACTCCATGCTGCGGATCTCAGGGATAAATTGACCCGTGGTGTATTCGTGTCGTTTTCGTTATCATCCCTTGACAAAACAATCTCCGATACGCTTGAACCGGGAGCTCCAGGCCCTGTCGAGAGACTTGAGACGATGAGAAAATGCAGGGAGGCAGGTCTAACGGTAGGGGTGAATTGCATTCCCCTTCTGCCATTCATCAGTGATTCGGATCAGCAAATGGAACAAATGGTTGAAGCCGCGAAGGACCATGGTGCAGATTATATTTTCATCGGTGGTCTGACGCTCTTTGGTTCAGACCCTGCGTCAAGTAAGGTACTCTACCACAAATTTCTGGAACGTAAGTATCCTGCGTTGATACCCGAATATGAAAAGCTGTACAATGGATTTTATGGTCCTGCCAGGCAATATCTTGCAGCCCTGGATAAACGTGCGGAACGGATTTGCGCGAAGTATAAAATAAGAAGAACTATATTGGGTGGAGAATAGTCAAAAGTCAATAGGCATTGGTAAATGGGTATGCGAGAGGTCACCTAATCGATCAACTACCCCTCGACCATTGACTACTGACACTGACTATTGTCTACTGACTACTGACCATTGACTATTGATTACCGTGAATCGTTTCTCTATCAGCGAACGCGACAAGATACTCCACCAGCTGGGAGACCAGACTTTCGACCTTCTGATCATCGGCGGAGGTATCACGGGTGCTGGAATAGCGCTGGACGCTGCCGCCCGTGGTCTCAAAACTGCGCTGATCGAAAAGAATGATTTTGCGTCCGGCACCAGTAGTCGCTCGACAAAACTGATCCATGGCGGCCTGCGATATCTGAAACAGCTCGAGTTCGGGTTGGTAAAGGAAGTAGGGAGCGAGCGGGCAATAGTCCACCGGTTGGCGCGGCATCTGGTGATCCCGGAAAAAATGCTTCTGCCCTTGTCGGAGAAAAAAGGCCTGGGCTACTGGCTGACCTCTATCGGACTGATGATCTACGATTATCTCGCCGGTGTGAAACCGCAGGATCAAAGGCGAATGCTCACACGGAAGCGGACGCTGAGATATGAGCCTCTGCTGAAGAAAGACGATATCAAGGGAGGAGCGATCTATGCCGAATACAGGACAGACGACGCCAGGTTGACCATCGAGATCGTCAAGACCGCGCATAGGCTGGGCGCAACCCTTTTGAACTACGTCAGGGCCACCGGGTTCGGATATGGGTCTGATGGAAAGGTCAATGCCGTGCTGGCGACGGATGAACTTACGGCTGCAGCCATCACGGTCAAGGCCAGGGCTATCGTCAATGCGGCGGGTCCCTGGGTTGACGAGCTGAGGGATCTCAACAAATCAAGGATCGGAAAACGGTTACACCTTACCAAGGGCGTGCACATCGTCGTGCCGCGTTCGCGTTTTCCCGTATCGCAGTCGATCTACTTTGACGTCGATGATGGCAGGATGATCTTTGCGATACCCCGCGGACGAACCACTTATATCGGGACCACCGATACGAACTATCAGGGAAGCCTCGAAGAAGTCTACGCCGACCGGAAAGATGCCGAATATCTGATCAATGCAGTGAATGCAACCTTTCCGACAGTAGGATTAACGTTGCGCGACATCGAATCAAGCTGGGCTGGTCTCCGACCCCTGATCCATGAGGAAGGAAAGTCGGCTTCGCAGCTTTCGCGGAAAGACGAGATATTCGAGTCGGCAACGGGATTGATCTCCATCGCCGGTGGAAAGTTGACGGGTTACCGCAAGATGTCGGAACGTGTGGTGAACCTGGTCATCAAAAAGTATTTTCCAATCCATAAATTTTCCAGGACGACCACCGCTACCGTGAAGCTCACCGGCGCAGATTTCAACAACTGGAAGAGCGTCCGGAAATACCTGATGTCTGTAAGGCACACGCTCAAGGTTTTCCGACTGGAGCAGGAGACTGAGTACCTTGTACACACCTATGGCAGGCAAGCCGATCAGATCATTTCCATACTCAAGTCGAAGGAATCATTGTCGGACCCGGCTAAGGCCCTGATCGAATCGGAGCTTCAATTCTGTTTCGAGCATGAGATGGTTGTTTCGCTTCCCGACTTTTTTAACAGACGCACCGGAATGGTTTACTTCAACCTTGCGAGAGTTGAAATGTATAGGGAGCATATTTCCGTTTTGATGAAAGATCTCCTGAAATGGCCGGAACAGCAACGTCTTGCCGAGCTGGCATCATTAAATAACTTTATCGATAAAATAACTTCGTTCAAAAACCATGGCTAGAAGAACCATTCAATTTGTTGTCGGGCTATTTCTCTGGATTGCGATAGAGGTCGCAAGGATCTACTTCATCATGCCTTTTCCTGGCAGTCAGCACGACGAAACCATAGAGCTTGCCTGGTTCCTGCACGAGAATATTTTCTGGCTTCGCATCATCGCACTGCTGATCCTGCTGATACCCACCGTTCAATTTTTTCTGTCCGGACCGACAGTTGCCAAGTGGTATGTCGGCATCGCCATTGGTATCGGACTTTACATCAGCCTCATGGCCAACTACAAGCTCCAGGCCGACAAGATGTTCTATCCGCTGAAAACAAAAGCATTTACATCGGGTACGGATACAAAAATTCAGGGCAATCAGCTTGTGCTCGGCGTATCCATCAACGGGGAATCCAGGGCATACCCGATCGAGCTGATCGGTTATCATCACCAGGTGAGCGACACGGTCGGGAATCAACCGGTGTTGATCACATACTGCACGGTCTGCAGAACAGGCAGGGTGTACAAACCTGTCGTCAACGGAAAGCCTGAGACTTTTCGACTTGTAGGTATGGATCATTTCAACGCGATGTTTGAAGATAAAACTACAGGCTCCTGGTGGCGGCAGGTGAATGGCGAGGCGATAGCCGGCCCGTTGAAAGGATCCAGGCTGGATGAAATACCTTCCCAACAAATGACGCTGCGCGCATGGCTTGATGCCAATCCACTCTCCAAAGTGCTGGCGCCGGACACAACGTTCAACGCAGAGTATGAATCACTTTCAAAATATGATGAGGGCACGAAGGAAAGCTCGCTCGAGGGTCGTGATTCCCTTTCATGGAAAGAAAAATCGTGGGTCGTGGGCGTCAGGCTCGATGGCGAGGCAAAAGCATACGACTGGAACTATCTCGCAGATAAAAAGGTCGTCAACGACGGTGTAGGCAAAACGAGCTTGCTGATTGCCCTTGAGCCGGATAGCATAACCTTTCATGTCTGGCAACGCGATACACTCGAGTTTATGTTGAACGGAGGAGAGTTGCGCGACGTGAACACCGGCTCGATCTGGAACTGGAGCGGACGATCCGTCTCCGGACCACTGAAGGACGCCCAGTTGAAGACAATACAATCGTATCAGGAGTTCTGGCACTCGTGGAGAACGTTCAACCCGGCAACAACTACCTATCCGGCAGCGAAGTAATAACTCACCTGCATTAATTCTAATAGTTCTATTGCAATGATTATGTCAAAACAGAATTTATTGTAATTTGGAAAACCGATTATGGGCAAACAAAAGAAGAAAGCTTTCACTGAGAAATGTCTTTGGGGCATAGACCTTGGTGGCACCAAGATAGAAGGGGTCATTCTGAAATCGTCAGAAGATCCGGAAGTGCTTTTCCGGGATCGCGTTCCCACTGAAGCTGATCAGGGTTACGAGCATATCATTTCACAGGTTGCGAGCCTTGTCGAGCTGATGAAGAAGGAAGCGGGGATGAAGCCGAAAGTTATTGGCATTGGAACGCCGGGCGCCAACGATCCGAAGACGGGCGCGATGAAGAATTGCAATACGGTGGTGATGAATGGCAAGCCCATGAAGAAGGACCTCGAAAAGGCTCTCGGCACGAAGGTCGAAATGGCCAACGACGCGGACTGTTTCGCCCTGGCGGAAACGTTGCATGGTGTAGTAAAGGAGGATTTTCCCAAAGCACGTGTCGTGTTCGGTGTCATTCTTGGAACCGGGGTTGGGGGCGGTATCGTGATTGATGGCAAGGTAATCATCGGATTACAGGGAATCGCCGGCGAATGGGGCCATAATTTTCTGGATGAATCCGGTGGCCCGTGTTACTGCGGAAAAAGCGGATGTGTGGAAAAAGTGATAGCAGGTCCAGCGCTGGAGCAATATTATTTCAAGGAGACTGGCAATAAAAAACCGCTCAAGGATATCGTGGCTGTAGCCGAGGCGAAATCCGATCCGACAGCGCAGCGAACGATGCTCCGCCTTGTTGAATTTTACGGTAAGGCACTGAGTGTTGTCATCAACATTCTCGACCCTGATGTGATCGTGATAGGAGGAGGCGTTGGAAATATCGATCTGCTTTACGATCGTGGTCGCGATGCCGTGCGAAAATACGTTTTTAACAACACGCTGGATACACCCATTGTCCGTCCGTCGCTCGGAGACAGTGCCGGTGTTTTTGGTGCAGCATTTTTAACAGGCAAATAAGGCGAACAGACGAAACGCCATTGCCTGCTTTAAGGATTTTCAGGAAGTACAGATTACTCAATAACGACATCTCAACCCAAACAAGATGAAAAAAATTGCAGTGATAGGTCCGATCCCTCGTGACCATATTGTCACCCACCAGGGCGACCTCATACAAAAGTGGGGCTGTGTTACCCATCCTGTCATTGCGCTTTCAGTGATGGCGGGCGATCAGATCGAGATCATCCCTGTTTCTCATGTGAGGCACGTGGATCTCGACAACGTGAAGGAGGTTTTCAAGGGGTATCCGGGCATCAACCTGAAGCACATCACCTGTAAAAACGATCAGGGTGATATCATCAGTCTGAGATTCGTGGATGTGAACACCAGGCTCGAGCGCCAGACCGGTTTCATGGATCCGATCCTTCCAAGAGACGTAGAGCCGATCATCGATGCCGACGTATTTGTATTCATTCCGATCAGCGACTACGAGATATCACTCGACACGCTGAAGTACATCAAAAAGAAGAACAAAAAGGCGGTCATCATTTTTGATGCCCACGGACCCACGACCGCGTGCCTGTCCAACGGCGAACGTAAGCTCAAATTCTGGGTTGACCGCGACCAGTGGTTGCCCTTCATCGACGTGCTGAAGATGAACCTGGAAGAGTCAAGAGCTTCGTGGTTCAAAAAAGAGCTTGAAAGCAGTGATATAGAAAAAGAGGAAATGTCGGGAGAAGAGATGCTGCAATTTGCAACGCACTGTATCAAGAACGGTATCAAATGCCTTGCCATCACGATGGACTCCCGTGGATCGATGGTGTTTTCCAAAGACAAGTCGGGCATTAGACAAGTGATGGTACCTGCCGTTCCCGTAAGCAACGTCATCGATACAACGGGTTGTGGCGATTCGTTTGCCGGCGGTGTAGGCTTCGGATTGCTGCAGGACAGAAAAAATTTTATCGGTGCCGTACGATACGGCAATACCCTGGGAGCCCTCAGAACACAAGGGAAAACGTTTGCAGTATTTAAATCGCTGGCCGAGACCAACAAAATCATCAGTGAAACTTATTCAGTTTGAGGATTTTAGGAATAAGCGATTTAATATTGACCCCGATTTTTAAACCCCAGACAAACCTTGACACTGACAACTGTGATTAAAGCCTGCATATTTGATCTTGATGGTGTGATCGTCGATACGGCTCACTATCATTTTCTCGCCTGGAAACGACTTGCAAACGAACTCGGTATAAACCTGACGGAAGAGCTGAACGAAAGGCTCAAAGGCGTGAGCCGCATGCGTTCGCTCGAGATCATCCTTGAGCTTGGAGGTATTACCCTCAGCGAACACGAAAAAGAGAACCTGGCGAACCGGAAGAACAGCTGGTTCGTGGACTATGTCGAGCGCATGGCTCCGGAAGAGATCTTTCCCGGCGTCAAAACTCTGCTTCAGCAGCTCCGTGCCAACGGTTACAAGGTCGCGCTCGCCTCGAGCAGCAAAAATGCAAAGACTGTTATCCAGCTCCTGCAAATAAAAAACGAGTTTGATGCCGTGGTCGATGGAACCATGATCACTCATTCAAAGCCACATCCGGAAATTTTTCTGCTGGCCGCAAAAAAGCTCGGCATCGATCCTGCGGATTGTCTCGTTTTCGAAGACGCTGAGGCTGGAGTAGAAGCGGCGCTTGCTGCCGGGATGAAATGCGTAGGCATAGGCTCGAAGGACCAGCTCGGAAAAGCAAATCTCGTATTGCCCACCACCGGCCAGTTTCAACTTTCGACATTGAGCGAGCTTGAAGAAGCCGTATAACAGAATTTAACGACCCAAACCAAACCGACTCTATGAAAGATTATATAAAACATCACGAATGGCATATCATTGAAGACGGATTCGACCCGCACGTCAACAAAATATCGGAAAGTATCTTCAGTATCGGCAACGGCCGCATGGGCCAGCGCGCGAACTTCGAGGAAGAATACTCGGGAGAAACTTTACGCGGCAGTTATGTCGCCGGTGTTTATTACCCCGACAAAACCCGCGTAGGCTGGTGGAAGAATGGCTACCCGGAGTATTTCGCGAAAGTGCTGAACGCCCCAAACTGGATCGGTATTCACGTCACGGTCGACAACCAAAAGCTCGACCTGGCGAAATGTAAAGTGGACGAATTCCGGCGCGTGCTCGATATGAAGTCGGGAATCCTGCACCGCAGCTTCGTGGCCACCTTTCAGGATGGAAAAAAGCTGAAGGTAGATTCAAAACGTTTTTGCTGCATGGCGAATGGAGAGGTCGGTGCCATCCGCTACTCTATGACCCCTTTGAATTTTACAGCGAAAGCTACGCTGTCCATCTATGTAGATGCCGATGTAGTGAACAAGGATTCCAATTACGATGAAAAGTTTTGGGAAGAAGTGCACAAGGAAGCTTCCGAGGGCCGCGCGATCGTGACCGCTCAAACAAAAAAGACTTTTTTCCACGTCACGACAGGCATAGGGTATGTGATTACTACGGATGGAAAAAAAGCATCGACCGATCGCATCAATATCGAACAGCGTGAGAAATTCGCCGGGAATGTGGTTCAGCTTACACTCGAGGAGAACAAGGAAACGGTGGTCTATAAATACGGCGCCATCCTTTCTTCGGAAAATCATCCCAAGGACAAGCTTGCAGAGAATTGCAAGAAGGTGCTCGAGGCTGCACTCAATGACGGGTTCGACAAGCTGTTCGAGGCGCATGCAAAGATCTGGAAGCATAAGTGGGAAGAATCGGACATCACCATAGAGGGCGACGTTGCCGCACAGCAGGGGATACGGTTCAATATCTTTCAGCTTACCCAAACCTATACAGGAGAGGATGAGCGCCTGAACATCGGACCGAAAGGTTTTACGGGAGAGAAATATGGTGGAAGCACCTATTGGGATACGGAAGCCTACTGTCTTCCATTCTATCTGGCAACAGCGGAACAGCAGGTGGCGCGAAACCTTTTGGTATACCGGTACAAGCACTTGCAACGCGCGATCGAGAATGCCCAAAAGCTGGGATTCAGGGATGGAGCAGCGCTTTACCCGATGGTGACCATGAACGGCGAAGAATGTCACAACGAATGGGAGATCACCTTCGAAGAGATTCATAGGAACGGTGCTATCGCCTATGCGATCTACGACTACATCAACTATACAGGTGATGAAAAATATTTGAACGAATACGGACTGGAAGTGCTCATTGGCATCAGCCGCTTCTGGGCGCAGCGCGTGAACTGGTCGGCGCACCAGAACAAGTACGTGATGTTAGGTGTAACCGGGCCGAACGAATACGAGAACAACGTCAACAATAACTGGTATACGAACACTATCGCGGCGTGGACGCTCGACTATACTGCAAAGGCCGTCAACTTTGTAAAGAAAGATGATGCGAAGCGTTATCAGGACATCGTGAGCAAAACGAAATTCGACGAAGCAGTGGAAGTAGCGAAGTGGAACGAGATCGTTGCCAAGATGTATTATCCCGAGGACGCGAAGCGTGGCATATTTCTTCAGCAGGATGGCTTTCTCGACAAGGAGCTGCTCACCGTAAAGGATCTCAGGAAGGAAGACAGACCTCTGAATCAGAAGTGGTCGTGGGATCGCATTTTAAGGTCATGCTTCATCAAGCAGGCCGATGTATTGCAGGGACTGTACTTCTTCGAAGACGCCTACACGGTGGAGCAACACCGCAAGAACTTTGATTTTTACGAACCGATGACCGTGCATGAGTCGTCACTGTCTCCTTGCGTACACGTGATTCTCGCGTCGAAGCTCGGGTACAAGACCAAGGCCTACGAGTTGTACGTGAGAACAGCGCGCCTCGACCTCGATGACTACAACAACGACACTGAAGATGGTCTCCATATCACCAGCATGGCTGGAACATGGATGAGCGTGATAAAAGGTTTTGGCGGCATGCGGGTGAAGGATGGAAGATTACACTTCAATCCTTTCTTGCCTGACGAGTGGAAATCATATTCATTCAGGGCGGAGTTCAGGGGGCGCGTTATGAAGCTGAAAGTGTCTTCCGAAGGTGTTCAGACCATTCTGGAATCCGGCGAGCCGATGGAGATCGTTGTCAAGGATAAGACAATACAATTGAAGCGTTAGTGCATTTGCCTTCGTGGTCTTTGTGCGCTTTGTGTCGTGGATCTATAGGCGCGTGTGGTTACTGATGACGTTTACAGTTACGAGTTAGTACGAGATGTTTACCGCGGAGCCGCAAAGGCGCAGGGGAGCAGTGAGTCCAGGGTTGTCTTATGCCTGCAGCCTGAAGCCTGAAGCGTGTTGCCTGAAGATGTGGTCCATGGTCATATATTGATCGTAAGCGAATCCGTGCAACTAGGGCTTTAACGCTTCAAGAATTCTCTCCACCCACATCGTATACATCTTGCCGGAAGGATGGAGCCCGTCTGTCGCGATCAGCGATGGATCCTCGAATCCCCTGCGAGATATATCCGTGATCCCGATGTATTGAATTCCGTGCTTGTCAGCAATTGCCTTATTGACCGCGTTGAACTCGTCGATGGCCTTCGATATCTGTTCCTGTTTTTCTTTTCCAAAAGGCGTGAAGCCATAGTCGGGGATCGACACTACGAAGACCTTTGATTTTTCTCCTCCGGCGAATCGGATCGCTCGTTGCAGGAGCGCTTCGAACTCCGGCGCGTAGCTTTCGGCCGACTTTCCCTGATACTGATTATTTACGCCGATGAGCAATGACACCAGGTTATATTCTTCGCGAAGATTGGCGGCGGTGATGGCTTTGTCCAGGTCATCTGTTCGCCAGCCGGTTGTAGCGATGATTGTCGGTTCCTTGCATTCATAGCCTTTGGATCTCAGCACGCGGATGAGTTGCATGGGCCATCGATCCTGTTCGGAAACGCTTTCCCCAATTGTGTAAGAATCCCCCAGGGCCAGAAAATTCACTACCGTATTCCGATTAAAGACCTGTCCGTTTACTGTCGCCATAGATAAACTTAATACAAGCAACAAACTCAATTTTTTAAATGAAATCAAGAGTGGTTTCATAAAACGGCTGGTTTAAACGGCATACTTTTTAACGACGTATTCAGATAAACAAATGTCATTATTATGAGAAAGATATCAATTCGAACAAATGGATTAGTAAGTCTTTTACTGGCCTTTTGCCTCTTGTTGGGATCCTGTAAGAACATGAGCAAATCTCAGAAAGGTACTTATATAGGTGCCGGTGCTGGTGCAGCTGCCGGTGCTGCGATCGGTAAGGCAGGTGGCAACACGGCATTGGGGGCGATCCTGGGAGCAGTGGTCGGCGGTGCTGCCGGTTATGGTATTGGCCGCTATATGGACAAGCAGGCTGAAGAGCTCGAAAAAGACCTGGAAGGCGCAGAGATCACAAGGGTTGGCGAAGGTATCAAGATCACTTTCCGTGACGGTATCCAATTCGATTTCAACAAGGCTGACCTGACAGAAACTTCGAAGAGCAACTTGAAGGAGCTTGCCGAAACGCTGAAGAAGTACGACGATACCAACGTGCTGGTGGAAGGCCATACTGACGCGACAGGAACTCATGCTTATAACATGGATCTGTCCGAGAGAAGGGCGGAAGCGGTTTCATCTTATCTCGAGACGCTTGGTGTGGACGGCAAACGTCTTACCAACAAGGGCTATGGACCTGATCAACCTGTAGCCGACAACACTTCAGACTACGGACGTCAGCAGAACAGAAGGGTAGAAGTAGCGATCTTTGCAAACGATGAGCTCAAAAAGAAGGCTGAAAAGGGAGAGCTCGGAGAAGTATCGGCATCCGAAGATGGTGATGGCGATCAGAATTAATTAAGTAAAGTTGAAGATAAGTAAGAGACCCGGAGCGATCCGGGTCTCTTTTTTGATGTGCAATGTTGAAATTTTACGAATCGAACTTCTTGTAAATCTTTTCGACCCCGATGATCTGCAACTTCAGAACCCCGGAACAAACCGGTCCGACCAGCGAACGACAATGACCAGATTGAATCTGTGCATCAGACGCGGGCGGCACTGCGTTCAGAATCATCAGACTCATCTGTCCCATACCCGTGCGAATTATCGCTTTCATCGTCTATATCCCCAGGTTGACTATGAGAACTTTCGCTATTGCTGTTAGAGTCAGTATCGCTGCCTTCACTTTGATGCGAGCTTTCACTACTCGTGCTCCTGCGGTTGGGAAGGTTGTCAAGGACAAATGTTACTTGATCATCTGTGTCGCTCGAAACAGGGCTTTCATTGCCATCCCTGAAAAAATTCACTTTAGATTGTTCATCTTTTGTTTCCAACAGCCCTCTGAAATAGGAAGGTTGCGCGCCGCAAAACGATATGAAGTTGTAATTCGGATAGGCAATTTTTCGATAGGAGGGGAGTATTGCATTGAACCTGTTGAAAGCATCGACGAAATGTGGTGCGACGGTATCGATCAGTGTAATTTCATTTTCGTCTGGCCAATGTATGATAATATCGATACTACAGAGCTCGGGAGCGGTAACAGCAAGCCGTATCAGTTGGTTGACTTTCTCGTCCTTAAACATGCGCTGGGTCGAGGTGTAATAAAAAGTTGCCCTGTAGCCGAAATGAGTCCAAAACCGGGCTTTTTGTGTGACTATAAATATTATATTCTGATCTGATTTATTCAGTTTACTGCGAAGGTCCATCGTTACTACCTGATCTCCCGAAGCGATCATACCGTTATATAGATCCTTGTCCACGGTAAAAGAGCACACGCCTGAATGCTGATCGTTTTGCTGCAGTAATCTGATAACTTTTAATTCCGGATTGAGCCGTTTGATGTCGTACCTCCGTATCTGATCAGCGGTATACGTGATCTGCCTGTATCTTCTGAGATCCGGAGCTTCAAGTTTTTGACTTTTTGGGAGTTCCAATATGCCCTTGGGGTCGTGTTGCATGTTCTCAAAATGGTATGTCCAGAGTATATCCCACATTTCCGCATCGAAACCCACTTCCACCTGATTCTCGTTTTCAACCTGACTCAAATGCTCCGGCTTTTTTGTCATACGTACCCAGATCATTTGGCCTTCATCCGGGTTTACAGTCAGGCATAATATCTTTGCCCTTACCTTCCCGGAGGGATTCAAGTCTACGAAGTCTTTTAAAACGTCTATCAGACTCCTGTCACTATAAACCAATGGCTTTACTTCAGAGCCCACAACAACGTGCTTCACGGTTGGATTCACTACTTCATTTACAAATCTTTCATGCTTCGGAGAACAAATGATCAAGATCTCCCTGTCAAAGGAATTAAAATTTGCGTCCGGATCTGGCTTGGTTTTATCCCAATATTGTTTGAATACGCCTGGCAGTTGCTCAGCACTCAATTTGTATGAATTTGAAACATTGTCAAAAACGATGCGAGGAAATATGACAAAAGGATTGGGAAGGTAGACGTTGCCTTTCCTGATAAAAATAAATACCGCGATATGGTCCTCCAAAGTGGAAAATGACGGGACGTTGGGGTCGTGGTGGCAGTATATGCACCAGGTGTTAGCGCTTGCATCGTCGCGCGGTACCACTACGGGTGGTAGGCCGATGGCCGTATACACGGGCCCTGGCCTGGAAAAAAAATCATCGAGGTAAAGCGGACGGTATCGTCGTTTTCCGGCATTTGCTTTATAGGGTTCGTTATAATCATCGGGAATGTAATATGGCTGGCGGTAGAACAATGGGTCCACACATTTGTAAAACCGCAGGTCAGGGAAAACGGAATTTTCCGGCAGGATTTCATAAAACAGGGCTGCGTTGCCGGAAACATCGATCTCCCCTGACTTCCACTTGTCGTACCTGATGCCAAGATGTGAAATATATATTGGGTAACCGGATCCCCTGATCGGTTTTTCATCCGATGGAAAATCTTCATCCCTTAAACCATCATGGCAGCTTGTGGCAGGCTCAGCCTCGAATGTTACGTGTCCGAATGTGCCTTTGGAAATAGTGAGGTGCGGATTGTGCGGATCCTGCATATCCCTGAGCACAAATGCACAGGCGGGCCATGAGGTATTCCACACTAAGATCGAGATGTTCTTATCTCCATCATTCTTATCGATCAACTTTTTTTCGGATGGATTCCAATTCAG
The DNA here is from genome assembly GCA_966095595.1 of uncultured Chryseosolibacter sp. GTDB lineage: Bacteria > Bacteroidota > Bacteroidia > Cytophagales > Cyclobacteriaceae > Chryseosolibacter. Next base: position 9,175 of record CBHTUB010000015.1, on the reverse strand, counting down.
GTGGACGGTGTCTTTTCCCTCAACCTTTTTTTGCTCCCCGGCGTTATCGGTTAATGTCGATGTGGATATATTCCAATTCAGGGCAAGCGTGTTTTTATCCCCGGCATTTTTTTGTTCGTTGTTATCCAGGATGGCGTCTGTGATTTGCTTTAGCTGTAAATCGGAAATTCCCCGACTATCATTTACTACAACAGCAACGTCTATAATTTTCGACCTGAAGCAAATGCCTCTCAGCACTTGTTGGGCATCTGTGGCGAGATCTACTGTGAAACGCTGGCTCAACATTGCGTATCTGTTGTCATCAGTCAGCAAAAAAATTGCAATGTTTCCCGGATCAACACTGGTGTAAATGCCGATATGATCCTTCGGATATGGAGTGAGTCCGACATCACCCTGGTCTGGCGGGACGTACTTGAAATTAGCTTTCTGATCAAACGCTTCAGGTATGAAAGGGACCTTGCTTGCATCCTGTTGTGCAGGCTCCTGGCCCACCTTTATCAGGAACTGATTCTGTGGCTTGATGTCCGATAGCGAGACCGGTTTAAATGGTCTGCTAAATAAATGGTAAGTAGTGACCGGCATACATGGTGTGTGTTTTAATTGTTCAGCAAAAAACACGGTTGTGGCTTGCAACACATCTACGCAAAAGGAGGGAAGGGATACGGGAAAAAGTTTTTTAGATGCCATTTTCGGCTGCCCGCCCGGTTGTCTGTTGTCAACTCCTGACTTCTAAATTCTAATTCCTATTGAAGAACTACCACGGCATTTTAAAGATCAGTCCGAATACGAAAATTGTCAATGGTCAGTGGTTAATGGGAATGCAAAGTTTTGTTTTCAGCTTCTGACCCCTGACTCCTAAATTCTAAATTCTAAATCCTGCATTCCTATAGTTGGACCTGTCACCTCAACAAGTGCACTTTCATTACACGAGAAAAATCCTTTCTCGTAGATAATTCATCCTTTTGCGTAGATGCTTTGTACGGCGTTACTCTTTTTTTTACGAAGCAAGCTATAGAACAGATGGAATGCATCAGAAATCACTCAATGGCTATGTGCACATGAAACCAAGGTGCGCGAGGCGGCTGTAACAAAAGCAATTATTGATGATTGTCTATCAGTAAATGAAAGCTGTAAGAGTACCAGGTAAATAATAGGAACAAGTCGACGAGTTGTATCCCTAAGTGGCAAACATAATCATCACAATGTGAAACATAACCAACCAACTATATGAACAATCCAACAAAAACGATTCTCTCCAAAATGCAAAGAGGACGTCCGGAGAATCAAGCCGGTCCATACCTGAGTCTAAGTCTAAATAAAAAAAGTCAAACAGTTAAATCCGATGTGGTATGAGGTATAATAGTACATTTATTTTAAGTGCGCTTGTGATCGCAGTATCGATCGTAAGCCCCGTTGTCGTGGAAGGTCAGCAGGTTTTTGATAACGGAATCCGCGTCAATGGAAAATATTCACAAAATTCAAATAGTATATTTCAGATCGATGCTCCGAATATAGAGGGCGGGCGATTTCGAATTAGCCAATACTCCGACGGAAGAGCGTGTTTCGGGTGTACATCAGAGCCTATTGGAAAGTTGGATATAGAGGGATTGGGATGGGTGCACTTCAATAACTTTATCGCTACTACGCCTTTATCTGTCCCTGATGATCCAACTGCCTCGTTTCCTGGGGGGCCAACCGGCATGAGGTTCACTAACCTGCCTGGTTATCGGCAGGGTGTTGCTATTGCTACGAACCGGACTATTGGTACATCGTACATTTCATACTCGAATAATCCTGTAGGTGGTCCGGGCGCAGGGTTGCCTGCGACGCTGCAAATTGGTAAACCGGACGGGGGAAATGTAAATTTTCTGCCTGAGCTGACATTGCAAAATGGCAAGCTTGGTCTGGGTGTTACGGCTCCACTGGGCAGGCTCGACGTGAGTGGATCGGGATGGGTCCATTTCAAAAACGACATCGCAGACGAAGCAGTACCGGCACATCGTTTCGGTATTGCGTTGGGACATAAAACCGAGTCAGGCGTATCCTATCTATCGTACGCCAGCATGGACCTGGAGTCGCAGGGTGTTCGCCCATCGTTGCAAATCGGTAGAAGCTCCCCGTATGAATTTAACGCCGAGATGACGCTTAAAGATGGCAAGGTTGGAATATTTCACAACAACCCCTCTGCCACACTGCATGTAAACGGTACGTCTATATTTGAAGATGCTGTCACATTTAAAAAGGCACCGGCATTTACCGACCTGAATGTAAAGGGTACCTCTACATTTGAAAATACAACTTTCAGCGGCGCGGTAACTTTTAACAGCACGCCCACCTTTGCCGGAGGTTTTTCCGCAGGAGCTATTACCACACAAAATAGCAAAGTTGGCATTTCACAAGCTCAGCCTCGTGGAGTATTGGATGTTGGAGGCAACGGCTGGACTTATGTAAATAACAACGTCGGAGACCTGGTACCGGAGTATAATACTGGTTTAGCTCTTGGCTATCGCAGCGCCGGAGCCGCGATGATCGTCTATCCGGGTCAGGATATTGTTGAGCAGGGTGCACCAGGCAGCGGACCCGGTGGCGTTACTCCGATAGCGAGTATAACTAAACAGTGCCTCGAATTTGGGTCAGCATCGGCGAATAATGGTTATATCTCCGAGATGACTTTGAAAGGTGGAAATCTCGGTATCGGCACGGCCGATCCACAGGCGAGACTGCATGTGAATGGGACATCGACATTTGAAGATGCTGTAACGTTCAGGAAGTCTACAACTTTCACCGAAGGGATAAAATTGAATTCCATGGGTATCGGAGTAACAGATCCGAAATTTGTTCTGCCGGCTACATTGTATGTAAACGGGACATCGACGTTCGAAGACGCGGTGACCTTCAAGAACGCTACGACTTTCACTCAGGGAATAAATCTGACATCGTTGACAGTAAATGGTGCATCGACATTCGAACAGGTTGTAACATTCAAGCAAGCACCGGTCTTCAGTCAGGGAATAAGTGTCAGCTCACTGAGTTCGAATACACTCGCTGTTGCGACCACAGCTCCAAAGGGAAATTTCCATGTTGGAACTACTGCACTCGTCAATGGCAGCGGAGCAGCTAACTGGTCTTACCTGGAAGGAAATGTTCAGCAGAGTAAACCGGATGCTTCTGTCAAACAAGGTCTTGCCTTTGGTTGGAACATGTCTGGAGGCAACGGTGAAAGTATAGTATCGTACAACAAAGGGCTGGGAACAACGCCGAGACTCGATTTTAGCTCATGGAATCCGACTAACGGAACGTACACAACCGAGATGACATTGAAAGACGGAAGAGTAGGGGTCGGTACTACAACACCTGGCTCAGCGCTCGAGGTAAATGGCGACATTACGTTGAGGAATGGAACAGGCTCCAGAAAACAGATTTTCACATTTAGTCCCACCGATAATAACTGGCGTATCGGAATGAACCTGGATCCCGGGTTTACAAGATCATTATGTCAAAGCTACGTACAGTATCTCACGTATTCAAGTGCTGTCGGCCATGGATTTGCAGTCGGGGTGAATGGTGGCCAGTCCAGCTTTGAAGTGAGAGGTTCCGATCATTCTGCATACTTCAGGGGGAATGTTAATGTCGGCACGACTGTGCTGGATGCCGCATATAAACTCTCGGTAGGAGGGAAGGTCCGCGCAAATGAGATAGTGTTGGAATCCGATTGGGCGGATTTTGTTTTCGACGATGACCATAAGCTTAGAACAATTTACGAAGTAGAAGAATTTATTCAGAAAAACGGCCATCTCCCGGATGTTCCGTCTGCCGCTGAAGTAAAAGAAAAAGGTTTAAGTGTTAGCGAGATGCAAACAGTGATGATGCAGAAAATCGAAGAGCTCACGCTATATGTGATAGAACTTCAAAAGCAAAACGACGAGTTGAAATCTCAGGTCAAGTCCCAATCCAAATAATTACCCAAAGATTCATTAATATGAATAACCTCATAACGCATTATTGTTACCGTTGTCTTGTTGCGCTCATGCTTGGTGTCGCGACCATTTTGACTTCGTCAGCGCAAACCCTTGTAAAAAAGAAAACCGTGCTCAAAGCTGAAAGTGTTGCAACACCAGCGTTGACGGTAAATGGAAAACCCGTGGTGGGAGGAGCAGGTTCAATTGTTACGGACACTGTATTTGAAAACTATAGTTTCAAAACCACGAAGAATGTTTTTCTTGGAAATAAATCCGGGACAGGCATCTCACAAATCTGGACACCTTATAATAACCCGACGGGAAAGAGATCTGTTTTTTCTTTGAATAACCAGGCGAACCTTTCCAAGCCACTTCTTTTCGGATATTTCGCAGATAATGCCAATCCTGATGATCCCGCAAGCGCACCGTCTACCATGTCGCAGTTGGGAATCAATACCACCACTATGATGGACAATGCTGCGCTGACAGTTCGCGGAGGCCTCGCTATTGTGAATCCGGATTGGGCTCCCGCCTCGATGCAAAAATTGAAGCTCGGCAGCGACGCTTACTGTAAATTCCTGTTGTGGGTGGAAAGAGGCATTGTAAGCGAGAATTATGCGGTTGCCCCTGTATGCACATGGGATGGCGATGCCTCCGACTGCTCCGGTACATGGGGGAACTGCACTTCCAATCCCTGGGGAGATTTTGTCTTCGAAAAAGACTATCAATTGCGCCCGTTAAGCGAAGTCGAAGAATATGTAAAAAAAGAAAAACATCTTCCTGAAATCCCTTCTGCCAACGAAATAGCTACGAAGGGATACCTCATGCATGAGATGAATAAGAATTTCATAATTAAAATCGAAGAGCTCACATTGTATTCCATCGAGCAGGAAAAAACGCTCCTGTCGCAACAACAGCGAATTGATAACCTTGAAAAGCAATTGAAGTCGTATGAGTTACTGGCGAAGGAGCTGGCTGAAATCAAAGCAAGTCTCGACAGCGCAAAGTAATTGCAAATGAGTGATCAATTTAAAAATTTAGTATGAACAGAATAAACAAGATTGTTTTTTTGCTGACCCTGATGCTGCTCGCATCTTCTTCGGCAGTAAAAGCGCAGGACAATTTATGGGCTCAGTTCAGCAATTGGCTGCAGAGCTTTGCATCGAATGTTCGCAACGATATCAAGCCTGTCGAATACCAGTATACCGAAATGGATCAATTTGAGGTGAATGGTGAGCCATCCGCCTCCGTTAGGTTGGACAATGTCAGAATTCCATCGACTACCTCTGGGAATGGGGTTATTGCTCCTCTTGACGAAAACATAGCCGAGTCGCTTGACGAATCGAATGTAGAGTCAGGTGACGAGGTTGATCTTGTTCGTTATGACAGTGAACCCGGGGAGGGCGAACCTTACTTTCCCGACTTGACTCAAACATTTACTGTAGGTGGTTTTACACTTTCAGAAATAGGAAGCTCGGTCGGTGCCCTGCTGCTTGCAATACTCATGGCTTTGGCGGGAATATTTTCACCTTCCTATGGTCACTATCAGGTAGTAGACACACCACCAGCCGGATTTAATCCTCTGTCAGTTACCATGGCGCATATGGAATACAGGGATTTTCAGCTTAAAGATCCGATGAATCTCAAAGAGAATTTCATTCTGGGTAGCAACTATGCCATTTCTTCATTAAAGGCATCCGGTTATGGAACATTAACTACGCTTGTTGAAGATGACAAATGGGGAAGGGTACAACTAACCGTGCCACCGAATGGTGTGTTTTATGTTGCTGCCCAGGCGGGCACTGTTCCATCTGAATGGGGCTTGGCCGAGCCTGAACAGGAACTGTTTACAGCGCAATCCGCCGGTAAGCCGGATAAAAAGTTTTCGCTGTACAAAATTACCAGCCTTGCGGGATCGGCGATCACATTTAAGATCACGGAGAACGGTCCTTTTCCTGTATCGAACAACATGGGGAAAAAAGATGATTTAATACCTGAACGGGTATCTCTGCAAACGCGCGGCTTAACTGTTGACGACATTCTGATAGACGATGTTGCCGACGATGCCCTTGATATAACCAGCGTGTCGGAAGATTTTCCCGGCAGGTACACACGCCTTGTATCTGCAGATGCTATCGGCCTCACAAACGTGACCGTGCCGGAGTCGGGCAAGGTGTTGATAGTAGCTACAACTCAAAAAGCCACAGAACTGCAGACATCATTCACGTTGGAAGACAAAGGTGAGATAATGACAACGAAGGATGCTAAAGTTTTCCACTTGTATTATATCACGCAGCGCGGTGGAACCGACCTGGTAAAAGGAGGGAAGTTCACTTTATTGGTAGACAGTAATGGTCCCTTCATTGCATCGGATGTCCTTGATGCGCACGAATCCACGACGCATTGTGGCACCCCGACCCCATGTACGTCAACAATAAAATAGTTCAGATAATCATGAAAGTGTTTGCTTGCTTCTCAGCTGGAAATTGCGGTTGAGACTGAAGCATTCGATGATCTTAAAAAAATCACAATTGATATTAATATTAAAAATATGAGAAAAGAAAATAATTATACAGTGTGGATAGTTTGTGCCTTATTACTATGCACTGTAACCAATGTCTTTAGCCAGGTAGTAGCGGAATCATGCAATTGCGATGACTTTTATGTTACAGGTAATTCTTACCATAGAGGCAGCGTAACGATCGGATCGTCGTCGACAGATGCTACTACGGATAAGAAAGGAAAACTACGTGTCATGGGTGCAGCGGCTGGTGACAACTGGTCCTATTTCGAAGGTAATGTCACACAAAATAACCCTGATGTTAAAAGCGGGATAGCCCTGGGGTGGAACTTGTCAGGCACCGATGGCGAATCAAATATAGTTTACTCAAAAGCGAGCGGTGCCAAGCCTCGACTTGACTTTATGTCCCTGGGGTCAGGCTCAGCTGCGCCAAAAATGGAGATGACATTGAAAGACGGTAAGCTTGGCATCGGTATCAAGGAGCCACAAGGTGCGTTGCATATCGGTGACGTGGCAGCAAACATTGGTTCCCCGCAGCAGAATTGGATCTATTTCTCGGGCGATGTTCAATCGACTTCACCGGTTGCTTCCATGCAGAAAGGCCTTGCTTTTGGCTGGAACAGATCGGGAAGAGACGGTGAGAGCGTCATAGCATACAGCAAGAGCACGCCCGGCGCAAGACTTGAGTTCAGCTCGTGGAACGGGACGAATTATACCAGTGAAATGACGTTGAACAATGGCCTTGTTCACATAGGCGCAGACCCCGAAAAGTTGATGACCGCAAGCGCGGCCGACAGATCGGATTATGGCTTGTGGGTGGATAAAAAAGTGATGGCCAGCGACTTTTCCGTTCAACACCCCGGCGCATGGGCTGACTTTGTCTTTTCAGATGACTACAAGCTTCCTTCGCTCAGTGAGGTGGCGAGTTACATCAAGATCAACAAGCACCTGCCCGATGTTCCTGCTGAAAGCGATTTGATAAAAGACGGATACAATGTTCATGACATGAACAAGCTGCTCATACAAAAAATAGAAGAGCTGACATTGTATATCATTGAGTCCGACAAAAAAATACAGCCTATCTCAAATGACCTAAGCAACACGAACGACAAGATCGATCGCATGTTGCTTGAAATGGAAACTATCAAGTCGGAAAATGCAATTTTAAAGAAGCAATTGACAAGCCTTGCTTCGGAGAAAGTCAAGTAATCTCTTGATCGCGCAACACTTTCAATGTAACGTTCAACGGGATGATGGAGCCAGTGATGAGAGTGTTGCCATAAGAGCACAACAATAAATCATTATGCATTATGAAAAGTTATTGTATGATAATTTTTAGCCTGATCCTCTTTGTCATGGTTCCTTCGAAGGTTCACGGACAGACATCAGGCTTGATCACGCTTCTTCCAGATGACAACTCGATATCTCTCAGTGCTGAAGAACAGCAAGCGCTGGCTGAACTACAGGCGAATCCGTCAAATGCCAATATACGATTCGTTGCTATCAATATCACTGCACTAGAAGAGTCCAGTACGACGATACAATTATCCGGCGGTGAGAGTGTAGGCTTCAGTAAAACTGAATTGGAAAATACTTCTTATGGTACAACTGAATGGATTGGAGTGTCAGCTGAAAATTTTGGAATGGCGGTTATTACCATCTCTGGAAAAAATTTCTTCGGTATGATCGACATTGGAGGCCGGTCCTATCAGGTCATGGACCTTGGAATAGGAAGCAATCATGTATTAATGGAACGATTGATGCGAACTCCGGAATTTGATTTGCAAGATGATGATGTGCCGCCGGATACCACGTACACTTCATTTGGGAATTCAACAACCCCAGCTCCTGCCTCTATTGAAAAAAGAAATATCATAGGCAACAATCTGCGGGTGTTGATAGTCTATACTCCAAAAGCGGAATTGATAGCGTACAAAAATGGAACAACCATTAAAGACCTCTCTACCGAGGCTGTCAAATACACAAATCAGAGTTACCGGTACAGTAAGATCGATAACAAGATGGAAATAGCGCGACTTATCAAAGTCGATTATCAGGAATCAGATGATGCTGGCGTGAGTGGTCTCCTGGAAGATTCTAAATGGTTCAACGCCAACCCGTATATAGCCTCTTTAAGGAAAATGTATTCGGCTGATATTGCAGTTCTGATAACAGGTACCGAACAAGATAACGCAGTCATGCCGGGAATTTCAGTAGGAGCAGATGAAGGTCCGAAACCCGAGCTTGGGTTTAGTCAGGTTAGGATAATTAAAGATGCTCCACCTAAAAATTTCTGGGAAACGTTTGCTCACGAAACAGGTCATTTGCAGGGAGCAGATCATGACCTTGCGCATACTACCTGGCCAATTAAATGGTCTTGTGAACCGTATGCTCATGGTTATAACAATGCAGCAGAAGGCTGGCATACAATTATGTCCTACAGTAACCTGGGCAATACATCAGTGATTCCATATTTTTCAAACCCGTATGTAAAGCATCCCCAAACCGGCTCACCATTAGGTGATCCAAACTGTTGCAATAATGCCAGGGCATTGAATGAAAATAAAGATTTGGTAAAAGACTATCGAGTGCCAAAAAACGACCTGACAGTTTCCGATTTCAGTTTGCCAGCCAGTGAAATCGCTGACTTTATTGCAATTAATAGTATTCATGTTTCTCACCTTATTACAACGTC
>CBHTUB010000014.1:0-28456 GCA_966095595.1 uncultured Chryseosolibacter sp. | reverse complement strand
GTTTCTCACCAGCTCAAACTCCACACGACGATTCAGCTTTCGGTGATCGTCGGAAGCTTCTTCAACGATCGGCTTCGAGCTTCCGTACCCGTGTGCGTTGATCCTGTCGGGTTCTACATTGAACTGGTACATGAGATACGCCTTGATGGCATCGGCGCGTGCCTGAGACAACCTCAAGTTGGTATCTTCCTTGCCTTGTGAGTCGGTGTGACCTGATATGTTGACACTGAAGTTCGGGTGATCAATGAGGAAGTTGGCAAGCTTGTCGAGATCCTGGTGCATCGCCGGAAGTATGTCAGCTTTTCCATTTTCAAACTCGAGTGATTTGAAAGCGATCTTCGGCTCGATGGCCTCTGTTTCCTTGTTCAGCTCCGTATCGCCGTCCAGGAAGAAAATTTCTTCAATACGGAAAAAGTCATCACCCTGGATGATCAATAAATAGTTGCGTTTATTGATCAGCTGAAAATCGAACGATCCGTCCGGACGCAAATATTTTGGTGCCACTTCAATTCCCTGATCCAGGTCGATGATCGAAACTATTCCCCTGAACGGTTTTTTTGTCTCTGAATCTACCAGCGATCCCTTCAGCGTTGCAATGGCCTCAGGCTGTGCTTCCATTGGGACAGGGAAGGAATGCAAGTCGAGGTTGTTGATGTCTTCCTGTTCGGATCGCGCATAGTAGAGCTGGCTGGACTGCGAGTCTATCGTAAAATAGTACTCACTTCCCGGGCCGTTCACAAGCGGTCCGATGTTCTTGGGCTCATCCCATTTCCCGCCATATCGGTAAGATTTATAGATATCGAAATCACCGAAGGTGAGCGGCTGACCATTGGAGCTGAAGTACAGGACATTGAACCGATGGTGAAAGAACGGACTTACTTCGTTACCGCGCGTGTTGATCACGGGCCCGATGTTGAGGGCTTTCTGCCAGGCGCCTTTTGAATCCTTCACCGAAAAGTAAATGTCCGACAGCCCGAAGCCGCCAAGTCTGTCGGAGGCAAAATATAATGTATCACCGCTGTGAGAGAGAGACGGGTGTGAATCCCATGCAGTCGTGTTGATGTTCAACCCGAGATTCTTCACGTTCCCCCATGTGCTGTCTGCTTTCAGCTCGGCAACGAAAATGTCGCAATTGCCATGTGAGTCCGGTGAGTTGCATCGGGCAAAATAGAGAAACTTGCCGTCCATGCTGATACATGCGGAACCTTCGTTGTAACGTGTGTTGATCGTTTTGAATTCCTGTGCATCGTTCCACTGACCGTTGAGCTTGGTAGTGAAGAAGATATCCTCGTCAGATCTTTTTTCGATCGTTTGTTCATGGGAATTGCGCTTCGAGGTGAACAAAAGCATCGAATCCAGGTTTCCGATCGTCGGTGCATAGTCTGCTTTTGTAGAGTTCACCCAGTCAGCCATCTTCAGTAAAACGCCATGCGGTGGTCGCAGCGTATCGACCTCTTTTCGGAGATCGACAAGGTTATAGTATTCTTCCAGGGGAACATAATAGTCTTTCTGATTTTTTGTGAGCGTGTCATATTCCAGCTTCACTTGTCGTACGTCGACGTTCTGGCGGTGATGCTTCAGGACCAGCCGATATAACAGAACAGCTTCACCTGAAGGGCCGTATTTCTCCGATAGTCGCGCCAGCCGCCATAGCATACTGGTGTTAGTGGCGAAATTCTGCACCCCAAACTTCTTGACGTATTCACGTAATTCCCGATACAGATCCTCCTGTCGGTTGTTCTCTTCCAGGTGCTTCAGCTCTTTCAACTTATGGGCATCGGAATAGAGCTTTAATTTGTGTAAATTAGGAAAGTCGAAGATGTCAGATTGGCTGTATCGTGTCATACTATCCCGTAGCTGCACCACACCTGCCTGTTTGATTTTTTTGGAGGGTTTTTGAGCGATTAGCGGGTAGTCAACAAGCAGGTAAAACGACGATAATAAGATTAAAAAATAGCTTTTCACGCCACCTTGATTTGATAAAATTCAGCGCATTACCACTAAAGTTGCCATAAATTTAGTTCTTTTACAACTCTGCTGGCACTACTATTGTCTCATAACAGATGGCGTTAAAGTACGTTAGATAGTAATAGGAAGATGTCAAACTGACATTCAATACATGTTTAAAACCTTACCGATACAACTAGTGCAGGATGATTCAGACGATTTGATCCAAATGATCAATCCTGAACAGGATAGTGAGCTGAAACCGGAAGACCTCCCCGCTGAACTTTCAATACTCCCGATAAAAAATACGGTTCTGTTTCCAGGCGTTGTGATCCCGATCACCGTAGGAAGACAGAAATCCATCAAGCTTGTAAAAAAGGCCTATCAGGGTAACAGGATCATTGGCGTTGTCGCTCAAAAATCGGCCGCGGCTGAAGAGCCGACCATCGACGATCTCTATAGAACAGGAACCGTTGCCCGGATAGTAAAGATGCTGGTGCTGCCTGATGGCAATACGACCATCATCATCCAGGGAAAAAATCGATTTAATGTTCGCGAATTCGTCCAGGAAGATCCGTATCTCACTGCGAAAATAGATCTGCTCACGGAGCCGATGCTGAATATCAACAGCAAGGAATCAAAAGCTTTGGTGCAGTCCCTGAAAGATGCGGCGCTCAAAATTCTCAAGCTCAACCCCGAGATCCCCCAGGAAGCGCAGATCGCGCTGGATAACATTTCCAGCATGTCGTTCCTGGTGCATTTCCTCTCTTCAAACCTGAACGTCGACGTTGCCGACAAGCAGAAAATACTCGAAACGCAAAACCTCATTGAGAGAGGCACGCTGCTGTTGCAGTACATGTTACGTGATATCCAGATGCTGGAGATCAAACACGAGATCCAGAAAAAGGTCCACACCGATATCGATCAGCAGCAACGCGATTATTTCCTGCGACAACAGATAAAAGTTTTGCAGGACGAGCTCGGTTACGACGGACCCGACAAGGAAGTTGAAAAACTGAGGAAGCGCGCCGAAGCCAAAAACTGGCCGAAGACGGTGGCCGACCATTTCAACAAGGAGCTCGACAAGTTACTTCGCATCAATCCCATGGCTGCCGAATACCCGGTGGCAATGAATTATGTAGAGTTCATGCTCGATCTCCCATGGGGTGAATACACCGACGACGATTTCGATCTGAAACGTGCAAAGAAAATTCTCGACCACGATCATTTCGGTTTGCAAAAAGTGAAAGACAGGATCCTCGAGTACCTCGCGGTGTTGAAGCTGAAGCAAGACATGAAAGGACCGATCCTTTGTTTATACGGACCCCCCGGCGTCGGCAAAACTTCTTTGGGTCGCTCGATAGCCAAGGCATTGCAACGGAAATACGTTCGCATGTCTTTGGGTGGTGTGCATGATGAAGCAGAGATCCGCGGTCATCGAAAAACCTATGTTGGCGCGATGCCGGGCAAGATCCTGCAGAATATCAAAAAATCGCAATCGTCGAATCCGGTTTTCATTCTCGACGAGATCGATAAAGTAAAAGCCGATTTCAGGGGCGACCCTTCGTCTGCATTGCTGGAAGTGCTCGACCCCGAGCAAAACAGCACGTTCGGTGACAACTACCTTGAAGTGGAATACGACCTTTCCAAGATACTTTTCATTGCCACGGCAAACTCGCTGGATACCATTCACCCTGCCCTCAGGGACAGGATGGAGATCATCGAGATCACGGGATATACACTCGAGGAAAAAGTTGAGATCGCCATAAAGCATCTTATCCCGAAACAGCTGAAGGAGCACGGATTGAAGGCTGCGCAGCTGAAGATGTCACGGCAGGCAGTAGCGAAGATCATCAATAGTTATACGCGGGAATCCGGTGTAAGAAATCTGGAGCGGAAGATCGGTACCATTGTGCGTCATGTCGCCAAGTCCGTTGCCATGGAGGAGGAGTATGACAAGAACATCAATGAAGAATCTGTCCGCAAGATTCTCGGCATCGAAATTCACGATGAAGAGCTTTATCAGGGCAACGACATCGCTGGTGTTGTTACCGGATTGGCCTGGACTCAGGTGGGAGGTGAAATATTGTTTGTGGAATCGAGTCTCAGCAGGGGAAAAGGTGCGCTAACGATCTCGGGTCAGCTTGGTGATGTGATGAAAGAGTCGGCAATGGCAGCTTTGTCCTATCTCAAGTTCAACGCCGACGCGCTGGGTATCGACCATCGGATATTTCAACAATACGATCTGCACATTCACGTCCCCGCCGGAGCAGTTCCCAAGGACGGCCCTTCGGCTGGTATCACCATGCTGACGTCGCTCGCGTCCATCTTCACGCAACGGAAAGTAAAGGCGAAGCTGGCAATGACTGGCGAGATCACGCTGCGCGGCAAGGTGTTGCCGGTGGGAGGGATCAAGGAAAAAATATTGGCGGCAAAACGAAGCGGCATCCGTGAGATCATTCTCAGTCAGAAGAACAGAAGGGATATCGACGAGATAGAGAAGCAATATACCAAAGGCCTTACGTTCCACTATGTGGACAATGTCGATGAAGTGCTTAAGCTCGCGTTGCTGCGTGAAAAGGTAAGTTCGCCGATGAATTTCTCGTTGACCGATCCACCCCGTTTCCAATCTTACATGAGCAACTAACCGTTAACGCGCATTGAGATTTTACCTGTGTATTCCGGAAAGATTTTTCCGCGCGTCATGCGTGCTCACACTTGTGATGCTTTGCATTGTCTTTGATGCTTTCCCACAAATAGCCGGCCGGCAGTCATTCCAGTTTTTAAATGTTCCCGTGTCATCGCGCGTCGCAGGCATCTCCGGTGTCAACGTCTCGCTGGCCGATACGGACGTAAACCTGTTTTTCAATAACCCGGCACTGATCGGCGATACGCTTGCAGGAGTAGCGTCGGTCGACTACCAGTTTTATGTGGCCGATATCCGTCACTCGGGGGTGGTCTACACTACCGGGCTTAAGAAAGCAGGCGTGGTAACATTCGGGATACAACATATGAATTACGGCACCATCACCAGTTATGACGAGACCGGAGCAGAGATCGGTGACTTCCATTCATCGGAAACTTCCCTCAACATCAGCAAGAGTCATCAGATCGGAAACTACAGGCTTGGTGCAACTCTGCGCGGCGTATTTTCCAATCTTGCAGGATTCAGGGCAAGTGGAATGTGCGTTGACATCGGTGGATTGTTCGTTCACCCAAAAAAATCTTTTACGATAGGACTTGCCGTTAAAAATGCCGGTTTTGTATTTTCAGATTACTCTTCCACGGCAAATACGAAGTTACCTTTTGATGTACAGGTGGGCACAACATTTAAACCGGTGCACATGCCGATACGGTTTTCGCTTACGGCATATAACCTCGTGGACCCCGATGCGGCTTACGATGACCCGGCTGTTGCGGAAGATAATAGTTCCGTCGTAAAAGATGTACTGAATCACCTTGGGTTCGGAGGTGAAATTCTTTTTCACAGGAACGTGAATATGTTGCTTGGATATAACTTTATGAACCACCAGGCACTTAAACTCGAACAGGGCGGAGGTGGCGCGGGCTTGACACTTGGGCTTGTGGTGAAGATCAAGAAATTTGAGCTCGTCATGAGCCGCGCGGCATACGTTGCCGGAAATGCCGCGTATTCATTCACACTTTCCGGCAACCTGAATAAAATGCTAAAGAAGATATGACGATGATGGATTCAAAATATTTAACGCCTTCCCAGATCGTGGCCGAGCTCGACAAGTATATTATCGGTCAGCATGAGGCCAAGCGGAATGTAGCAATAGCGTTGAGGAACAGATGGAGAAGGATGAATGTAAAGTCGGAGATGCAGAGTGAAATCGTCCCCAACAATATCCTGATGATCGGGGCTACCGGTGTAGGTAAAACCGAGATAGCCCGACGGTTGGCGAAGATCGCAGATGCGCCGTTTGTCAAGGTGGAGGCGTCCAAGTTTACTGAAGTGGGCTATGTAGGCCGCGATGTCGAGAGTATGGTGAGGGATCTCGTCGAACAATCCGTTAACCTGGTGAAGGCGCGCAAGAAGGAAGAAGTGAAGGAAAAGGCGGCAGCAATTGTTGAAGACATCATCCTCGATGCATTGATCCCCCCGCTGAAGAGTGCTCCAAAATCGACAACCGGTTTCTCCGCCGAGTCCAACGATATTCCTTCATCCGACGAAGAGTTGAACGAGCGCACACGCTCATTGTTCCGGGAGAAGATCCGTAACGGCGAGCTTGAGGACCGCAAGATCGATATTCATATCAAGGGCGCCAACGCCCCCAATATCGGCATGATCGGGGCAGGTATGATGGACGAAGTGTCGATGATGAACCTCCAGGAGATGCTGGGAGGAATGATGCCGAAGAAGAGCAAGAAAAGAAAAGTTACCGTGGGAGAAGCGAGGAAGATCCTGCTCGAGGAGGAAGCTGCGAAGCTTATCGACATGGATGAAGTGAAAGAGGAAGCGATCCGCAAGGCAGAGGACGCCGGAATTATTTTTATCGATGAGATAGACAAGATCGCATCCGGATCAAAAAAGGGTGGCGGCGGACCTGACGTCAGCCGTGAAGGTGTTCAGCGCGATTTGCTTCCGATCGTGGAGGGAAGCACGGTGAATACGAAATATGGTGTGATCAAGACGGACCACGTGCTGTTTATCGCTGCCGGTGCTTTTCACATTTCAAAACCGTCAGACCTCATTCCCGAATTGCAGGGCAGATTTCCGATCCGTGTGGAGTTGACCAATCTAACCAAAGACGATTTTATCCGGATCCTGAAAGAGCCCAGGAATGCGCTCACGAAACAATACCAGGCATTGTTCGAAGCCGAAGGTGTCGAGATATCATTCGCCGACGATGCCATTGACGAGCTTGCCAACACGGCATTCACCATTAACGCCGAGGTAGAGAATATCGGTGCGCGTCGCCTGCACACCGTGATGAGCAAGCTCCTGAATGAATTGCTTTTCGATGTCCCTGATCGTATCAAGGCCGGTACAAAAGTGAATATCGATGCTGCCCTCGTCAAAGCGAAGCTGGGCGACCTCGTTAAGAACCGTGATCTAAGCGAATATATTTTATAATGCGCCTACAGTTTACCGTCATCCTTCTTCTCGTTTTATATTCTGCAGTCGTGGCGCAGGAGGTCTCGACTACGACACACCAGGAACAAAGTGACGGTGACTCCGTGAGGGCATATTACATCCGTCAATTCCCGAAATACTTTTTTCTTTATCCCGTGCTTAAACAGCGCAGCCTCAGCTTCGAGCTGGAAAAAGAAAAAGGAGGTAATGGTCTGGTCACCTACAAGCCGAACAATGCCTTCAGCTTCGGACTCGGCATGTACCTGTTTGAATTCGGATTTGAGCTCGCCTTCGCCGTTCCGCTCGAGCAAAAAAGTATCGACCGCTACGGTAAGGCGAAAGCAAGGGATATTCAGTTCAACCTGCTTGGAAAAAAGTGGGGACTCGATGCTTTTTACCAGAAGTACCGTGGATTTTATGTGATCGATTCGAAGGTTGACGTTCCGGGAGATCAACCGTTCCCTCAGCGTCCTGACATTGCAACCCGGAATATCGGACTCACCGGCAGCTATATTTTCAACAATCAGAGATTCTCCTTTCGCTCTGCCTACAACTTCTCAGAGCGGCAGATGTTCAGCAAGGGATCATTTCTTGTCTTTAGCTCGCTGTCCTCATTTAAGCTGGACGCCGACTCGTCTATATTGAATGATACGCAACGCGTGGCCTTCGGCGACGGATTGGCCTTTACCGACTTGCGTTTTACTTCGTTCAGTCTGGCGCCGGGCTATACGTACAGTCTTGTATTCAAGAGTTTTTTTCTCAATGGTACCCTTGCCGTAGGTCCTGCCCACAACTGGATAAACTATAGTCTGGAAGATGCCGGGGACAAGTCGGAGACCACGTTGAACTCATTCGTCGCTGCGCGTATTTCGATCGGTTATAATGGTGAACGACTCTTCGGAGGTGTAAGCTTTGTTACGCAGGGAAGCAACGTAAAATTTGACGACACGCGATTTTCCAATAACAACGCATCATTCAAGATCCTCATTGGCTATCGTTTTGAAGAGTGGGGATTTCTAAAACGCCGCATCTGGGACGTCGTCCCATTCAAGATCTAGTCCTTCTTGCTTTTGGGATAATCAAAGAACAGTAGCCCGCCATTTTTTCTCGAAACATCAGCCCATGATTTGCAGGAAAACGAAAATGCGACAATGCCGCATGTCGGAACGTTGTCGATATACTGCTTGCCGTCGAGCAGTCCGTTGACGAAGTCCGTGAGCCCCGGGTTATGACCGAACATCATCGCCGAATCGATCTTATCGGACAATGAACGTACAACATCGAAGATCTGGCTGTCGCTTGCGTGATAGAGCGCTTTCTCGGTCTTGATTTGGTCCTTCTTGTAATTCAGTACTTCACCGATCCTTTTGGCGGTTGAGAACGCCCGTCGCGCAGGGCTGCTGAGAAGCAACTCCGGGTGAACATCCTTTTCCTTCAAGCGCTTGCCCATTCGTGGCGCATCACGTTTGCCGCGATCGTTCAGAGGCCTGTCGATATCGGCGAGGTCAGTGTCATCCCAACTGGATTTGGCGTGGCGCACAACGTAAAGCGTTTTCATAGACGGAATTTACAGATGCTCGATTAAACCTCAAATAAATATTATCTTCGCCGCTATGGGAAAACTGAAAGCTGCCAGGAGATATGTGCGCTACACGCTGGTGTACTGGTTTGTTCGTTTCCTGATCTTTGTATCGTCCATCACCCCGAGGAGCTTCTGGCTCAAGATGTGTGGAGCGCTGGGATCGCTTGCCTATTATTTTGCCGCTCAGACCCGTCGTCTTACGCTGAAGCATATTCAAATGGCCTATCCGGAAAAGAGTGCCGATGAGGTCAGATCCCTGGCGAAGCGGACTTTCAAGATGCTGGGAAAGAATGCTGGTGAGATCCTAAGAACGTCACGGATCAGGACACTCGACGAGCTCAACAAGATCCTGGTAACACATGGCTACGAGAACTACGAGGTAGCCCACAAAAAAGGTAACGGTGTGATCTTCCTGACGTTGCATCTCGGCGCCTTCGACCTGCAGGTCACCAATATGGCTATGCGGGGCCTGAATCCAAATATCATCGGTACACCGTTGAAAGATCCGCGACTGAACGAGCTGCTCTGGAATTATAGGAACGGTCATGGAGCTGTGGCCATTGAACGCGGCAGGGAGACTTTCAGGATGATCAAAATATTGAAGTCAGGCGGGTCTGTCGCGTTGCTGATCGATCAGGATACAAAAGTTAAAACTGCATTCGTTGACTTCTTTGGAATGAAGGCGGCCACACCAGTCGGCGCTACGGTACTGGCATTGAAAACCGGAGCCGCAGTAGTACCAACCTATGTACATCTCGCACCTGATGGACTGCAGCACATGCACATCCTCCCGGAGATCCCATTGAGAAAAACCGACAACGAAGAAGACGACATCGTCTACAACACACAGGTGCTTACTAAATACATCGAAGAGACTATTAGAAAATACCCCGACCAGTGGGTCTGGATGCACGAACGCTGGAAAACCCAGCCCGAACAATAGACCTTATTATTCTTTGCGCCTTCGCGTCTTTGCGGTGAAAATTCCCGAGCGCAATCGTTGACCGAACATGTTATTGTAAAAAGTCACGACCATAAAATAAATCCATTACACAGAGGGCATGGAGGAATGCACACAAAGTTACACAGAGGAAATGCCAGGATTATTTCTTGAAGATGAAGTAGACGGCAAGCACGAGAAACACAAAGCCTATCAGGTGGTTCAACTTGAAAGTCTCGTTTTTGAAAAAGACCATCGAGAAGATCACAAATACGGTCAACGTGATTACTTCCTGTATCACCTTCAATTGAACAAGCGAGAAAGGACCACCGTATTCCTTAAAACCAATTCTGTTTGCAGGAACCTGTAAAATGTACTCGAAGAGCGCGATGCCCCAGCTGATAAGGATGATGGAGATCAAAGGAAGATTTTCGCTCCATTTCATATCCTTGAACTTCAAATGACCATACCATGCCAAGGTCATGAAGGCATTCGATAGTATCAGGAGTATTATCGTGTAGAGTGCGCGCATCTGCAATTATCTCATGTTTCATGATTCCAGATTTCAAATTGAAACCAAGTCCAAGCTGAAAAATCATGAGACCTGCCTTGCCGGCAGGCAGGTCTGAAATTTTGAAATCTGAATCTACTTAACCAGTTTCTTATATCTGATGCGGTGCGGCTGATCGTCGCCCAGGCGTTTCTTTTTGTTCTCCTCGTATTCGCTGAACGTTCCTTCGAACCAGAATACCTGCGAGTCTCCTTCGAACGCAAGGATGTGCGTACAAACGCGATCCAGGAACCATCTGTCGTGAGAGATGATCACGGCACAACCCGCGAAATTTTCCAGCGCCTCTTCGAGCGCACGCATGGTGTTCACGTCGAGGTCGTTGGTAGGCTCATCGAGCAGGAGCAGGTTTCCGCCTTGCTTCAAAGCTATCGCGAGGTGAACGCGGTTACGCATACCACCCGAGAGCTCTTTTACTTTTTTCTGCTGATCGGTACCGTTGAAGTTGAACTTGCCTACATAGGCGCGCGAGTT
The DNA here is from genome assembly GCA_966095595.1 of uncultured Chryseosolibacter sp. Taxonomy (GTDB): domain Bacteria; phylum Bacteroidota; class Bacteroidia; order Cytophagales; family Cyclobacteriaceae; genus Chryseosolibacter. Next base: position 17,847 of record CBHTUB010000014.1, on the reverse strand, counting down.
CAATTGCTTACCGCCAAGTTCGATGAGTTCATTACCACCGGTGATGGCCTGCCATACTGTATCTTCCGGTTTCAGATCATCGTGCTCCTGGTCGACGTAGGCGATCTTTACAGTTTCGCCCACTTCAAATTTACCGGCATCCGGCTTTTCCTTGCCGGTGATCATTTTGAAAAGCGTCGTTTTACCAGCTCCGTTCGGCCCGATGATCCCAACGATACCGGCAGGAGGGAGGCTAAACGTCAGATTTTCATAGAGCAATTTATCTCCGTAAGCCTTGGCAACACCGTTGGCCTCAATTACTTTATTACCGAGACGTGGTCCCGGCGGGATGTAAAGTTCAAGTTTCTCTTCGCGCTCTTTCGTCTCCTGGGTCAAAAGTTTTTCATAGGCGCTCAGACGTGCCTTTCCTTTCGCGTGTCTTCCTTTCGGCGTCATGCGCACCCATTCCAATTCACGTTCGAGAGCTTTCTGTCGTTTTGACTCAGACTTTTCTTCCTGGATCAATCTCTTCTGTTTCTGATCCAGCCACGAAGAATAGTTTCCTTTCCATGGAATGCCTTCTCCGCGGTCAAGTTCAAGGATCCAGCCCGCAACATTGTCCAGGAAATATCGGTCGTGGGTGACCGCAATAACGGTACCCTTATACTGTTTCAGGTGCTGTTCCAGCCAGTGCACCGATTCCGCATCCAGGTGGTTGGTAGGTTCGTCAAGGAGAAGTACATCCGGTTCCTGCAGCAAAAGGCGGCACAACGCGACGCGGCGTTTTTCGCCACCCGATAGATGTTCCACCCTGGCATCGGGCGGTGGGCAGCGCAAGGCGTCCATGGCGCGCTCAAGCTTGTGGTCGAGCTCCCACGCGTTCAGCGCATCCAGCTTTTCCTGGATCTCGCCCTGCTTCTGAATAAGCTTGTCCATGGCATCCGGATCATCCATAACTGCCGGGTCGGCAAATTTCTCGTTGATCGCCTCGAATTCCTTGAGCAGCTGTGATGTCTCCTGAACGCCTTCCTCAACGATCTCTTTTACAGTCTTGGTTTTATCAAGCTTCGGCTCCTGTTCCAGAAGACCGACGGTATAGCTCAGATCCGAAACCACTTCGCCCTGAAATTCCTTGTCAACACCGGCAATAATTCGCAGCAACGAAGATTTTCCCGATCCGTTAAGACCAAGAACACCGATTTTGGCACCGTAGAAGAATGAGAGGTAGATGTTTTTGAGAACCTGCTTTTGCGGAGGATAAATTTTATTTACCCCCGTCATGGAAAATATTATTTTTTCGTCTGCCATAACTTACAATGCGAAATTTTTGGGTCAGTCCGGAGGTTGACACATTGGTGATACAATAATTTCATTAACAGGCGGTTAAGAATTAAGATCAACTTGTCCGGAAATGTGGCGCAATATGGCAAATAAGTTGCAGGGATAGGCCGGGGCGGTTACATTTTTGGTTAGAAATCGATGTAAAACTGTAACCGTCAACTCGTTTGGCATCGTACAGTAAATAAAGCGACACGGTATTTGTTTTGATGAATTAAATTTTATTTTTGCGAAAAATTAAAGGAGGATTAGACTATGTACTGGACCCTTGAACTTGCATCTTACCTCGAAGACGCTCCCTGGCCGGCTAGCAAAGATGAGCTGATCGATTATTCAATCCGATCTGGTGCTCCTCTTGAAGTAGTGGAAAACCTCCAGGAACTCGAGGATGATGGTCAGCCTTATGAAAGCATCGAAGAGATCTGGCCGGATTATCCGACAAAAGAAGACTTCTTCTTTAACGAAGACGAATACTAGCCATCAGCTAACAAGTATATCAGAAACGGACATGGAGTGTTCATAAACTTCATGTCCGTTTTGTTTTGGATTATAGTCATTAGTCAATGGGCAATAGTCACCCCTGCATCTCTCCCATTGACCAATGACCATTGACCATTGGCTGATATCCATTGGCTGATTATCCATTGACTAATTCAGCACGATCTGCTTCATGATCGATAAGGTTCTGATCGTCTTCAGGACAGAGTCCGGAGTAACGGAGATGCTATCGATTCCTTGTTCCACCAGAAATTCTGCAAAGTCCGGAAAATCCGAAGGCCCTTGTCCGCAGATGCCGACCTTAACGCCTTTGGACTTCGCAGTTTTTATCAGCATGGATATAAATCGTTTTACAGCTGCATTTCGTTCATCGTATAGCCCTGCAACGAGCGATGAATCGCGGTCAAGCCCCAGCGTAAGCTGAGTAAGATCATTCGAGCCGATCGAGAAACCGTCTATGTGCTCGCAGAATTCATCCGCCAGCAAAATATTCGATGGTACCTCCGCCATCAGGTACACCTCAAGACCGGCAGTGCCACGCTCCAATCCATAGTCCCGCATCACCTCATAGACCTGGAGCAACTCGTTAACCGTGCGACAGAATGGGATCATCACAACAACATTCTGAAGCCCCATCTTTTCACGCACACGTTTGATCGCCTTGCATTCCAACCCGAAGGCGTGACGATATTTTTCTGAATAATATCGCGATGCGCCGCGCCAGCCGATCATCGGGTTTTCCTCCTTCGGCTCGAAATAAGAACCTCCGAGAAGATTTTCATATTCATTGGTCTTGAAATCCGAGAACCTCACGATCACCTTGTTCGGATAGAACGCCGCCGCGATCTTGGCAATTCCATAAGAGAGCTTTTCGACGAAGAATTCTTCCTCAGAGCCATAGCCCGTGATGAGCTTTTTGATCTTGTCGGAAAGCTCCCTGTCGCCGAGTTCCCTGTGGCGGAGCAGGGCAAGCGGATGGGCCTGGATGTAATTGTTGATGATGAACTCTTCACGCGCCAGCCCGACGCCGGAATTTGGTATGTGCGAATACTTGAACGCGAGCTCAGGTGAAGCTACGTTGAGCATGATCGGAGTAGGAATCTCAGGCAGGTCCTTCAGGTCGGTCTCGAGCTTTTTGAACGGAATTTCGCCGTCGTAGATGTAGCCGATTTCGCCTTCGCAACAGGACACCGTGAGTAACTGGTCTTCCTTCAGGCACTCTGTTGCATTACCCGTTCCGACTATTGCCGGTACACCGAGCTCACGCGCAACGATAGCTGCATGGCATGTTCTTCCGCCTTTGTTCGTAACGATCGCTGAAGCTTTTTTCATGATCGGCTCCCAGTCGGGATCGGTCATGTCAGTGACCAGGACGTCGCCCTCCCTGAAATCACTCGCATCGTGAGATCCATCGCGGCCGTCAAGCGCATACATGATCACCACTTTTCCGGATGCTATCTTGCTTCCGACGGCAATGCCCTGTAATATTCTCTTCGCTGGTGCGGGCTCGGTGATCTTGAATTCCACGAGCTTGCTATTGTCCTTCTGTGAGTGAATTGTTTCAGGTCTTGCCTGCACGATGAACAACTGACCGGTGAGGCCGTCTACTGCCCACTCGATATCCATCGGACACCAATGTCCCTTCTTATCACTGTAATACTTTTCAATGGCGCAAACCCACCTTGCAAGCTCCAGGATCTGTGCATCGTTCAGACAGAACTTTTGTTGCTGATCCTTTTGCACATTGACCACTCGGGTGAGTTGACCAGGGTCGTCGCCATAGATCATCTTGCGGTCTTTCTTGCCAAGATTTTTTTCGATGATAGGCTCAAACCCTTTTTCGAGTGCAGGTTTGAATACAATGAACTCGTCAGGAGATACCGCTCCCTGGACGATCATCTCACCCAGACCATAAGATCCGTTGATGATGACAGCCTGTTTGAAGCCTGACTCAGTGTCAAGTGAAAACGCAACGCCTGAAGAGGCCAGGTCGGACCTCACCATTTTTTGGATACAAACAGATAATGCAATGTTGAAGTCATCAAACTTGAAATGCTGACGATATGAGATCGCGCGATCCGTGAATAATGACGCAAAGCAATTTCTCACCGCTTCGAGAATGCCCTCGTTTCCCCTGACGTTAAGGTAGGTTTCCTGCTGACCGGCAAATGAAGTATCAGGCAGGTCTTCAGCAGTAGCGCTCGACCTCACTGCTACGTCGGTAAAATCCTGGTGATAGCGTTGTGACAATGCGCGGTATTTTTCAATGATGTCGTTCTCCAGCTCCTTCGGGAACTTTCCGTTCCTGATGATCTGCCGAACCTGTGATCCTCCTTTCCTCAGGGAAACGATGTTGTCAGGATCGATGCCATTGATAATTTTTCGTATGGCATCTTCCAGTCGATTGAACCTTAGGAATTCCCAGTACGCGTCTACTGTTATGGCAAAGCCATGCGGAATATTGATTCCAAGATTTGCGAGGTTTTGAATCATTTCGCCCAGTGAGGCATTCTTGCCCCCGACCTGGTTGATTTGCTCCAGAGTAACTTCATGGAGATCGAGCGTGAATCTGGTCTTCATATAGGTTATTGAGTTAATGAGACCAACTCACTTGAAAAAATTGTTCCTTTTGACGCAGTTCAAACGTTTACGGAAAACTGCTGTTTATTTTCGCGGTTCTATCGGAGTGCGGGGGAAGAAATTCTACAAAGCAGATCTTGCTTTCATCAACGCCTCGGCAACCAGAAGATCTTCAGGTGTTGTCACTTTGATATTTTCATAGCTGCCCTCAAAAAGCGTGATCGTATGACCGGCTTTTTCGGCGACGCTTGCATCATCGGTAAGGGAAGGGTCTTCGTTACATTGATAGGCATTCCTGATAAGCGAGACGTCAAATGTCTGGGGTGTCTGGATCAAGCGGTACCTGGAACGATCGACCGAACTGGTAACTACATGTACCGTCACGCGAATGGATTCTTTCAAACCTACCGCAGCCACTGCTGTTCCCTGCTGCGATGCAATGCGGAACGATTCGCCAATGATAGCATTGTTGACCAGAGGTCTGACACCGTCATGTATTGCAACCAGACCATCGGTCCCGATCTTTTCCAGTCCCTTCTTCACGGATTGAAAACGGGTCGCTCCGCCAGTCTGCACAACAACAGGTACGGTGAATGAAAACTTTCGCACAATGTCATTCCAGGTTTGCAGGTCGGCGGAAGGCAGCACGACTATGATGGTAATATCTTTTGAGTAGGAGTAAAACGCTTCAATGGTGTGAAGCAGGATCGGCTTGCCGCACAATTCAAGAAATTGCTTTGGGGTGTTGCTCCCGAGACGGGTTCCTTTACCTCCCGCAACAATGACGGCATATTCTTTCTTTTTCAGAGACATGATCAGGGCCTAAATTAACAAGAATTGCATTCAGTGTTAATCCCGCACGAATGACTAAATTCGGGATATGATCATCCTTCGACTGCTCGTCATCGCCTTTAATGTATTTGTGGTGGTTTTTCTTATTTACCGCATGCTCGAAGTTATCAAGCTACCGATCAGCCCATTCAAGAAACGTATGATCGTTATCGGAGGCGTGATCCTGTTGCTTGCGCCCGTCGGAATCTTCCTTCGCTTCTTTACTCCCACGATCCAATACTTTCTGATATATCCTGCCGCCATCGCGCTGTACATCTACATGATCCGAGAGATACGGTAGTGGTGATTTTCAAATTTCAGGATTTCATATTTCAAGTTGGAATAACCATATCACCGGTACAACCAATTGCCCGAAACACCAATCTGAAATCTCGAAAATCCTAAATAATCAGCATCGCATCGCCATAAGTAAGGAACTTGTACTTTTCCTTCTTGGCTACCTTGTATGCTTCCATGATGAGATCGTAGCCACCGAATGCAGCAGCCATCATCAGCAGGGTTGACTCGGGCATGTGGAAGTTGGTGACCATGGCATTGCAAATCTTGAAGTCGTACGGAGGGAAAATGAATTTATCCGTCCATCCTTCGCGGGCTTTCAGGCGGTTGGTAGCAGACACTGCTGATTCCAGTGCGCGCATCGTTGTTGTTCCAACGGCGCAAACCCGATTACGGTTGTCGAGCGCTTTGTTCACCATCTCGACAGCCTGGTTACTGACGATAAAGTTCTCCGAATCCATCTTGTGTTTCGTAAGGTCTTCGACATCGACAGGGCGGAATGTTCCCAAACCGATATGCAGTGTAACATACGTCATGTCTACACCCTTGATCTGAAGTCTCTTCAGCAATTGGCGTGTGAAGTGCAGACCTGCCGTGGGGGCGGAGACGGCACCTTTATTTTTAGCGTAAATTGTTTGGAATCTTTCCTTATCCTCCGGTTCGACTTTTCTCTTGATGTACTTCGGAAGCGGGGTTTCGCCCAATGTCTCGATCACCTTGTCGAAGGCAGCAGAGTCACCATCGAACAGAAAGCGAATGGTACGGCCCCTTGATGTTGTATTATCGATGACTTCGGCAACAAGATCTCCGTTGCCGAAATACAATTTATTACCTACGCGGATTTTTCTCGCGGGGTCAACCAGAACATCCCACAGGTGCATGTCTGCGTTAAGCTCGCGCAACAGGAACACTTCGATCTTGGCGCCTGTCTTTTCTTTCCTTCCGTAAAGACGGGCAGGAAAAACCATCGTGTCGTTGCCCACCAATACGTCACCTTCATTAAAGTAATCAACGATCTCCTTGAAGATCCGGTGCTCAATCTTGCCGGTATCCTTATGGACCACCATGAGACGGGATTCATCCCGATTCTCGGCTGGTCGGTTCGCTATAAGATTGTTCGGAAGTTCAAATTTGAATTCGGAAAGCTTCATATTTATATAAGCAAAGTTTCCCTAATGAAGGGTATTTTTTAAAATTAAGGTTGCAAAAATAAGGTAAGAATTAGCATTTTCGACAAAGCACCCTTAGATTTTAATATTTGTAACAAAAAAGCCGTTTTTTAGTCTATAGAAGTAATTCTACTGTGTTTTTCGGCTACTAACCCTGTGTCATTTTCAGCGTATAAATCATCCGAATGAAAACCCTGCGACAGATTTTTGAGAGCTTCCGATTCGCCTGGCAGGCGTTGCAATCGAACCTGCTTCGCACCATCCTTTCGTTGCTCGGGGTTACCGTTGGTATCTTTTTGGTCATCACGGTGCTCACGATCGTCGATTCCCTGGAGAAGAACATCAAAGACAGTCTTAACTTTTTGGGAACGGGCGTTATCTACATAGAAAAGTGGCCATTTGTTGCAGAAAACAACGGGGAGTATACCTGGTGGGAATTCTGGCGCAGACCGAACGCTTCCTACGCCGAATTCAAATTCCTGCGGGATAATCTCAAACACCAGAACGGCATCTCGATCTTCGCCGGCAAAGGCAATCTCACCATCAAGAGAAACAGCAACAGCATAGGTCAGATCAGGCTGATCGGCGGTGCGCAGGGATACAACAATATTTTCGAGGTAAACGTCGAACAAGGCAGGTACTTCACACCCGAAGAAGTCGAAGCAGGACGAAACATAGCATTGATAGGTTATGAAGTCGCCCAGGCGCTTTTCCCGACTGGCGGATCTCCGATCGGCGAGACGATCAAAGTGAAGAATCTCAAATACACAGTGATCGGGGTTATCAAGAAAGAGGGACAAAGCTTTATGGGGACACCCAGCAACGACTATGCGGTCATCATTCCCTATCAGGCATTTCGTAAATTATTTCAGACCGGAACGGGCGTGTGGAATGAGCAAACGTCCAGGATCGGCGTCAAGGGTTTCGAGAATGATATAGGCCTCGTCGAGCTTGAGAACGAGATCAGGGGATTGCTGCGTGTGAGACGCGGCCTGCGACCGACCGAAAAAGATAATTTTGCCATGAACCGCCCGGAGGCGATCATGCGGATCATTGGTGAGTTCTTCGATGTGGTGGGATTTGCGGGCTGGATCATCGGAGGTTTTTCCATCCTTGTGGGTGGCTTCGGAATTGCAAATATCATGTTTGTTTCCGTGAAGGAACGAACGCCGATCATAGGTCTGCAGAAATCACTCGGAGCAAAAAATTACTTCATATTGTTTCAATTCATATTCGAAGCAATATTCCTGAGTCTTATCGGCGGACTCGCAGGATTATTCCTGGTTTATCTTTTTACGTTCCTTCCATTCGGATCGTTGGTGGTAACGCTTACGCGCGAGAATATCGTGTTGGGGCTTGGAGTATCCTCAGTGATCGGATTGGTCTCGGGTATAGTCCCGGCGGCAGTAGCCGCGCGTCTTGACCCTGTGACAGCGATCAGGGCGACATAAAGAATTTTATTTAGTCCGGTAAGAAAAATGGGACCTGTTCGGGATCCCATTTTTTATTGATTCGATCTGGATTTACTCCTTTTACTTCACTTTTTCCTCGACAACTTCTTTTTCTTTCACCGGAGTAGTGCCCATCACTTTATCCTTGATCTTGCGCTCGAGCTCTTCCATCAATTCCGGATTGTCTTCGATCAACTGTTTTACCGCATCACGGCCCTGACCGAGTTTATTTCCCGCATAGGAGAACCAGGAGCCTGATTTCTGAATAATATCAAGTTCAACCCCCAGGTCGACGATCTCACCCGATTTTGAAATTCCCTTTCCATACATGATATCGAACTCGACGACTTTGAATGGAGGTGCAACTTTGTTCTTCACCACTTTCACTTTAACCCTGTTGCCAGTGATGTCGTCTGCCGCTTCCTTGATCTGCCCGATCCTTCTGATATCGAGACGAACGGATGCGTAAAACTTGAGCGCGTTACCGCCGGTGGTGGTTTCAGGGTTTCCGAACATCACGCCGATCTTTTCGCGAAGCTGGTTGATGAAGATACAGGAGCAACCGGTTTTGGAGATGGTACCTGTAAGCTTACGCAGTGCCTGAGACATCAAACGTGCCTGGAGACCCATTTTGCTGTCACCCATTTCGCCTTCAAGTTCACCTTTCGGTACAAGTGCGGCAACAGAGTCGATCACAATGATGTCGATCGCGCCCGATCGGATGAGGTGATCGGCAATTTCGAGGGCCTGCTCACCGTTGTCCGGTTGTGATATCAGGAGGTTTTCAGTATCAATACCCAGCTTTTCAGCATATGCCTTATCAAAGGCGTGTTCAGCGTCTATGAACGCGGCGAGGCCACCTTTCTTTTGTGCTTCAGCAATACAGTGAAGTGTCAGGGTTGTCTTACCGGATGATTCAGGTCCGTAAATTTCAATGACCCTGCCGCGGGGAATACCGCCTACACCGAGAGCGATGTCCAGCCCGAGAGAGCCTGTTGGAATTGCCGCAATATCTGTAACCTTGTCGTCACTGAGCTTCATCACAGTGCCTTTACCGTAGGTCTTTTCCAGCTTATCAATCGTCAATTGAAGCGCTTTCAGTTTTTCTTTTGCATCACTCATGGGTTCGTGTGTTATAGTTGGTAATCATTTTACAATGTCAGATCAGAGGGCCTACTAATTTAATTAGTAAAACAAACTTAGTTAATAATATGCAAATTAGTTAGATCGTCTGTAAATAAAAAACGTTACAATGTTAGAAAAGTGCCCTGACAGCCTGTGACAATTCAAAAAAAGCTATAAGTCGTGAGCGGTAAGCCATAAGACAACATCGTAAGTTTTACCACTCATATTTTAAAGGTTATAGCTTATATCCTTAAAGCTTAAAGTACAGCGCTTATCTTGCAGGGATATTCCACACACAGTCTTATGCCGAAGACCATCCGACGAACAATTAAACGAATTCTGCTTGCCGTGGTGGCCATTCTGATTGTATTGACGGTAGCATTCTGGGATCTTGTGATCTATGGGATCAGGCAGGGAAAGGGACAATTGAACATCGTCTGGAATGCCCGACCGGTCGAAGAGTTCATGCAGGACCCGGCATTCCCGGATACACTGAAATCCAAACTGCAGCTGATCGCAGAGATCAGGCGGTTCGCCATCGATTCGCTGGCGCTTAAAGACACGAAGAACTACAAAACCCTTTACGATCAGAAAGGCGAAGAGATCATGTGGGTCGTTACCGCCTGCAAGCCTTTCGAGCTTACACCGAAAGAATGGAAGTTTCCCGTGATCGGTTCTGTTCCCTATAAAGGTTTCTTTAACAAGGAGCTTGCGCTGGAGCTTCGCGAAGAATTAATAAATGAGGGATGGGACGTCAGCATTCGCAATCACGGTGGTTGGTCTACATTGGGATGGTTCACAGACCCCATACTCAGCAAAATGCTCGAGCGCTCGGAAGGAGACCTTGCCAATCTGATCATTCATGAGATGTCTCATGCAACGATCTTTGTGAAGGACAGTATCGACTTCAATGAAAACCTCGCCACCTTCATCGGCGATCGCGGAGCCGAGAAATTCCTCATCGCAAAGTATGGAGCCGATTCTCCGGAGTACCGTGGTTATATCAATGAGGACAAAGATTATCTCAAGTTTGCGGACCACATGCTGAGGGCTTCGCACAAGCTTGATAGCCTTTACAAAACTATGAGGCCCGAAGATTCGAATGGACGGAAGCTGGCACAAAAAAAAGAAATGATCGAACGGATCGTCCAGGCGCTCGACACCATCAGCTTTAGCACGACTGACAAAAAACCTTCATCGCGATTCGCGCAGCAGCTGCCCAATAACGCGTATTTTATGAATTTCCTTCGTTACCAGGCGAAGCAGGATTCCTTTTCGGAGGAGTTTCGGGATGTTTACCACAGTGATCTGCGCGCGTTTATCATCGCTCAAACGAAAAAGTATCCGTTCCTGTAGGCTTTTAAGGCAAGTTGGTGGCCGAAACAATCCGTATTAAGATATTGTTACCAGAACAATGACGAATTGTTAAGAATGGAGCTGGCGTTTCCAAAACAATGGAATCTCCATACTTTTGATCTCAAATGTTAAGCTTATGGTGAACAAGCCAATGCAAAAAGTGCTTGTGGTCGACGACGAAGAAGCGATCCTCGAACTTCTTCGGTACAATCTCGAAAAAGGCGGATATGATGTCAAGACAGCGTCTGATGGAATGAAAGCCATCGAGATCGCCAGAAAATTTCAGCCCGACCTTGTATTGCTTGATATCATGATGCCGAAGATGGATGGTGTGGAGACTTGCAGACAGATACGCGAGATCCCTCATATGGATAAGGCATTCGTGGTGTTTCTCACCGCACGCGCCGAGGAATACTCCGAGGTCGCAGCTTTTGATGTCGGAGCCGATGACTATATCACCAAGCCCATCAAGCCCCGCGCGCTGATGAGTCGCATTAGCGCCCTGTTCCGCCGCGATTCTAAAAAAACTCCGGTAGCCAATACCATTTCGATCGGTGACCTGATCATCGACCGGTCCAGCTATACGATCCGCATAAAAGATCGCGAGATCAGCCTGCCGAAGAAAGAATTCGAGCTGCTGTACTTTCTGGCCCAAAATCCGAATCAGGTCTTCACCCGGGAGGACCTGCTGCAGCATATCTGGGGAACCGATGTATACGTGCTCGCGCGTACGGTCGATGTACATATTCGTAAAGTGAGGGAAAAAATAGGAGAGGAATTCATTACCACAGTGAAAGGTGTCGGCTACAAATTCAGCCTGGGCTGATGCCTGTCGTTTTTAATCTTTAACATCTTATCTTCGTACATGGTCTATAACTCAAGGGTGATCGCGCTGCTGCTTGCCCTTTGTACTGCTGTTATCACGACGTTATTCCTCTCGCTGTTCAGGAGCGTTGGCACCGATGTGCTGGTGGTCTGTTTCGGCATCTGTTTTTCCGTCGCCTATCTGCTGGCCTTTTTTATATTGGAATTCCTGATGTTCCGCGAGATCAACAAGCTTTACAAGCTGATCAACAAACTCAAGAAAAAAGAATTGGATAGTATAGGCAGGCAGAAATCTGGTGTGATCAACCCCTTTAAAGCCATCAACGAGGAGATATATTCTTTTGCAGAGCTCAAGCAGAAAGAAATTGATGAGCTCCGGAAGCTGGAAGTGTTTAGAAAGGAGTTTATCGCAGATGTGTCGCACGAGCTGAAGACACCCATCTTCGCCGCACAGGGTTTTGTCCACACCCTGCTCGACGGGGCAATCGACGATAAAAATGTCAGGATCAAATTTTTGAAGAAGGCGGCAAGAAGCCTCGATGGACTCGATGTCCTTGTACAGGACCTGCTTACATTGTCGCAGATCGAAACCGGTCAGATCAGAATGCATTTCGAGAAGATCGACCTGTATGAGCTTACGGAAGAAGTTTTTGAGCAGTTTGAAAACAAAATGGACGATAAGGAAGTACGCCTTCGGATAGAGAGTCCCCAAAAGAAAGTAATGGTATACGCTGATCGTTTGCGGATCAGTCAGGTCATGACCAACCTGATCTCCAATGCAGTGAAGCATTCATTTGAAGGTGGTGAAGTTATCGTGAGCTTCGATATCGGAAAGAAATATGTGGAGGCCAGCGTCCGTGATTTCGGGGAGGGAATACCAGCTGAGCATATTCATCGTATCTTCGAGCGTTTTTACAGAGTCGACAAGAGCCGCAGCCGCGAAAAGGGCGGGACCGGCCTGGGCCTGGCTATTGTCAAGCATATTCTGGAAGGGCACAATACCAGGGCTGAAGTAGAAAGTACACCCGGCAAGGGGTCCGTCTTCAGCTTTAAACTACCGAGAGGCAAGCATGAAAAAGGAGACGACGTTTGATGAATTTTTTGAAGATGAGGAGAAGTCTTCAGGGCCGAAGAAACCTACGAAGCAACCCAGGTTCGACTTCAGGGATAGCATTTTGTTCGAAGATGACGACTACGTCCTCGTAAACAAGCCACCGTTCATCTCGAGCCTCGAAGACCGGCATGAACGGGTAAATGTGCTCAACGTAGCGCGTCAGTATATAAAGACCGCCCAGCTCTGTCACCGGTTGGACAAGGATACATCCGGCGTTCTGGTCATCGCAAAAAATCCGGAAGCCTACCGGCACATGAGCATTCAGTTTGAAAAGAGAACGGTTGTAAAGGTATACCACGCAGTAGTTGATGGCATCCACAACTTTAAGGAGACCCTGGTGGATGAGCCGATCCTGAAGCTTGATGACGGAGTGGTAAAGTTGAGCCGCCGTGACGGAAAACCGGCAAAAACCTATTTCACGTCGTTAAAATCATACAGGCACCACACCCTGGTGGAATGCCGGCCTGTCACGGGTAGAATGCACCAGATCCGTATTCACCTCGCGTCGCAAAAAGCATCTATCACCGGTGACGAGACCTACGGCGGCAAACCGTTTCTGCTCTCCGAGGTGAAGCGGAAATTCAACCTGAAGAAAGGCACGGAGGAAGCGTCATTTATGAAGAGAATGGCCCTGCATGCTTATTCCCTTGAATTTAATAACATGGCTGGTGAAAGAAAGGTCGTTCAGGCACCCTATCCCAGGGATTTCCAGGCCCTGATCCGGCAATTAGAGCAGAATTCGTAGGAACTGCGTTTATCGTTCGGGGTTTTGCGTTAAAGGCCTGTCCCATGCTCGTAGCTAAGGCTCACGATTCGGTTTATTCGGGCTGTTTTCAGCAAACCAACGTAATGTTACATTTTCGCGCATCCGGATCCTTCGCTCGCCTGCTCGCCGACCGCGGTTGGTTTACATGCCTGTAGCCAGAAGCGTGCAGCCTGAAGCCCTTCGAAGCCCGAAACTAATACCCCAAAAGATGTGTTTTTACTGGTCTGGCGGTCTATCGATAACGGTTAACCCCCTGTTATTCAATCATTTTCAGTAAAAACAAAATCCCTCTTGCAATTTCCACACGGGAAATTTACCTTTGTGTCCCTTTTTAAGAGGAGGGGTGTATTTACCAGTGTTACTGGGGCGATACGCAGGATTTATACCAGAATTTCATAACAAAATGGATCATAATAGTTATAAAACCACTTATGCTAACAAGGCTACAGCTGAAAAGGGCTGGGTTATTGTTGATGCCAACGCTCAGGTGCTTGGCCGTGTGGCGAGTCAGATTGCAAAAGTTATCCGTGGCAAGCATAAGCCTAGCTATTCTCCTCACGTAGATTGCGGTGATCACGTTATCGTAATCAACGCTGATAAAGTTAAGATGACCGGTAAAAAATGGACAGACCGTGTGATTTTCACACACTCTGGCTATCCTGGTGGACAGCGTGAGCATACACCGACCATGATCCGTTCAAAGCATCCTGAAAGACTGATCGAGCACGCTGTACGCGGCATGCTTCCAAAGAACAGATTAGGACGCGAGCTTTTCAGAAGCCTGCACGTTTATGCCGGTTCTGAGCATCCCCACCAAGCACAACAACCAAAAGAATTAAAGTTCTGATAAATGCAGATCGTCAATAAAATCGGAAGAAGAAAAACCTCTATCGCCAGAGTTTATGTAACACCTGGTAAAGGAGAGATTACTGTGAATAACCGCGGATTGAAGGAATACTTCATTTCTGAAATTCACCAGACAACAGTACGCCAGGCCCTTACTACAGTAAAGGCTGATGGTCAGTACGATGTAACAGTAAACGTTGAAGGCGGTGGCATTAAAGGCCAGGCTGAAGCAGTTCGTTTGGGAATTGCACGCGCACTGGTTGAATTCAATGCAGAACATAAGCCTGCGTTGAAGAAAGACGGTCTGTTAACACGTGATTCCCGTATGGTTGAACGTAAGAAACCAGGTAGAAGAAAGGCGAGAAGAAGATTCCAGTTTAGCAAGCGTTAATCGATAGAAGAAATGGCTGAAAAATTAACATATCAGGATTTGTTGGATGCAGGTGTACACTTCGGTCACCTCACCCGCAAGTGGAACCCTAAGATGGCTGAGTACATCTTCATGGAAAACAATGGTATCCACATCATCGATCTTAACAAAACGCTTTCTTGCCTCGAAGAAGCATCTTTCGCGCTGAAGAACATCGTTCGCTCAGGTCGTAAGATCATGTTCGTAGCAACCAAGAAGCAGGCTAAAGATATCGTCACGGAAGAAGCAAAGCGCCTCAACATGCCGTTCGTGACTGAAAGATGGTTGGGTGGTATGCTTACCAACTTTGCGACTATCCGCAAGTCATTGAAAAAACTTTCCCAGATCGAGAAGCTTATGAAAGATGAAGCTTTTACGAACCTGGCAAAGCGCGAGCGCCTCATGGTCACCCGTGAAAAAGCTAAGCTTGAAAAATTGTTGGGCGGTATCACCGACCTGAACAGACTTCCTGCAGCACTTTTCGTGATCGACGTGAAGCGTGAGCACATCGCAGTGACCGAAGCTCAGAAGCTCAACATCCCTGTGTTCGCACTGGTGGATACAAACTCTGATCCTTCTACAGTCGACTTCCCGATCCCTGCCAACGACGATGCTTTCAAGTCGATCTCTATCCTTACCAGACACATCGGTAAAGTGATCGAAGAAGGTTTGATGGAGCGTAAGAAAGACAAGGAAGAAGCAGCTCAGAAGAAGGACGAAGAAGAAAAGAGAAGAGTTGACGAGACAGTAGAAGAGAATTCTTAATAACCGATGCCTGTCTGCCGATAGGTAGAGGCAAATGAAAGTTTGCCAATATTCGGTCCCGATCGCTATCGGGATAAAACAATATCAAACATCGGTCACAAGCCGATGTTTGTCATTTAAAAGCTATCAATAATCGTAGTTCGTAAATCGTAAAATCATAAATCAACATGTCAGCAATTTCAGCACAAGACGTAAACAAACTCCGCCAGATGACTGGTGCAGGTATGATGGACTGTAAAAAAGCCCTCGCCGAAGCAAACGGAGATTTTGAAAAAGCTATCGAGATACTTCGCAAGAAAGGCCAGAAAGTTTCTGCTTCCCGTTCAGACAGGGATGCAAAGGAAGGATCTGTATTTGTCAAGGTAAGCGATGATAAGAAAGAAGCTGTGTTGATTGCGCTGAACTGCGAAACAGACTTCGTGGCGAAGAATGAAGAATTCCAGAACCTCGGAAAACTGATCGCTGAGACAGCATTCAAATCTAAGGCGGCAACTAAGGAAGCTCTTCTTTCACAGGCTGCCGGTAGCCTGACCATCAATGATAAGATCGTCGAGCTTGTCGGGAAGATCGGTGAAAAGATCGAAGTAAGCGAGTACATCAACATGAAGGGTGAGGCAGTTGTTCCTTATATCCACGCTGGCTCCAAGCTTGGCGTTCTCGTTTCATTGAAAGGTGTGAACGGCAAGGATGTAACCGATGCCGGTAAGGATGTAGGAATGCAGATCGCAGCGATGAATCCTGTTGCGGTAGACGAGAAGTCAGTTGACAAAACGGTTATCGAAAAGGAGCTCGAGATCGCCAAGGCGCAGATCCTTGCAGAAGGTAAACCTGAGAACATGGTTGAGAAGATCGCTCAGGGTAAGCTTCAGAAATTCTTCAAGGAAAGCACGCTACTGGCTCAGCCTTTCGTGAAGGATAACTCGAAGACTGTCGCTCAATACCTCGATTCAATAACGAAGGGGTTAACAGTTGCTGAGTTCAAAAGGGTAACAATCGGATAATCCATCTGATACTGATATTTGTAAAGAGGGGCTTAGGCCCCTTTTTTATTGGTAAATGCCGAACCATCAATGCCGCTTTGCGGGTTACCAACATAACTTCTAACTTGGTTATGGTCCTTAAAGCAGCGTTATGTTCAAATCCATCAATCCATTCGATCAATCTCTGATCGCCGAGTTCAAACCCGATAGCCAGTCCGATGTTCAAAGGAAATTGAAGGTGGCGCTGGATAGCTTTCTGTCATGGAAACGCGAATCATTCGGCAAACGCAGCACACTGATGAAAAACGCTGCCGGGATCCTGAGAAAGAATAAAGAACAATATGCACGGATCATATCCATGGAGATGGGCAAGATGGTCCACGAGTCCAGGGGAGAGATCGAGAAGTGTGCGGCCGCATGCGATTATTTCGCTGAACACGCCGAGGGATTTTTGAAGGATGAGTTGATCAGGACCGAAGCGTCGAAAAGTTTGATCGCGTATCAGCCACTCGGTCCCGTGCTGGCCATCATGCCCTGGAATTTTCCGTTCTGGCAGGTGTTCCGTTTTGCCGCGCCAGGATTGATGGCAGGGAACGTGGGATTGTTGAAGCACGCTGCGAACGTATCGCAATGCTCGCAGGCCATTCAACAGATCTTTCGGGAAGCAGGATTTCCCGAGGGAATTTTTCAGTCGCTGTTTGTCGATTCGAAAGATGTGGCAGGAATCATAGCAAGTAGCGAAGTTGCTGCCGTAACACTCACCGGAAGCGAATACGCGGGAACGAAAGTCGCGGAGGCTGCCGGGCAAAATCTTAAAAAGGCAGTTCTGGAATTGGGAGGCAGCGATCCTTTTATTGTACTTGAAGACGCAGACCTCGATCATGCCGCCAAGATCGCGACGCAGTCACGAATGCAAAATGCAGGTCAATCGTGTATCGCGGCGAAACGATTTATAGTGATTGATAAAGTCAAAGATCAGTTTGTCCAGCGATTCAGAAAGAACATAGAGGATCTAAAGCAGGGAAATCAATTCGAAGAAACAAATACCACAGGCCCGATCGCAAGGATCGATCTCGCCGAAGACGTGGAGAAACAACTGCAGAAATCACTACAGCAGGGTGCGCAGCTAATTTGTGGCGGTCAGCGCAGCGGTTGCAATTTTCAACCCGCGTTGCTGGACAATGTTCGCCCGGGAATAACCTCCTTCGACGAGGAGATCTTTGGCCCGGTGGCGTCCGTGATCACGGTTAAATCGGAGGAGGAAGCGATCAGGATGGCCAACGCGAGTCGTTATGGACTTGGCGGTTCCGTATGGACCGGGGATAAGGATCGTGGTGAGCGTGTCGCGCGTGAAATCGAATCGGGATCGGTGTTCGTCAATGCTCTTATGAGATCAGATCAACGATTGCCATTTGGCGGGATAAAAAAATCGGGCTATGGACGGGAATTGTCTGTGGCCGGGATCAGGGAGTTCATAAACGTCAAGACCATTTTTGTAGCTTAGCCATGTAACACGCA
>CBHTUB010000013.1:0-28958 GCA_966095595.1 uncultured Chryseosolibacter sp. | reverse complement strand
GAGCCTTTTTTCACGACGAAACCTGTTGGCCAGGGCACAGGCCTGGGCCTTTCGGTCGTGCAGGGCATTATAGATTCTCACCAAGGGAAGATCACGGTGTCGAGCACATTGAAAAAAGGCTCGGTATTCGAGATCGTGCTGCCTAAAAAGCAAAAGCGATGAGCAAGATACAAAAGCAAAAAAATGTGCTGGTGGTAGACGATTCTCCGGAAACGATCGAGTTGATCAAACGTAATCTGGAGTCGGAAGGATATACGGTCTATATGTCGGGCAACGTGCAATCTGCTCTTTCTCTGTTGGGCGCTGTAGACGTGGACCTGGTGATCACCGATCTGAGGATGCCCGGTGGGAGCGGTACGGAGCTGGTACAGCATGTCACGGATAATTATCGGGGAGTCGCAACATTGGTCATCACAGGTTTTCCTTCCATACAGGGGGCGGTTGAATCTATTAAGGTTGGCGCAGAAGAGTATCTTGTTAAACCCTTTACGGATGATGAGCTTTTCAAAGCGGTTCATCGTGTTTTGGCGAAAACCCGGAAGTCGAAGCGACCACTTCGAAAGACCGCTACATACAACTTCGGGATCATTGGAGAATCTGGCGCAATGATCAAGGTATTCGATACCATCAGTAAGGCGAAGGGCACCAACGCAACGGTGCTCATCAATGGGGAAAGCGGAACGGGAAAGGAGCTGGTAGCGCGTGCGTTGCATTACGGCAGCCAGGGATCGGCTGCGCCATTTGTTCCCGTGAATTGCGGCGGTATTCCGGACTCTCTCCTCGAGAGCGAGCTCTTCGGTTATGTGAAGGGCGCATTTACAGGGGCAAGTGAAACCCGCGCGGGTTTCTTTCAGACCGCGGATGGAGGAACGATATTCCTGGACGAGATCAGCAACACGACCCTGGCGATGCAGGCGAAATTATTGCGCGTACTTCAGGAAAAAGAATTCTACATGGTGGGATCTAAAAAGCCCATCAGGGTGAACGTCAGGATAGTCGCAGCGACAAACGTCGACCTGATGCAATTGGTAAAGAAGGGCTTGTTTCGCGAAGATCTTTTTTACAGACTGAATATTATTTCCATAGACCTTCCGCCACTGCGCATGCGTGAAAACGATGTGCAGCTTCTGCTCGATTTTTTCCTTTCCAGGTATGTCCAGGAGACAGGCAGATCGCAGATGAAGTTCAGCAAGAAGGCCCTGCATGCCTTGATGAACTATGCATGGCCAGGCAATGTTCGCGAGCTTCAAAATCTCGTGCACCGTCTCGTGGTGCTGGCTGACGATGACACCATCGACGTTCCCGACCTTCCCGATAACTTTCGTTTCAGCGCGACACGTGCGCGTGGGTTAACCCGTACGCTGGCGGAGGTCGAAAAGGAATACATCATGGATGTTCTTTCCGTGAATCAGAACAATATCTCACGTACAGCGGAGATACTCGGGATCGATCGCAAAACACTTCGCGAGAAGATCAAAAAAGATCTGTAGTTATCGGGTAGCCTCTCACCAGCCGGAGAGATTCTCCCCACCATGTTTTTTAAAAGCCTTCGAAATTCCGACGCATCGGCGATTTTTTATTGGTATGCTCTTTGGAATCGACGTATCAAATCATAATGCAGCGACATGGAAGCAGATCAATTAATCGAAGAAATAGTCGGCCGTGAAGTCAGGGGACTCTGCGGGACATGTATGCATGCGGAGACCTGCGCCTATTTTCATGCTGCGATCAAGACGATCATTCAGTGCGAGCTGTTTCAACTCGATCAGGAAGAAAGTGGGTCTTCATTGAATGGATTATGCAGGACCTGTGATCAGTCTTCGACCTGTAGATTGTCCGGAAAGAAGAACGGCGTGTGGCATTGTGATGAGTTTATATAGAGGGAGAAGGTATGATAGGAGTATTGAAGAACGAGAAGTCGAACCTCAGGAATGGCAAGTGGAAAGAATTCAATAAACATGCTATCCTTATTTCCGAAGGCTGTTACGTCAATGGGCGTAAGCATGGCGTATGGCGCGAGTACTATGATCACACCGGTTCAATCATGGTAGAGGAAGAGTATCTCCATGGAACACCACACGGACGCTACGCATCATTTTACCCGGACGGGCAGTTATGGAGCGAGGGACGTTTTGAGCATGGCTCGCGTGAAGGATACTTCAAGGTGTACGACGAAAAGGGAGAACACATACGAACATTGTTATTTGTCAGGGATAAGCAGATTGAAGACAAAAAAGTTGAATGAAACACAAGGAAAAGAGAGAGCTTGACTACATCATGATCGTGATCATGATCTTATATTGGACAGTACCATTCATTGAAGACTGGATACGAAAGGGTGGCCTTGGCTAGTTTGCTTTGTGCGTTCCAGGGACGGGATCCGAATTAAAGGCGAAAGATCGTGATGTTAACCGTGGTGAGCGGTGGGGCATCAAATGGATGCTGATGGGAAGAAATTTCAGGAGGAGGTGAAATCCGCAGACGTCACTTAATAAAACTTGCTATGGAACACCCGGGGTACCGATACGGCAGGGGCCGCTGAAAATCCTCATGCATTAACAAATATTCGAGTTGTTCGGTTTGCCATAATTTGGTTAGCTTCGCGCATATTTTCTATATGGATATAGATTCATTAAAGCAACGAAGCAATGCGCAATGCGAGTTGTGCGAAGGAAAAAGTAATTTATCGGTCTTCGAAGTGTCAGGCAGTGCGGGCGATCAACAGCCTCATATTCTTGTTTGCGACAAATGCGCGCGGCAGATCGACACCTCGGAGGAGCTTGACAGCAATCACTGGCGATGCCTGAATAACAGCATGTGGAGTGAAGTGCCGGCGGTTCAGGTAATGTCACATCGTCTGCTCCGACGCCTTCAACAGGCTGGACACTCCTGGGCTGTCGACCTTCTCGATAGCCTTTATCTCGATGACGAGTTGCTCCGGTGGGCGAACGCCGGCGTGTCGGACGACCATGAAACCGAAGAGAAAATTGTCCATAAGGATAGCAATGGAAACATCCTTCAGCCGGGCGATACAGTTGTACTCATCAAAGACCTCGACGTAAAGGGTGGAGGCTTCACTGCCAAGCGTGGCACAGCGGTTCGGGGCATTGCCCTGGTGGAGAACAATGCGTCCCAGATCGAAGGCCGCGTTAACGGACAACAGATCGTCATCCTCACGCAATACGTCAAGAAAGCCTGATCAGGGCGTACAACCCGTTAGCGTTTCATGCGCATAACACCATTTTCTTTTTCAAAAAGATGACTGACCTTTTGAAAAGCCTGGATAATGGCTTCCTGCTCCTCTGCCGACTTTGCGATCTCCCTGGATAAATTTATTCTGGAAAGCGCCTTTTTGAAAAGGCTGGAGTACGTTGCCTTTGTATCGGATTGGCCGATGATTGACTGGGGAACGTCTGCCGCGGACAAGATCACCTGGCTGGTTGCCGGATCCTGAAACTTGCACAGTATTCTGTTGTTGGAAAATGTAGCGTCTGCGACAAGGGGTTTGATCTCTTTGTAGGTAATGTTCATGGGTTGTAACAATTTCTGCAACATCGGGTCATCGTTTCGAAACACATCACGGGGTCAATGATAGTGTACACGCAACAGCGTACAATACGCACAGTGTTGTGTGAATGTTACGCATTGGGACAAAAAGACGGTCAAATGGATAAAAGCGTCGAAGTATAAGGTAATCTCACAACGCTATCGGCGGCTAAAACCGGTCAGGAAAACACAAAAACGAGGCGTCGAACGAGACCAGACGTAATAAGCGCGACCCGGATCGAAAACAGACGATGGCTTACACTATTATTCATTTATTATTTATTGATGGGGTAAATCAATTTAAAGCTCAGCTGAAATAGTTGGTGAACGGGCAATCAAATGATAACGAAAGAACCAGCCACCTGATGTGATCGGATTGACCAATAGAGTACGGGGCTTGCACTTCTGATTCGAAATCTTAAACTCAAATTGCAACCAGGTAGAACTATGACTACCGCTACTGTCGATTAAACGATTTCTGTCGCTCTACACTTTTTCTTCTTGCTGCTCGCCATAGAGGACATCTATTTCCACATCTGCGCAATCGTTGGGTGGGGCATTCTTATTTAACGGTGAATAACCACAATCTTCGACAAGTAACACCCATCAGCATGAAACCCATATACCTACTCCCCATCCTCTTTGTCATTTTTATCGGTTGCCAGCAGGAAGAAGACCTTTCCGGCGTGAAGCAAATCAGGTTCACCATCCCCGTTATGGCCGATGGTCGTCAGAATGTAAACGATCTCTCGCTTCAACTGACCCTGGCCGATCGGTTCGGTAATGCCGTCGTTTCAAATCGTGCTATTTCTTTGTCAAACGCCGGAGACCATTTCATCACCGGTGATATCGATCTCCCGGCGGGAAGCTACACTGTTCAGGATTTCCTGATCATGAATTCCGAAGGTCAGGTGATCCAGGCCCTGCCCAGGAAAAACTCGGCACTTGGACGGAACGCGACTGATTTGATCCACGAGTTTTCACTTGGAGAAAATACATCCGATGAGATTATGATCAATGTGCTGCCCGTAGAAGGAAAGACTGCCCAGGACTTTGGTTATGCTCCCGGGAGCTTCAAGACCTATGCCATTCGTCTCACGGTTTCTATTCGCGAAGGTGCAGGTGTGAACCGCACAGATGCCACCGCATACATCCAGTCTGACGACGGAGAGAATTATAGATATGATGTCTCGGCCAAGGTCAATACACTGAATTTCGCTGGCGATCCGAATAAGCCATACAAGCTTCTTATATGGAAGGATGGCTACAAGGTTTACTCGCGTGACTTCGTTTACAATGATCTGCGCGACGAGCTTCATGGGAAACCACTTGATATTATATTGGAAGAAGATGCATCGGAGCAGGGGCCCGAGATCACCATCCAGCCATCAAGTGACTACTTCAGCATGTGGATCGAGGTGTCACAGCAAGGTATGATCGTTCTAGACTGGGGTAATGGCGAGACCGAGAGTTTGATGTTCAATGTCGATCCGGAGGACATGACAGGAACAGGATACTTCATGCGTGACCGCCAATATTCGGGCGAACGCCCCGCGATTAAATTGAGCGGCGACATTCATCTGATCACCGGTTTGTTCCTTGACACTTCTGTCTCATCTGTAGATACAGAACATGCTCCGGCCCTTCAGGGTGTGAGTCTGACCGACAGCAATATTTCAAACCTCGATCTTGACGTCAATACCGAACTGCGATGGTTAAGCTTCGTTTCATCGTCCATCGACGCACTCACACTTCCACAACAGCACGGGATCCATGACGTAATGATCACTACAAACGGCGTATGGCCATCGTCTTCGCAGCTTGATTATATAATAGAGAATATTCATATGAATGCCGTTGCTGGAAATTTCACCGCTGGAACATTTACCCTGCAGGTGAGTGCGATCTCTGATCACAGCTTGAGTCTTCTGGCGGAGCTTCGAGACGGCTATGGCTGGAATGTCATATATTAGCGCACTGGTCGGATCGGACGATTATGTTCTGTACAATATTTGAATTTTGGAAAGATAAGATCGCGTGACTGGTCTTGTTTTTCCATTCGTCTGAACAGTCTTCCGGCAAAATCAGGCATTGTCCACTCTCAAGAGATATGGCATCCGCTATTTCAATTTCTGATTTCCTTTGGTAGCTTCGTTCGGTTTAAAATTCCAACCGTATGAACAAGGCTCTTCTTACCTTATGCGTTTTTATTTTTCTTTCCCACTCCCCGAATGTTGATGCTCAGGGACTACGCTCCGACCAGATCGATTCGTTGGTCAATAAGTCAATGTCGATGATGCCATTGGCGGGAATATCGGTACTTGTTGTCAAGGATGGAAAGGTTACGCACATGAAGGGCTACGGTGTTGCGTCGAACAACTCCAAAGCAAAGGTCGATGAGAATACTTTATTTTCAATTGCGTCGAATACAAAGGCGTTCACAACCATGGCGCTGGCCATGCTGGTAGATGAGAAGAAGCTGCAATGGCAGGATAAGGTTGTCGATCACCTCCCTGAATTTAAGATGTATGATCCGTACGTGACTGCCAACTTCAACATTCAGGACCTTGTTACGCATCGCAGCGGGCTTGGATTAGGTTCTGGTGACCTTCTGTTCATTCCTGATTGAAATGATTTCACTTTGAAAGATATTCTCAAAAGCTTCCAGTATCAGAAGCCAGTGTCACCGTTTCGAACGAAATACGATTATGACAATTTGTTGTATGAAGTAGCAGGTGAAGTGATCGCCCGGGTGAGCGGGATGAGCTGGGCAGACTTTGTCGAGACCCGCATTATGAGGCCACTCGGTATGACGCATTCGGTAGCGCAGTCACGTCGTATCAAAGGTTATACGAATGTTGCGATGCCACATTCGGCAGACAACAATGCGGTTAAAGAGTTTAAGCCTTATGTTGAAGGAGAGAGCTGGGGAGCTGCAGGTGGCATCTACGCGAACATCAACGATCTTAGCAAATGGATCATGATGCACCTCAATGGCGGTAAGTATGGCCCGGATCTGAAGTCGACGATGGTGTCACCGGAAAATCATTGGGAGATGTGGCGACCCCACACATTTGTAGCTTTTAACGGCAAGCCAACCGGATCTGCGAAAACACATTTTAATGCTTACGGTCTCGGTTGGTTCATCAGTGATCTCAACGGCTACGTCGTTTACAGTCACACCGGTGGTATGCCGGGGTTTTTATCGAAGACCACTTTGATACCCGAATTGAATCTCGGGGTGATCGTCCTCACCAATACTGAACCCGGTGGTTACGCGTATCAATCGATTTCAGCTTCTATTGTTGATTCGTATGTCGGTGGAAAGGTCAACAGGATCCGGCAGATGGCAGATGTTCTGATGCAGCGCGAGAGCGCTGGTGATTCCGTGACAACTGCAGTATGGAATGCGGTCAAAAATGCGAAGACCACAAACGTCAACCTTCAAAATTTCGTAGGTACCTATCACGATAACTGGTTTGGCGATGTAAACGTTACAATGAAGGATGGGAATCTGTGGTTCAAATCGATCCGTTCACCCAGGCTCAATGGCAGGATGTATTTTTATAAGGGAAATACTTTTGCGATCAAATGGGAGTATCAGGATATGAACTGCGATGCGTTTGCAACATTTTCACTTGATGAGGAAGGAAAGGCAAATGGCATCAGGATGAAGGGAATTTCTCCGAATATCGACTTCAGCTTCGACTTCCACGATCTCAACTTCACCCGGAAGGAGAGTTTGAATGCAACGCTTAAGACATCGCGTTAAAATCGTTAGACTCCACATCTTTACTACTTACCCGAATGTTCATCATTGACCTCAACTACATCGTTCCGCTCGACCAGCTTGATGCGCACATGTCGGAGCACGTTAAGTTCCTAAGCAAGTATTACAAACAAAATGTCTTTGTGGCATCGGGTCGTAAAGTGCCAAGGACGGGCGGGATCATCCTTGCTCTGGCAAAATCGAAAGAGGAGGTTGAAAGGATCATCAGTGAAGATCCGTTTTATGTACACAGGCTTGCAGAGTTTTCGATCACGGAATTTTTGACTTCGCAATCACATCCTGATCTAAAGAAGTTATTGGCGGATAGTTGAGATGAAATGAACGCACCACAAGTCTCGATAATCTCAACGGGCCGAAGCAAATCCATGAATTCCACGATGTCAGATCAATGGTTTGTTATCGCCGCAGCAAGATAAACCCTGTGAACGGCTTGTCTCCGTTGTTTTTATAGATAACGTAATAGTAAGTTCCTTCCGGAAGGTCTTTTCCTCTTTCGTTCACACCTTTGAAAACATTGTCAGTGTTGTCGTAGTTGTTGGTTTCGAAAACTTTATTCCCCCATCGATCGAAAATACTGACCAAATTATTAGGGAAGAAAGTGATGTTTCTGATCTTTAAAAAGTCATGTTTCCCATTCGGGTTGACGGTGACGACGTTATAGATCTCGATCTCTGTTTCGCCGGAACCAGTCAGATTGAGTACGAAGACAGGTGTATCGCCATTGCTGAAGATGGTGAGTGTTCCGGTTCTCGCTCCTACATCTGAAGGTGCGAATTTTATCGTGATGGTTTCACTCGCTCCGGGCCCGATCGAAGATGGTATTGCGCTCTCGATCGTGAAATCTCCGGTGATCTGAACATCGGTAATTACCAGTATGGCATTTCCGCTATTGGTGATGATGATGTCTTTTAACTCATCGGTGCCGATGTCCGTGGATGAAAAATCGAGATCACTTCCGCTGCCTTGTCCGATGCCGCCTTCGGTTATTTCTATGACAGGATTTGGCACAATTCCGGAACCGGAGAGATTGATCACATAGGTTGGAATGTCGCCGTCACTTACCAGGGTCACCGTACCGGTGCGTATGCCTGCCTGGGTAGGAGAAAATTGCAGGGTAATGGTTTCGTCTTCACCGGCATTGACGGATGTTGGTGCTGTTCCCTGTATTGAAAAATCTCCGGTAGTTGAAATTGCCGTGATGTTCAGGATTGCCGTTCCCGGATTTGCTATAATGAGATCTTTTGTTTCACTGACGCCAAGCACCAATGACGAGAAGGTTATCGTACTTCCATCGGCCTGGCTGCTTCCGTTCACAGTAATGGCAATGGCAGGTACGGCGTTGGTAACCGTATTGCGCAGTATTGAAATTGTGCCGTCCCCATAATTTGCAGAGACCATGTCATTTTTTCCATCGCCGTCCACGTCGGCCAATGCGAGGTGATGGTTTCCGGTACCTGTTATGAAATCGGCTTTGGCGGAGAATGAGCTTGCGTCAACAGTCCCGGAGGTACTTGTGTTCTTGAATACGGATATTGTTGCGCTCAGCTGATTCGACACCGCGATCTCCGGCTTGCCGTCGCCATTTAGATCCGATATGGCAAGAGCTTCCGGAGCGGACCCCGTCGCGAAGTCTACCTTCGTTGCAAATGAAGTTCCATCGATCACGCCAGGTGTGCTGGTATTTTTTAGCACCGAAAATGTATTTGTTCCGGAGTTTGCTGTTGACAAGTCTGGTTTGCCGTCGCCATCGATATCGCCGACAGCAAGTCCGGGCCCACCGCCCGAGGTGAACGAAATAACGGAAGAAAATGAGGTTGAATTGATGATGCCTGAGGCTGAATTATTTCGTAACACATGAATGAATCCATTGTCAGTTGCTGCGGCAATGTCGGGTTTATCATCTCCATCCAGGTCTGCGATTGCTAGCGTTTCGGGTGTGCCTGCGCTATAATCCATAGGCGTGGCGAAAGAGATCGATCCCATAATGCTTGTATTCTTGAATATTGAGATCGTGTTGCTGCCAATGTTTGCAACCACGAGTTCAGGTTTGCCATCTGCGTCGAGATCCTGGATGGCGATGTCCTCGGGATTTATACCCGTTACAAGATCGACTTTGGGAATGAAGCTGATCAGACTCGAGGTATTGTTTCGGAGAATTGAAACAGTGTTCGTTCCCCGGTTGGCCACTGCGATGTCTAACTTTCCGTCTCCGTCAAGATCACCCACGGCCACGCTTTCGGAGTCATTTGTAGTGACATCCTGCTTGTTGGCAAGTGATCCTGCGTTGATACTGCCGGGAGTGCTCATGTTCCTGAAAATCGATATGGTATTGTCAGCGTTTGTTGTGGAGACGATATCATCTCTTCCGTCATTGTCAAAATCGCCCATCGCCACACTCCATGCACCGCCGGTAAAATCAACCTTAGGCTCGAAGGAATTAGTGCTGATATTGCCCGTTCCTGAGAATGTTACCACGAATGGCTTTTCCGACCATGCCGTTAGTGCTCCGACCGTTGCCGAGATAGGCTGGAAAGTCGCTCCGGAAGGGACGGTTACCGTAAGGCTTGTCGTTGTCGACAGTGTTACGGTTGTCTTTGTTGCTCCAAAGTAGACGGTATTGTTGGCAGGCGTTGCACTGAAGTTTGTGCCCGTAATCGTCACCGTTGTACCGACAGGTCCGGAGGTCGGTGTAAATGATGTTATTGTCGGAACGGGAGTTACGATGTTGTGAAGAACGGAAACGGTATTGCTTGTAGCATTGGCCGAAACGATCTCGGGTTTGCCGTCACCATCGAGGTCACCGCTTGTTACATTGTGTGGGCGTGTCCCTGTCGTGAAGTCGATCTGGGTAGTAAATGAGCTTGAGGTCAATGATCCGGACGAGCTGATGTTTCGATGCACCTGCATCAGTGTTCCGGCATCGTTACCCACAAGGATGTCCGCTCTATTGTCGCCATTTACGTCGCCCAGAGAAATGTAGGTAGGTGAAATTGTGGCGCTGTTGGTGAGGTCTGCACGTGCATCGAATGACGCCGCGTTGATGGATCCCGGCGCACTATTGTTTCTGAACACCGATACCGTGCGGGCCGTGTAATTGGTAACCGCGATGTCCATCTTTCCATCTCCGTCGAGATCACCGATCGCAACGCCATTTGCGCCAGCTCCACTGGTGAGGTCGAACCGGGCTGCGAAATTGATGGTGCCGCTGGTGCTGGTGTTTCTAAAAATCGATATGGTAGAGGTCGCGCGGTTAGCCGTAACAACGTCAGGTTTACCATCTCCGTCCAGATCTCCAATTGCTACCCCGTTTGGATTCGTGCCCACGGCAAAGTCCTGCTTTGCGCTGAAGGAAATAGTACCTACCGATCCGGTATTCCGGTAGACAGAAACCGTACTGCTACCTCGATTGGCAACTGCCAGATCTGTTCGTCCATCTCCATCGAGATCGCTGAAGTCGATGTATACGGGAGTTGATCCTGTTGCGAACGAGACGCGCGTCTGAAAACTTAATGATCCGAGCGTACTGGTATTGCGATGTACGGAAACCTGAGTAGCTCCGTCACTGACTGTTATCAGATCCAGCTTGCCATCACCGTCGATGTCACTTGCTTTCATTCCCTGGGAGCTGGCGCCCGCTGCCATGTCAATTTTTGCGTCAAATGAGAAACTTCCCGGCGAACTTGTATTTCGAAGCAGTGAAACCGTTCCGGCGAGATCGTTGACGGTAGCGATGTCTGCCTTCCCGTCGTTGTCTAAATCCGCCAGCGCTACATCCGCGGGACGTCCACCAGTCGCGAAGTCAGTTTTTGTTGCAAACGTCGTGGCGTCGATAATGCCATTGCCCGGGAATGTCGACACAAATGGTTCGCTGGAATATGCAGTGAGGCAATTCACCGAAACCGAAACATGTTCATACGTTGCCCCTATCGGTACCGTTACCGTAAGGCCACCGGAGGTGGCGTCGATCACCGATGATCGGGTCGCTCCGAAGTATACAATGTTATTTGCGGGCGATCCGCTAAAATTGGCGCCCGTGATCGCGACGGACGTGCCCGCCGGTCCGTTACCGGGGTTAACGTCCGAAATGGTTGGCGTCGATGAAGCAAAAATCGTATTTCTTAACACGGAAACCGTAGTACCGGAATAATTGGGAATGACGATGTCGGCTTTTCCATCTCCGTCGATGTCTCCGATGGCTCCCACGTTAGGGCTGAGGCCAGTTACACCGAAGTCTACCTTTGCGGCAAAAGAGCTTGTAGTGATGGAACCTGAAGTGCTTGTGTTTTTGAATAGTGAAATGGTATTGTCAGATGAGTTGACGGTCATGATATCGGGTTTGCCGTCACCATCGACGTCGTTAATGGCAACACCATCCGGATTGGCACCTCCGGCAAAGTCTACCCGCGCTGCAAATGATCCCGTCGTGATCGATCCCGGTGTACTTATGTTTCTAAAAACGGAAACACCATCGCTGCCCTGGTTCGCGACGATGAAGTCAAGTTTTCCGTCTCCGTCAAGATCGCCAACTGCGAGGTCCTGTGGAGTTGTTCCCGTGGTGAAATTCACGCGTGCGGCAAACGTACCCGTGGTAATGGAGCCCGGCGTTCCAAGATTTCTAAAGATAGAAGCGTTGTTGCTCGTAACATTCGATATCACCAGGTCGGGGTAACCGTCGATGTCCATGTCGGCAATCGCGATACCCAATGGATTGGTGCCTGCAGAAAAGTCGACTTTAGGATTGAAAGACAATGAAGATGTGCTTTTATTCTTGAATACAGATACCGTACTGCTACCGGCATTTGTAACGGCGATGTCAGGCCTTCCGTCAGCGTCGAGATCTCCGATAGCAACCCGATATGGATTAACGCCTGTCGTTAGGATTACTCTTGCCTTGAATGCTATCGCACCCGTTGCGCTGATGTTTTCGAAAACTGAAAGGGTGCCTGCCGTGTTGTCGCTGACGACGAGGTCTTGCCGGCCATCACCATTCAAATCTCCCGTAGCAACGAAAGCAGGACCTGTTCCGGTCGTAAAGCTTACTGCACCTGCGAATGAGCTTGCGTTGATTACACCCGAGCTACCGGTATTCCTATAAACGGAAACGTTATTGGCTGTGGCGCTCGTCACGATCATGTCCGATTTTCCATCCCCGTCGATATCGCTCAACGTAACACCTTCAGCTGATGCGCCGATGGTAAAATCCATTTTTTCCTTGAATGAACATGCATTGATCACACCGCCTCCGGCGAAAGTCATCAGAAACGGTTCGCGGGAATATGCTACCGGACAGCCAACAGAAACTGAAATGGGTTGATAGGTTGCGCCGGAAGGAGCGATTACGTTTAGTTGAGTAGCTGTGGCAGCAGTAACAGTTGCGCGGGTGGCCCCGAAGAAGACGATATTATCAGAGAGATTTGCACTAAAATTTGTGCCCGATATGGATACCGAAGTTCCGGCGGGACCCGAGGCCGGAGAGAAAGAAGTAATTGACGGAACGGGTGTCGTCGTGTTGTAATACACCGACACCGTATTACTTCCGGCATTCGCCGCGACAAGATCCGCCTTGCCATCTGCATTAAGATCGCCGATAGCCACGCTATAGGTCGTCGCCCCGGTGGCAAAGTCGACTTTCGCAAGAAATGTTCCGTTCCCGACACCCTGATACAGGGAAACGCTGTTGCTGGTCTGATTTGCAACGGCAACGTCCAACACTCCATCGCCATTCAGGTCGCCGAGCGCTATATCTCGGGGGCCTGCGCCTGTGGCGTAGTCAGTTTTAGCGCCGAAACCAGTTCCAGTCCCCAGGAAAATAGAAATTGTATTGGCAGTGTAATTGATCGTTACCAGGTCGAGATGTGTATCGTTGTTGAAATTGCCTGCTGCGATCTGTGAGGGACCTGCGCCCGTTGCAAGGTTTGTCGAGAACGAAAAATTTCCTGTGCCATCTCCGAGAAGAAGTCTGACGTTGTTGTCAAAGAAATTAGTGATGGCCAGGTCGGGATTCCCATCCTCGTTCACATCGACGATCACTATGCCGGCTGATCCCATGTTCACGGGGAAGTCTGATTTGGCCAGGAATGTGCCATCACCAACACCAAGCAATACCGACACCGTTGTCTCATTTGAGTTGGGAACTATCAGGTCGTTCTTGCCATCGAGGTTCACGTCCGCAACAGCCAGCACTTGCGGGGAAACGCCAACGAGAAAGTCCGCCTTTGCAGCCAGTGTGCCGTTTCCGTTTCCTAAAAGGACGGAAACATAGTTCGGAGGACTTGATGCGTTGTCGTTGGCTGTCGAAATATCCGGTACACCGTCCCCGTCAAGATCTGCCACGCGAACAAACAATGGATAACGTCCTGTCGGGTATTGAACATGCGAGGCAAAATCCGTAGCGTTTGCCAGCAGCACGGCAACGCTGTCAACATTCAGATCGGAAGCAATGATGTCAGGCTTTCCGTCGACGTTTAAATCGGCGATCTTGACATTCGCAGGATAAGTGCCGGATGAAAAATCTTTTCTGGGGCCAAATGTGCATCCATTGATGGAAGCACTGGGTGTAAACACGGGAAGAAAAAAAGTTTTTGAGTGCGCAATCAAGTCATTGACAGTAACGGTGATTCGCTCGTGTGTTGCGCCGGAGGGAACAGTGACGGTAAGTTGTGTCGCGGTCGCCGCGGAAACTGTTGCGCGCGTTGCTCCAAAATAAACAATGTTATTTGCCGGTGTCGTGCTAAAATTGACTCCCGTGATTGTAACGGTTGTCCCCACGGACCCGCTGGATGGCGAAAAAGTTGTGATGGACGGAATCCCCGGTGCTGCCGGCGTTGGTAGGACATATTTAAAGAGTGTTCCGAGATCACTTGCGCCACCGGAAGCTGTCATTCCATATAGGGCTCCATCGCAATGACACAGTGTTCCGAGCACATCATAACCGTTTATCACCCCATCGAACTCCATTAACGTTTGATATCCCGTTCCATCGTCGTTCACTGTGAACATTGTTCCAAGGTTGTCAGAGCCGCCATCGTTGGTGAGGCCGTACAACGCGCTTCCCACCTTTTCGAGCGCGCCGAGCGGAATTGCAGCAACAGGCATCTGGAAGTTGTGAAGATTGGTGTAACCTGTTCCATCAGGTTTTATCTTGAATACTATTCCATCGTCGAACGTGCCACCGATCTCTGTCTGTCCGTAGAGAAAGGTGCCGTCATAAACAAGGGCACCTGTATAAGGCGCAATGCCGTCGGGTGTTCCAAATTCATGAATGATCGTATACGCCGTGCCATCGGTCTCGATTTTGAAGAGAGTTCCGTCGTCCGCGACCCCGCCATAGAAGGTTGTACCGTATAGGGTAGTTCCAATCAACGTCAGGTCGCCCACGGGGTAGCCGTTGTTTGCGGCAAATTCATGAAGCTTGAGAAATCCGGTTCCATCCTTGAGGACCCTGAATACGACTCCACGATTACTCGCGCCTCCCTGAGAGGTCATGCCGTATAGGTACGTACCATCCGTTACGAGAGATCCCCATGGATCCGTTCCGGTAGTCGCTCCGGTGAAGTCGAATAGCTTTGAATAGCCTGTTCCGTCCTTGTTTACCTTGAATATCGTACCATCATTGGTCGTGCCGCCGCGAAACGTCATGCCATACATAACGGTGCCGTCGATGAGAAGTGAGCCGTCGGGAGCTCTTCCGTCAGGGGAGAGCCCGAAATCATAAAGCTTTGTAAAGGAAGATCCGTCCGAGTTGACCTTAAAGATCAAACCATTGCCGTTCGTGCCTCCCTGCGCTGCCATGCCATACAAAGTCGTTCCGTCACATATCAGTTTTGTGTATGTCGGCTGGCTTCCGTTGGTTGCTCCCGCAAAATCGACCAGCGTAAAATTTCCGGGAAGGTCTTTAAGCCGAAACACCGTTCCTTCATTCAGCCCTCCGCTATTGGTCATTCCGTAGAAATAGGTGCCATCGGTGATCAGCGAGTTGCCAGCGGGATAAGAGCCACTGACAATGCTGGAGAACTCGTGTACTTTTTTAAAGTTCGATCCATCTGTTTTGATCTTGAATATGGTTCCCTCGAAGCTCGGTCCTCCGACGAATGTCATTGCATACAAAAATTCGTCGACGAGCACGGGTGTAGCCTGAGGACTGCTCCCGTAGACATTGTTATCGAAACTCAAGATCGTAGAGAAGCCGGTGCCGTCGGGTTTTATTTTGAAGAGAGATCCGTAGTTGTTGGCGCCTCCCAGTTCGGTGGTGCCATACAGATAAGTGCCATCCGAAACGAAGGTGCCCTCGGGATACCTCCCATTTGTCCCGACTCCGAAATTCAGGAGCTTGGTAAGGCCTGAGCCGTCGGCTTTGATCTTGAAGATCGTTCCCATATCGGCGGTGCCTCCGCGGTTTGTTGTACCGTAGAAAAACGTTCCGTCATAGTAGAGCGAGCTGCGTGGCTGATTTCCGTCGAACGGCGCGCCGAAATCCGAGAGCTTCACATATCCTGTCCCGTCGGGCATGATCTTGAAAAAGATCCCGCGATTGTTCGCTCCGCCGGAAGGCGTCAATCCATAGAGCCATGTTCCGTCGTAGTACAAATCGCTCTCGGGACTTACACCGGTGGCGGTAAGGTCGAACTCATGAAGTTTCTGGTATCCGCTGCCATCAGGCATGATCTTGAAAATTGTTCCGTAGTTGAACGAACCCCCGGAGGAGGTCATGCCATAGAGAAATGTTCCGTCGGAGATCAGTGATCCTTTTGCGTTGCTTCCATTCGATGAACCTGCAAAATCAAGGAGCTTCCTGTAGCCGGTGCCATCTGGTTTTATTTTAAAGATCGTGCCCATGTCGTTGGCCCCTCCATCCCGGGTCATGCCATAGAGAAATGTTCCATCGGAATACAGCGAGCCATAGGGCACAAGTCCGTTGAATGGTCCGGTGAAGTCCAGCAGCTTTGTGAACGCTTCGGTGACCTTGTATCTGAACATTGTCCCGCTGCCCGACGCGCCGCCTCCGGAAGTAACACCGTAGAGGTACGGTCCAACAGAGAGTAGCGTTGTATAGGGCTCGCTTCCGCTGGTAGCCGAGGTGAAAGCGACAAGTCTTATAAACCCTGATCCGTCCGGCTTTATTCTGAACAGTATCCCCTGATTGGTAGAGCCTCCATCAATTGTGACACCATACAGCGAGGTACCATTTAACGTAAGTGTTGTATAGGGATGACTTCCGCCCGTGCCTCCTGCGAAGTCGTGAAGCTTGCTGTAGTTTGTACCGTCGGGCTTGAGCCGGAAAATTGTGCCGTTGTCGCTCGTGCCTCCAAAATAGGTTGCTCCGTAGAGATAAGTTCCGTCACCGATCAGCGCGCCGTAAGGTTCACGTCCATCTGTTCCGCCCGTAAAATCGTACAGGTTGTCGTAGCCCGTTCCATCCAAATTCATCTTGAAAACAGTCCCTAAACCATTTGCCCCTCCCGATGAGGTCATGGCATAGAGAAAACTTCCATCGTAGTAAAGTGAGGAGGCAGGAAGGCCTCCATTTGTCGCGCCTGCAAAGTCAAGCAGGGCCTGATATCCTGTTCCGTCTGGTAAAATCCTGAAGATCCTCCCAAGGTTGTTCGTTCCGCCCTTCCAGGTCATTCCATATAAATAAGTACCATCACTGATAAAAGTACCATAGGGCTCCTGTCCGTTTGTTCCATCGAAGTCAAGAAGTTTTTGGTAATTCGTTCCATCAGGCATGATCTTGTAAATGATGCCAAGATCACTCGTGCCGCCGTAGTAGGTCATTCCATATAGGTAGGTACCGTCATAGTACAGAGAACCTTCGGGATTTCGGCCGTTGGCGCCTGTAAAATCGTGGAGCTTCGTGTAGCTGGTTCCATCCTGTAGGGTTCTGTAAATCGTACCCATGTTGGCGGTGCCTCCGAAAAATGACACGCCATACATATATGTTCCATCGGTGGTCAGAACGCCGTTGGGATCGTCTGCTTCTGTTCCTCCGGCGAAATCAGTGAGCTTCGTAAACTGGGCGGAAGCATTTTCTAACGCCAGTTGAAAGATCAAGGCAAGCACTGATCTGATGATGATCGTCCTGACCATGGTGAGTGAGGTTTTTAAAAGTATCGTACAACTCTGTTTTGCGATTTCAACGGAGCCAGCTCTATCATGATGGATAGCTCGTGTGTTCCAAAAGTTGAGCTTATCAACGAGCTTGTTGGGAGCTCAAATCCGTAACCGATGCGCATGCCATTATTAAGCTGCAACTGTCCATTGACGCCTATCGCCGAAAGGTTGCGCACGGTTATGCCTGCCCAAACGGTTTCCATAAATAGCGCTGCAAGATTGAGATCTGCTGCCAGGTTGCCTCCGGGAACCCAGCGAACCAGAAAAGAAGGTTTAAGACGTATGGTGCTGTTGAATGAATTATTGAAAAGTGCTCCGCCACTGATGTAGAAATGTCTCAGGTAGCGTGTACTGTTGGCGACGCCATCGTTCACATCAACATTCAGTATTCTCGGTGATGAAAGTCCGGCGAAGAATTTTTCTGTCATGAACCAGATGCCTGCGCCAAAATTCGGTTTGCTGTACTGGCTGCGGGTCATGTCAAGATCTGTGTCATCTACATACTCGAGGTAAAGTTTGTTGTAATCGTATTTGTAGCTGACCAGTCCTCCCTGCATTCCCAATGACAATACTTTACCGTCATCGTCGATGACTTTATATGAAAATGCAAGCTGTGCTTCCTGGTTGTGGTTGATGCCAAGTTGATCGGACACCACCATGATCCCGCCGCCGAATTTGGTTGCCAGCGATGATGTTGCAGAGAACATATTGGTGCGCGGCGATCCATCGATACCTACCCATTGAAGTCGGGAAATGAAATTGAGCGTTAGGTTGTTGTAAATGCCGGCATAGGCAGGATTGATCATTCCCTGATTAAAGGAATAGAGATTATACAGGGGATCTTGTTGCGCAACAGATATTTTCTGAAGCAAAACCAGGAGAATGGACAATGCGAGGATTTTCTTTGTCATAGTAAAGTTCTTTAAGAAAAACTTCGTCAATAACTCCAATCAAATCCCCTTTGTGCCAAAGGTAGTAGGAAGGGCGTGGGGTAAAATTCAGCAGGGATATGAATATAGGAATTCCTGATCACAATGACAATCGCGAAATTCGATTCATTTATAAACGCCAAAGGAAATCATCTGGGCGTAAACCGACGTAATAGATGTTCGACGTTGCAGTTTCATCCAATGGCATGACAAGACTTGCGGGCCAATAAATTGGCGTGGTTCAAATCATAACGAATCCATCTCTTGCGACGTGGACCGGCTTGCTTTCCTGCGGCGATCGATGTGGTTTTAGGGGGCGGTTTTTCGAAGGAACATAAAGCCCGTTTTGATCTCTCATGGGCTTTATGCCGATGATTTATTTCTTACTCAACGTCCCGCGAATCGAAGTCGTGAAGATTCCTTGAGGCTTCCGCTTGTGAAGTACGAATCGGTCCACGAATCATCCACTTCCAACGGCCGCACTTGCTGGAGCGCCAGCTTTTTTGCGTAGTAACGAAAGCGATAGTGTTCATAAAATCGAAGTATCTCGATGCCGTATCGGTCGGCGAGGTCGGTGTCGCCCCTCATGATCAGGTAATTTTCGTCGTTGCCGCTGCTCGCCGAAATGCTGAGGTTGTGGCTTCCGCTCAGTACGGTTGGATTGTCAGTGGTGAAATTGGTGACGATCGTTTTGGCGTGGATCAGCAGATTGCCTCTTTGTCCGCGCAGGCCTTCCTTGACCCACGTATCCAAACCATTGGTGAGCATGGCCGGAGCGACAAACTCGGCTGTGCGATCTGAGTGATAACCCGTGATCCTGCTCGCGGAATTCTGAATACCGTAGCGCAGCACCGGATCATTTGGCTGCCCCAGAATTGCATCGAGAATGTCGTCGGGCAAGGCAAATGCCGTGGCGAACAAAAGGTCTTTGTCGGCGTTGTTCAGGATATTGACGAACTCGGCGAGATCTACCTTGCCGGCCCGGGGCGAAAATCCCGCCCATATATTGCTGTCCGCATCGATCGGGTTGTTGAGCCCGATCCACTTTCTTGTCGCCGCCACGTCTGATGGATTTGCCCACACTTGTTCGAATAATTTGAAGTAGCTGTCGGCGATCGCTGTATTGTCCAGTATATGTACCACATTGGCCTGGCGGTACACACCGTTCTCGGTGAAGTTCGTACTTCCGCAGAGCACGGCCTGCGGGACTCTTTCTCCGGCGGCATTCAGTTTGCTGAGGACGATGAATTTGTTATGAAAAATCTTGTTGGTGATCCTTCCTTTCTTTTTGGCGACCGGAATTTTTTTCAGGCTCTCCTCATTCTCCGATGTCTGCTCGTCGCCTTCCTTGGCGTGATAGAGAATGCGAACATTTACCTTTCGCTTGTGCGCGGCGTTCACGGCGTCGACGATCGCTTTCAACTCGTATTCGTAGATCGCCACATCGAGGGCCCACTTTTCATTTTTAGCTCTCTCAATAAAATCGATGATGCAGTCGAGTAATCCATTCTCGAGCCACTCTCTCGGCGCTGCAGGCCACGCTTCAATGGGTACTTCTTCCTTTGCTTTCACCTTTTCTTTCAGCCACGCGTCGAAGTCGGAAAATTTATGGCCAAATGCCTGGCTCGCTGCGACGGCGCGATTGAAACATACCCTGTGGTTCCTGGGTTTACCGTCGTCGGTTTTTACCGTGACTTCCAGGAATTCTGTAGGGGTTGGATGTCCGACATAAATAGGATATACCCGATAACTGCACGTCGTTCCGGGCTTGATGCTGTAATCGGCCCAGCGGAACTTCTGAATTGGCGCGAGGTTGCTCGGTGTAGCATTCCATTGGGGTATGGTATGTGCTTTGTTCGGGAAGGTGAGACTGTTAAGAAGCCATTCCCATTTTTTTCCTTTTTCTTTTTGTTGGATAGCGAATCCGAGGAGACCCGTTCTACGGGCTCGCGATACGTCCATGGCAAGGAGCACTCCGTTAGTGCCTGCATACGCCTTCACTCTGAAGTCGTCGTTCGGGGTTGAAGCTAGTGTTCTCATATGTGATTTAAGAGGGATGTCTTGAGAATCAGAGAAATCATGCGCCACTTCCGTCCGATATAAAATAAAAAGCCCATTTCCGTTTGTTTAAAAGCAAACGCAGAAATGGGCTCCATATAGTGAAAGATAGTATATAAAGAGTAATTGTCCAGCGGGACCATCGAAAATACATTTAGCGAATGAAAAAACGCCTCAGTCACCGAAGGCGTTTCGGAACTACAGCTTCATTTACGGCCAATGGTTTTATCCCCATTAGCAAAAACTTTTCTGCTAACACTTTAGATCGCAGGCGGGTCTTGTTTCAGTGCTTAACCTGATGCTTAATACTGAGGTGCTGTCAGGTGCCTGGTGCGGCCTTTAACGAGATCTCTATTTTTTGCCTGATTTCTTTGGCTTGCCCGGCGGGGGAGTTACTTTATCTACCATTTTTCCTTTGCTCTGGGCTAGCGTCCTGCCCCATTGTGCAATTTCCTCGAGCATGGGAATAAGTGTTTTTCCAAAATCCGTCAGATAATACTCGACCTTCGGAGGCACTTGCGGATAGATCTTCCTTTTCACCAGCCCGTCGTTTTCCAGATCCTTGAGTTGGAGGCTCAGCATTTTTTCAGTGATGTTGGGAATCAGCTTTCGCAATTCACTGAAACGTTTTTTGTCCTTACGAAGATACCAGAGCACCACTGTTTTCCATTTTCCTCCAATGTAATCCATCGTAACATCCATCGCGCAATGATACTCCTTGCCGCCGAGAATGAAGACCTTTTCTTTATTGTCGATCAACATAAATTTTTCTGAAAAAAATCGCATTAAACCATTTCAAAAATCCAATTCCGTCAAAAATGATAGTGGTTGTCACCGGCGACAGCCATTGTAAGATGCACGATGACCCTATATTTTTGAATCACTATCAAAATGATAGTAAGTGACAAAAGTAAACAAAAAATAAGAACATTATGAAAATTGCAGTATTTGGAACCGGCGTAGTAGGTCAGGTTATCGCCGAGAAATTAATAGCATTGGGTCATCAGGTAATGATGGGTACACGCAGTGTTGAGGAGGCATCTGCAAGGTCAGTTCCCGACAGTTTTGGAAGGCCGGGATTTGGTGACTGGCATAAAAACAACGCTGCCATTAAAGTTGGCAGTTATAAAGATGCAGCAGCTTTTGCCGGGTTGATCGTAAACGCAACGAACGGAGGCGGAACACTTGCTGCTTTGGAGCAGGCTGGAAAAGCAAATCTGTCGGACAAGATTTTGTTGGATGTGGCTAACCCCCTGGATTTTTCGAACGGCATGCCACCTTCACTGTTTGTTTGCAATACAGATTCACTGGGAGAACAAATACAACGAAGCTATCCTGATCTGAAAGTTGTCAAGAGCTTGAATACCATGAACGCGTATATAATGGTCAACCCATCACTGGTACCTGGTGAGCATAACGTTTTCATGAGCGGCAATAGCGCTGATGCAAAAGTGAAAGTCAACGCCTTGCTTCAGTCAATCGGGTGGAAGGAAAGCAACATCGTTGATTTAGGCGATATTAGCACTGCAAGAGGCACTGAACAATTGCTTCCAATCTGGATCCGACTGTGGGGTGCTCTCCAAAATCCGATGTTCAATTTTAAAATTGCTCTCGGGCAGCCGCCTAAAGTGTAGAGCCGGATGTGAATTGAACGTGCGGTGCGGACACGTCAATAGCGTCGATGTGCTTTTCATTCGATCGCCGGGACTTGATACCTCAGGAGTAAATTGGAATCCTTTGTATCGGATCCAGCTTATTAATCACATTATCAGGGCGTGAATCAACACTAGTTCGAAATGACTGCAACCGGCAAGCTTATAGCCCCGGTTGTGGCTCATTGGGGGGACAGCCTACAGCATAAAAAAAATCGTCGTTCTGTGACAATTCCTGAAATTGGGCTACTAATACGATAAAGACAATAGTGCAATTGGAACTGCAAAAACGCAACTTTATTCAGATAGTAGAATCTAACCAGGGGCTCATAAAAAGCTTATGCAACGCTTATTACAGGAGCTATGAAGATCAAAAAGATGTTTTTCAAGACATCATTCTACAGTTGTGGAAATCGGTTGACACATTCCGCGGAGAGTCTGAGATAAGCACCTGGATCTACCGGGTAAGTCTGAACACTATCCTCTCGAAGATCAGAAGAGAAAAGAAGAAAATAGCGACTGAACCGATCGGCTGCGCGGAACTGACATTTTCGAATGCGCTGGCAGATGACGAGACAGAGCTTTTGAACATGGTCCTTCAACATTTGAAAGGACTGGATAAGGCGATCATCATCCTTTATCTGGAAGGTTACAGGAATAAAGAGATCGCTCGAATTCTGGATCTCACGCCTACGAACGTAAGCACCAGATTAAGTCGTGTGAAAGCGGAATTAAAAGTAAGATTTAAAAATCACGATTATGAATTTAAACAACCTTAAGCCCGCATGGCGGCAATTTCGATTTCTGAATTCCATGCAGCTTATGGATCAGGAAGAGATCCTGTCTATCCTTGAAAGTGCTGAAGGTATGACCATAAGCAAACCGAATAGATTTCTGATCTATACGGTCCTGTTCACAGTCTTGACATTCTGTTGCCAGGGAGGATGATTGCTTACGTCATTTGGGATCTCACCCCGGAGATATTTGAAGGAGTCGTGTTTCTCAGGTGGTACGGACTCTGTTGGCTTTCAGGTATGCTCGTGGGGTACAGGATCATGCTGAACATCTATAGATCAGAGGGCATTTCATCGATCGAGCTTGACAAGCTTGTAATGTATGTGGTGCCTGGAGTTATTCTTGGTGCCCGTTTTGGTCATATTTTATTTTATGATCCGATTTACTATTGGAACAATCCGATTGAAATTCTTCCTGTTAAAATCAATCCAACTTTTGAATTCACGGGTCTCGCAGGCCTTGCAAGCCACGGCGGGGTTTTAGGGGCTTTACTCGCGCTTTATCTTTATAGTAGAAAGTTAAAAAAGCACTATTTATGGCTTTTGGACAGAATAGTTATCGCCGGGGCAGCGCTGGGCGGGTTGATAAGACTAGGAAACTTAATGAACTCGGAAATAATTGGAACTCCATCCGACGTGCCATGGGCTTTTGTATTTACAAGAATAGACCTGATTCCGCGACACCCAACACAGCTGTATGAAGCGGTATTCTACCTTGGAGTGAGCACTGCACTGTATTTTATATGGAAGTCAGGAAGATTCCGTGGACGCAATGGGTTTATCTGTGGGCTTGGAATAACATTGATATTTGTGCAGAGGTTCTTCACCGAATTTTTGAAAGAGAACCAGGTTTCGTTTGAAGAAGATCTAACCTTAAACATGGGACAATTATTAAGTATTCCCATGATCCTCGGCGGCGTTGTTTTGATGATTTGGAGCTTAAAAAGATTGTCCGCCTGCGCAGAAAACTGCTTCGGCGGACGCGGTCCGGAAGAGTTATAAAATGTGGGCGCGGTCCGGATGAGGTGGGTCGGGAAA
Organism: uncultured Chryseosolibacter sp.; assembly: GCA_966095595.1. GTDB lineage: Bacteria > Bacteroidota > Bacteroidia > Cytophagales > Cyclobacteriaceae > Chryseosolibacter. Next base: position 5,041 of record CBHTUB010000013.1, on the reverse strand, counting down.
ATTAAAGGGGCAACCCACTGTGCATGGCGGTACTTCAACAGTGTCATTAAGTCCGTTGATCGCTCATACTCAATTCGAATCATTTGCTGCTGGAGTTGAAATTGCTTTGGCGATGAGGCTCGAGATAAGGCAGTATCCGTCTTCCTGTTTTAGGTCTGACTTAGTAGCGTGCTCAATGGTTTATTGATGCTTCTGTCAATGGTACTGCAACGTGCATGCACGGCTGTTCATCCATTGCCAGCCTTCACATTTTACTCTTTTGTCGTTGATTTCCATATTCATCAAACAACGGCAAGTGTTGCCCCGCCTTAAATTCTCCTGCAATCATTTCTTCACACAACGATGGTATTGGCGTTGTCGCCAATGGAAATTAAGAGCACCTTTTGCATTGCTTTGTTCCGGTCTACTCGTACTTTGAGAAGAGAATTTTGATACATCACTGAAAAAATAGTGATGCGATATAACTCCTGCTATAACATCCTGGTCAAAAAACCAGCTCGCGGGATAACAACAAGTTAACAGTCATTTTAAAACGCAGAATCCAATTAACCCCACTATGGTAAAAACTCTCGCAGAAAGCCTAAAACCAGCATCGGTTGACTGGAAGGCTTTACACAAGAATTACAATCCACTCTTGAGTTTGGTAAGAGAGCTGATCGGAATAATTCCTAACTGCGATCCGACTTTGGAAATTTGGCAACCTGGATTCCGTACTTATAATTTACTGGTGCCAAACATGTTCAATTTGCCTAATACCCTTTTCGGCAGCAAATCCTTCAAAGCTTCCATGGGGCTTGCCATGTATGCTTCAAGCAAGGCAGCTTGTGCCTATTGTACAGCACATGCATGCTCTTTTGCTTTGCGCAGAGGAGCGCGAACCGAAGCCATCGCAGGATCACGTACCGAAAGGGAACAGGTTGTTGTTACGCTGGCAGAAAAGTTGGCGCATATACCTTCATTGTTAACGCTTGCCGACGTCAAAGCAGTGCGGCAACATTTTTCTCCGTCGGAAACTGAATGGCTGGTGTATGCGATAAGTATGATGGGCTTTTTAAATAAATTCATGAATGCCGTAGGCGTGGAACTTGAACAGGAGGCCATTAATGACACAGCAGCGCTACTCACTAAAACCGGATGGAAACCTGGGATACATGCGGGTACTGATTATCGTATCACCGAATCCAGCCTGCCCAAACGGGATAACCTATTGACGTATCTACGGGTAATAAGGCACGCACCAGGCGCTGTAATGTGGGAGAAGAAATGGACAAAGGGAGTTCCCTCTCAATACGATGCAGCAGGTGATTTCCTGGAGAAGCAAACAGGCTATTCATTTCCCATTCTTAAGCCTGTAAAAGAACCTCGCGTATTACGTATACTAACGGCTGTCTTGCGTGACAATCTAAATGAAGGCCTCTCCGTCACCGGATCAAAAATTAAAATGTACGCAGGGTATATTTTCAGTACACTTGCAGGAAACGATATCCTCAAGTCGGAAATAAGAAACTGTGCAGCCCGTTTATCCCCGGAGCTACAAGAAGACAAATTTGAACAATTGGCTAAGATTGCACAGACAGAAATTCCAGTGGACAATGCCACTAGTAAAGCATTAATCAATTCGCTTCGGCAACAACTTTCATTAACAGAACAACAAGCGTCTGCCGTTCTGCTGGCAGTTGCGGCATCACATAGTCCTGCGCAGATTAATGATGTAGTGGTTGATACGGTGTTGATGTATATGGAGCCGGCGGGTATAATAGAAGTTATTGTTTGGTTGTCCGTTCTGCAGTTGTTGAACAGATTGAGTAGCTATCATGACCTGGTAAAGGAAATTGAAAACAGCACGAACCGCTGACATAGTCGTATGGTTTTCGACAAAATCCTTGACGTTTTGTCGAGGTGGGAAGGCAGGCCGAGGTTTTCCATAAGATTTGAAAACTACTAAACCAGGCGCTTGTTCATCACAGCCCGCCCTGAGCCTGTCTTAAGATACTTTTCGAAATTGTAAGCTTTATGTTTTTCGGAAAAAACAATGTAAGTGACGAGAATAAACGGTAGACGGTTTTTAGTGGAAGGCACATGTCCTGCGTTATGTCGCCTCATACGATCCCCTAAATTGGAGGTGCATCCCGTATAAAAATTTCCATCAGCACATTTGAGAATGTATACAGTCCACATGCTTAGAGAGGTTTATCTTTGTTGTCGCGCCGGCGCGTAGCGGTGCACGTTTCAAACACAAGTTACAAATTTTATTATGAGTTCGCCTACGCAGAAGCTGCTTTTGGCGGGTGGCGCCATTTTTTTCGATCATACAAATTTGAAGTACCTCTGGTATAAATTTTCCATCCGCACATTGAGGATGTACATGGTCCACATCTTAGAAAGCTTTACGCGCGATCGAAGAATCGAGTCGGGCTAGCCCGACGAAGCCCAATGCAGATTCAGCTATGAAACAGAAACCGCTCGGTAAGCAAAAGCCCGCCTGCGCAGAGACTGCTTCGGCGGGCGTAGCCCGCGATGAGTGATAAAAAATTCTGGCAAATTTTATTGCAAGGTGAAATATCAGACAAGGCGTTTGTACATTATTGCTCGTCCTGAACCGCTCTTTAAGTACTTTTCGAAGTCGTAGGCCTTTTGTTTCTCGGAGAAAACTATGTAGGTCAGAAGAATTACCGGTAACCTGCCATGCGTAGAGGGGAGGTCGCCAGCATGATGCCGTTTCATTAGAGCGTCGAGATCTGAAGTGCATCCTGTCTAGAATTTTCCATCGGCACATTTGAGAATGTACACGGTCCACATCTTAGAAAGCTTTACGCGCGATCGAAGAATCGAGTCGGGCAAGCCCGACGTAGCCGAATGCATATTAAGCTATCGAACAGAAAACGTTCAGTAAGCAAAAGCCCGCCTGCGCAGAGACTGCTTCGGCGGGCGTAGCCCGCGATGAGTGATAAAAAATTCTGGCAAATTTTATTGCAAGGTGAAATATCAGACAAGGCGTTTGTACATTATTGCTCGTCCTGAACCGCTCTTTAAGTACTTTTCGAAGTCGTAGGCCTTTTGTTTCTCGGAGAAAACTATGTAGGTCAGAAGAATTACCGGTAACCTGCCATGCGTAGAGGGGAGGTCGCCAGCATGATGCCGTTTCATTAGAGCGTCGAGATCTGAAGTGCATCCTGTGTGGAATTTTCCATCGGCACATTTGAGAATGTACACGGTCCACATATTTTTCTGAAAGTTTTACTTTGATTGAAGAAAACCAGTCGGGCTCGCCCGACGAAGCCCAATGCAGATTCAGCTATGAAACAGAAACCGCTCGGTAAGCAAAAGCCCGCCTGCGCAGAGACTGCTTCGGCGGGCGGAGTCGGGATGACTGGATTCGAACCAGCGACCTCTACGTCCCGAACGTAGCGTACTACCAGGCTGTACTACATCCCGTTGAAATGCCGGCTGTTCTCACAACCTCAGGGCACTAAACTACAAAATGTTTTTTGTTCGAATCAACTATGAAAGCTTGAAAATCCTTGGTTTGAATTAAGGAAATCGATGACTTCCGAAGCTAATGGTTTTTTACAAATGTAACGAGGATTTCAATTTCACCAGTTCGCCGAGCAGCGTCGTTTCTTTTACTTTGCCTGCTCTACCGGTTTTTTTAGCAAGGCTGGCAATTGCAAAGTTCAGGGTTTCAATTTCGGTTTCTTTCTTATTGTTGATATCCTGAAGTGTAGATATAAATTGTCCGTCTGACGATTTGCTGATCAATAAAAGACTTTCCTCGATCTCCTCATATGTAAGGGGTATCCCATTCTCATTGCATATCTCCAGACACTCTTTGATTATTCTTTTGGCAATGGCTAAGGCAGACTCGTTTCTGTGAAAAACGCCGTTGTCAATTTCCAGTAAAGGACAGATAGAATTAAAAACACAGTTTATAATGACTTTCTTCCAAATGACACGCTCGATATTCGTCTCCGCTTCAAATTGAAATTGAGGGCTGCTCAACTGCTCTGCGATGTCGCACAGACGATCCTTGCTCCCTCTGACCACACCAACCGGACACCTGGTTACAGGTTTGAAATTGATGCTCGTTTGATCCACGGACTGACTTGTAACGAGCAGCACACATCGGTAGATCTCGGAGAAATTGCTTTCAATAAAGGGTTGCTCGACCCCCAACCCATTTTGTAAAAGAACTATCGGCGAGTTGCCTGCTTTGTTTCTGAGCGCAAGCGCCAGACTTTTGTTGCCGAACGATTTGTTGGTTAGAACCACAATGCCCTTCAATGTCGCATGGTTGCTCAACGAGCTGATTTCCAATTCCGACACGAATTCTTTGTCTTTCAATATCACACGAATTTTTTCCGTGTAATCCGGTTGTTCATCGACACTTCCCCGGAGCACAACTACCTTTTTGCCGTTGAGCTTGAGGAAAACAGCTAATGCCTTCCCGATCGCTCCATATCCGATTATATAAATTGTTTTCATGTTGTTCTTGTTTGTTTATCGCTGCTCAGCCGGATGTGAAATGGACAACGCGGCAGAAATAAATCGAGTCTATGTTCACTGTTAGAGCACTGCTTCGCTGTCAACAAAGTCGGCGATCGTTCCATACAACGCTTTGGGGTTATCATAAAAAACAAAATGATCGCTGTTGTCTATCATTTTTAAATATGACCTGGGGCCGTTTAAGGACTCCAGGTACGAAAGATCTTTGTTTCTGTCACCGTAGATGAACAACCTCGGGATTTCCAGATTTACATATTGACGCAAGAGCTCGCCGGAATATGAATATTTTACAGTTTGAAAGCTGTAATGATAATAGGCTTTCGCATTAGTGTTCAATTCAAGATTGTTCGCGATGATATGATATCCGGTGTTACCTTTCTTCTTCATTTCGTCGATGGTTTGAGGGAATACTGTTTTGCAAAAATGCTCGCAGGTATGAGAAACGACCTTACTTGAAAACATACAATCCTCCGGCATCAAATTACCTTCGATATTTATATAGGCTTTCACATTTTTTGAACCGGCTTTCTCAAAGTAC
>CBHTUB010000012.1:0-29021 GCA_966095595.1 uncultured Chryseosolibacter sp. | reverse complement strand
TCACCTCGTAGACCTTGACGGTGCTGAAAAAGGACATCCGGTGAACTGGCACGTGCTTGAAGCCATAGCAGGCCACACTGATCTGAAAATTGATTTCACGGGCGGCATCTCGACCGACGGAGATATCGCGAAAGCTTTTGAATACGGAGCTGAATATATCACCGCAGCAAGTATCGCCGTCACAGACCCTGAATTGTTCTCGTCATGGATCATCTCCTATGGCCGTGAAAAGATGACCCTGGGGGCAGACGTGCTGAGCCGCGACTCTAAGGAGTTGTTGTTCCGCGGGTGGCAACGCAAGGCTAATCTGACTTACTTCGAGCACCTCGATTATTTCTATTCACGCGGATTGAAATATGTGAAATCGACGGATGTGTCACGCGATGGCGTGCTTGAAGGACCCAACTTTGATTTCTACCAGGAGATCCTCAATACCTTCCCCGATCTTTCCGTTCTCGCGAGTGGTGGTGTCCGCGGTGTAGACGATATCAAGCGCCTCAACGATATGGGCATATTCGCCGTGATTTTCGGAAAAGCTTTTTACGAGGGAATTCTGAAACTTGAAGATCTCGAACAGTTCCTTGTCAAGAAAACAGCTTAGGATTCATCAATCGACGATATCCTGTAATTTGTATTTTTCGATGATGTAGTATAGGAAGTTGAATGACATGATCGAATCATCGTCGGTTTTAGCCTTTGGGGTTTCTTCCTGATTCTTTGATTGCTTCTGTACGGTCTCCTTGATTGCAGGCGGGCCGGTCTTTTCCATTCTCACGCGGCTCACGTTTGACGCTGCATGGTGTGTGCTGTTATGCGTGCCGGAACTAACGGCGAGGGAATCTTTTGTAACCGGATTTGGATTCGGCTTGTAAACGTATTTTGAATCACTCTCTCCCGGACTGCTCATTACTTTTTCGAGCTCATACTTATCCGGATCCGGCAGCTGTACGTCGACATAACCCGTGCCCTGAGCAAAGCCGTTCAGCTGCACGAAGCATCCGAGCAGCGTAATAGTCACAACGTAGAGGGCACGTGTTGTCATTTATTCCGGAAAACGGCAAAACGCCATCGTTTGTTTTTGATAGCCGGAAAAGTACGAAATAAACCCGTAAACCCCAGACGAACGTCAGCTTTTTACCAACGAGCGGTAGTACCCCAAAGTGCGGTAATTTTTCATGATTGGCTTTTCTGCGTTCTTTTCCCAATTTTTAGTGCATGATGATCAACTGGGCAGATTTCGAAAAAATCGATATTCGGAAGGGGACAATTACCAGAGCGGAGGCTTTTGAAGGCGCCCGCAAACCGGCAATTAAAGTGTGGGTGGATCTCGGAGCCCTGGGAGTAAAGAAGTCGAGTGCCCAGATCACAAAACACTATTCACCGGAATCCCTGATCGGACGTCATGTGGTATGTGTCGTCAACTTTGCCCCAAAGCAGATCGGAAATTTTCTTAGTGAGGTCCTTGTAACAGGTTTCCCTGACGAAAATGGTGATGTCGTACTTTGCACGGTTGATAAAGATGTTCCTAACGGAGCCCGTTTGTTCTAACTTTTATGATCTCCTTCAGCGAGCTTTCAAAAATCACAAAAGGCACTGTAGCTCTTTTTTCGGAAGACAGGCCGATACAATCGCTCATTACAGATAGCAGAAAAACAATGGGCGGCACCGGTTCGCTTTTCTTTGCGATCAACGGCCGACATCACGATGGACATGCCTACATCCAGCAATTATATGACGCAGGGATCAGGCAATTTGTAGTTGAAAAATCACTACCCTTTTATAACAGGCTTGCCGGGGCCAACATCTTCCTTGCTGACTCTGCCCTTACCGCATTGCAGGACCTTGCGGCATACCACCGTTCACAAATGCAAGCGCGGATTATCGCCATTACGGGGAGCAATGGCAAAACGATCGTGAAGGAGTGGTTATATCAATTGTTATCGGATGACTTCAGTGTCGTCAAAAACCCGGGAAGTTATAATTCACAGCTAGGCGTCCCGTTGTCGGTGTGGCAATTGCAACCGGGTCATGATCTGGGGATCTTCGAAGCGGGGATCTCTACGGTGGACGAAATGCAGAAGCTTGAAAGGATACTCAAGCCACAGATCGGATTATTCACCAACATTGGCCCCGCACACGATGAGGGTTTCCGGGATTCGAAACAAAAAGCAACCGAAAAGGCTAAGCTATTTCGCAATTCGGATGTAGTGATTTGCTGTAGCGATCATCGGCTGATCTACGAAGTTCTGACAAGCAATAAAAGCAAAACGTTCACCTGGGGTTTCGACGCACCCGCCGACATCAGGGTGAGCCGCGAAGGTCCCAATTTTAATATAAGCTCCGGAAGTCAGGTCTTTAGCCTTACACTTCCCTTCAGCGACAACGCCTCTGTCGAAAATGCACTTCATTGCATCGCCACCCTGCTGTACTTCAAATATGATCCCACAGTGATCGCACAAAAGATGTCCCAGCTCAAATCCGTGGCGATGCGCCTCGAATTGAAAGAGGCCATCAATAACTGCCAGCTGATAGATGACACCTACAACAACGACCTTGCCGGTCTGCAGATCAGTCTTCAGTTCCTGAAAAATCAGCAGCAGAAGAAAAAGAAGACCGTCATTCTCTCCGATATCCTTCAATCCGGTCTCGATGATCGTGAGTTGATAACCCGGATTGAAAAGCTGATAACCGAAAATCACGTTCACCGCCTTATCGGAATCGGTCCAAAACTCCGCGCGTATTCGACGGTGTTTCCAGCCGGATCTGAATTCTTCGAAACGACCGATTCTTTCATTGAAAATCTCAACACCGACAAGTTTCAGGATGAGATCATTCTCGTGAAGGGAGCGCGTGTTTTCCAATTCGAAAGGATCGTCCACGCACTTCAGAGAAAAGTTCACGGTACGATCATAGAGGTGGATCTCGGCGCCATTGTTCATAACCTGAATTACTTCCGGTCCTTGCTCAAGCCGTCGACAAAAATAATGGTAATGGTGAAGGCTTTCGCATATGGAAGCGGTAGCGTTGAAATCGCGAACGTCTTACAATATCACCGCGTCGATTATCTGGGCGTGGCCTATGCAGACGAAGGGATAGAGCTTCGAAAAAATAATATCTCCATTCCGATCATGGTGATGAATCCGTCAGAAGAAAGTTTCGACGCATTGTTGACGCATCATCTCGAACCCGAGATGTACAGCTTCCGGATCCTCAACTCATTTATCCGATTTCTCGCGGGGCGTAAAGCGTCGATCCATCTGAAGCTCGACACAGGTATGCATCGCCTTGGCTTTGAAGAGTCGGACGTAAGTTCCCTGATCACCCTGTTGAAAGCACATTCCAACCTTCGGGTCGCCAGTATCTTCAGCCACCTGGCGGGTGCAGATGAAGCGGAGCACGACAAGTTCAGCGCTGATCAGGGCGCACACTTTAAAAAAATGGCTGATGAGATATCGAATGCCCTCGGGTATAAACCGATCTATCACATCCTCAATTCTCCGGGAATTCTCAGACTTGCCGAGCTGCAATTCGATATGGTGCGTCTCGGCATCGGTCTCTATGGCGTGGATCCAACCACAGACAATAAGTCCAATCTAAAAGTCGTAGCAACGCTTAAAACTGTGATCTCACAGATCAAACACATTCCGAAAGGGGAAACCGTAGGTTATGGAAGGAAAGGAAAAGCAACGACGGACACCATGATCGGCACGATCGCGATCGGATACGCGGATGGATTTAGTCGCGCGTTTAGCCGGGGCGTTGGAGAAGTTCTTGTAAACGGTCATCGGGCCAAAGTAATGGGGAATGTTTGCATGGATATGACCATGGTCGATCTCACCGGCATTCCTGCGCGGGAGGGTGACGAGGTGATCATCTTCGGTGAAGATCTGCCCATTCATGAAGTAGCCCGAAAGGTCAACACCATTCCCTATGAGATCCTCACCAACACCAGTGAGCGTGTGAAGCGGGTGTTTGTTGCCGAGAGTATCTGATCAGCCACAGCCGAGGTTCTTTTTGAGGTCACGGTCAGGCAGACCGAGTCCCCTGAGGAGTATATCAAGCCCCTCATCGTCCTGATCGCCTTTTTCAGCCTGTGTTTCGGGGTCAGGGCTTTTTTCCGGTGATTTATCATCCAGGGGCTTTGCCGGTGGCTTTCCGTCATTGTCTGGTTGTTCTTTACTCATAAAAATCCTCTAAAACTCATTAACACAATCCTTTGGGAAATCATTGCGAGACTCGAGAACCCCCCATATCTTTGCCTTGTTTAAATTTAATCTAAATTAAGAGAAGGTGGAAGTTGCGAAAAGTGTAGCCCATATGAGACCCGGAGAGATGGCAATTATTTCGGGTTTTACAGATGAGCACATTTCTGTGAAATTGATGGAAATGGGTTGCCTGCCTGGATCGGCTATTCGCTTCAACTTTACTGCGCCTCTGGGAGATCCCGTGTGTGTGAGCGTCTCCGGATACGAATTGTCTCTTCGTCTGGATGAAGCCTCTACGATTTCAATTATCTCCTGATGTCAGAAAACCGCAGATTGAAAGTCGCATTGGTGGGGAATCCGAACGCCGGAAAATCCTCGCTTTTCAACTATCTCACCGGTTTGAATCAGAAGATCGGAAACTTTCCCGGTGTTACGGTGGACAAAAAATCAGGTCTGTGCCAGCTGCCGGACGGCTCCACTGCTGAGATCATCGACCTGCCTGGAATTTATAGCATCTATCCGCGTAGCCTTGATGAGCAGATCGTTGCCGAGATATTACTGAATCATCACGCGCCGACAACTCCGGACAAAGTCGTCGTTATTGCCGACGCTACTAACCTCAAACGCGGTTTTCTTCTGCTCACGCAAATACTCGACCTCGGATTGCCGGCTATTCTCGTCCTCAACATGATGGATCTTGCAGCTAAAGCAGGAGTGAGCTATGATCTGAAGGCGTTGTCAAAAAAGCTCGGTGTTCCGGTTGTGCCGATCAACGCCCGAAATGGTGTCGGCCTCGATGAGCTGAAAAAAGTGATCAGCCAGCCGGTTCGCGCCACAGAGAAGCCCGTATTCGAAGTCTGGCAGGAAGCAAAGCAACCTGTTCATGAGATCCGGTCGAAGCTCCAGGTTGACAATGATTATGAAGCCTATCAGTTCCTCGAGCAACCGCGCTCGCTTCAGTTTCTGTCTAAAGAAGACCAGGAAGTAGTGGATGCCCTTCGGCGGAAATACAATTTCTTCCCCGGAAAATTTCAGGGCGCAGAAACGATCCAGCGCTACAGTGCGATTCAGGACCTGCTGAACAGTGTGACACTTAAGACTGCAGATCACTCCTGGAAAAAAAATTCCAACAAGCTCGATACGATCCTCACGCATAAAGTATGGGGATACCTGATCTTCTTCGCGATCCTCTTTCTGATGTTCCAGTCGATCTTCGCGTGGGCAGAGCTTCCGATGGACCTGATCGATTCGTTGTTCGCGAACACCAGCTCGTGGTTGAAAGATACATTACCGGCCGGGCCGCTTACAAGCCTGCTGGCCGATGGCATCACTCCGGGGATAGGTGGCATCCTGATCTTCGTTCCGCAGATCGCCATTTTGTTTGCGTTTATTTCGATCCTGGAAGAGTCCGGATATATGGCGCGCGTGGTTTTCCTGATGGACAAGATCATGCGCAAGTTCGGATTGAACGGGAAAAGCATTGTGCCTTTGATGTCGGGTGTTGCGTGCGCCATTCCGGCCATCATGGCAACAAGGACAATTGACAACTGGAAAGAGCGAACCATTACGATTCTCGTCACACCGCTGATGAGCTGTTCTGCGCGTCTACCGGTCTTTACGATTTTGATCGGACTGATCGTGCCCGACCAAAAGGCGCTGGGATTTTTCAACCTTCAGGGCCTTGCTTTAATGGGGTTGTATATTCTTGGTTTTTTAGCTGCGATAGGCTCTGCGTGGCTCATGAAGCTCCTCATTCGCGTGAAAGAGAGAAGTTACCTCATCATGGAGCTTCCGACATACCGCGTCCCCAAGTGGTCGAACGTCGGCTATACCCTGGTTGAAAAAACAAAGGCATTCGTCTTCGAAGCAGGCAAGATCATTATCTCGATTTCAATTGTGCTATGGGTTCTCGCAAGCTATGGCCCCGGAGATAAATTCGCGAATGCGCGCGAGCACGTGCTTTCAGAATCGTCGAACCTCAGGTTGACGGAGCAGGGACTCGAGGATCGGATCGCCGCCTACAAGCTCGAGCATTCCTATGCAGGGGTTATTGGAAAAACCATCGAGCCCGTGATCAGGCCGCTGGGCTACGACTGGAAGATCGGGATTGCCCTGATCACATCTTTTGCTGCGCGGGAAGTTTTTGTAGGAACGATCGCCACGATCTACAGCATTGGAAGCGTTTCGGAAGAAGATGAAAACACCATCAAGGAACGCCTTGCAGCCGAGGTCAATCCCGAGACCGGCGAGCCGAGATTTACCCCGGCCGTGGGATTTTCGTTACTGGTATTTTACACGTTTGCCATGCAATGCATGAGCACGCTCGCGATTGTTTACAGGGAAACAAAGGGGTGGAAATGGCCTGCGGTGCAGCTATTGTACATGACCGGACTGGCGTACCTTTCAGCGTTTATAGTGTTTCAAGTTCTCTCATAGGCGGAAGCAAAGCTTATCCTTTTGTTGATTATCTTTGCAAAGCTTTCCAATGACCGACCACTACCACCTGGGCCTCCTCTGTTTGACTCATCTGCTGATCTGTGCAGACGGCGTGGTGGCTGTATCGGAAATCGACGCCCTTACGATCATTAAGAAGAAAGAAGGCATCAGCGACGAAACGTTCAACCATTTTCAGAATCTTATCGCCAACAAAGTCGAGAAAGACATCTATCATCTGGGCGTAGAGTTAATGAACAAGTGCTCTGATCGTGAAAAGCTCAACGTGTTCGTTACACTCTATAAGCTTTCGGAGGTCGACGGGCGGGTGCACACAAAGGAAATTCGTTTACTTCTATACTCAATAAAGGTTACCGGCATTGAATTCAACGATGTGGTCAATGAAGCAATGGCAGCCCCTTCCCTAATTTAATCTCATGCGTTTTAAAGTTGTTTGTTGTGTTTTGCTGTGCGGATTCCTCTATGCCTGTCAACCTTCCTCCACAAAAGCTCCCGTCAACAAATTCAGCGACCCTGTCTTAGTCAGGATCTTTGATTTCAAGGACCGCCGATTGTCCGACAGCCTGTATCAATTTTTCCAGAGTCCCGATTCGGTTTACCGCTACGAGGCTGCGCTTGCATTTGGGTCGATCCAGGATTCTTCCGCATTGGATAAGCTCAACCGCTTTCTGCTGCGGGAGAAACAGAGCCGGATCAAAATGGCGATCGCCTACGCCATGGGACAAACGCCATCGAGCGAAACCGAAAGGCTTCTCCTCGGTTCAATTCTGCGTGAGAACGAACCCAATGTGCTCGGCGAGCTGCTTGAAGCATACGGTAAAACAACGGCGCACTGGGCGCTCGTAAAAGCTTCCGTGCTCGACGACACTGCAAAGGCAGTTGGAATGGCCTGGTCCATTTACAGAGCCGGATTGAGGGGCAAAACAGATTCTACTGCAAATCCAATCGCCGCAAAATTGTTGGGTAAGCAATACAATACGTCGACACGGCTTGCAGCGGCACAATTTTTCAATCGTGGTGGCAAAAATATCGATGCATATTTTTCGGCAATTTCCAACGCAGCAAGAAATGACCGATCCACGGATGTGCGGATGGCGGCCACAGCAGCCCTTAGAAAAATCGTCTCGAATAAATCGTTGGGAACATTACGACAGATCTATCGTACGGAAGGGAACGTAAATGTGCGGGTAAGTGCGCTCAGGGCGATGCCAGTGTTCCCGTTGGATTCAATCTTTGAAACACTGATCCAGGCCGTTAAAGAGCCCAACGCCAACATTTCCGTTACCGCCGCAGAAGCACTACTCTCGAATGCCGGAAAAAACAATTCGAAGGGAATAGCTTCTGTCATAGACCAGGTCGACGATCCCAGAACCAGGGCATTGCTCTACGAAACCCTCCTCAAAACTGACCATGACGACGCCATCGTAGCGCGAATCAAAAGCGAATACAATGATATCGATGAACCCTTCATAAAATCTTTTTTCCTTTCAGCGCTCGACGAAGACGTCAATGCTTTCGACTTCGTGCGTGAAGAATTGGAGAATGCTTCCACGCATGTGATACGAACCACCGCAGCAAACGTTCTGGTGGAAATGCATCGGCAATCAGGATTCTCCGAGTCACATAAGAAAAAATTCATAGAGATCCTCAGAGCGGTTGTCAGGGGAAAAGAACCGGTGTTGATCGGAGTGCTTGCCAGTCCGCTGGCCGACACTTCCTACCACTATAATAAATTGATCGATGACCCGGGCTTTCTGGAGGATGCAAAAAAGGTATTGTCGTTGCCGCGCGATAACGAGTCGCTGCAGGCTGTCAATGCGGCGCTTGCCGCTTTCGGTATACAAGCTGAAGAGATTACAAATCCATTCAATCATCCTATCGATTGGAAGGCTGTAAGGAAGATCGCTGCGAAGCAAAGTGCAATTGTTCATACCACGAGGGGTAAGGTGACGTTACGTCTTTTTGTCGAGGAAGCCCCAGGCTCCGTCTCCAACTTCGTTGATCTCGCCAGAGATGGTTATTTCGACGAAAAATATTTTCACCGTGTGGTCCCCAATTTCGTCGTGCAGGGGGGATGCAAGCGGGGAGATGGTTGGGGTAGTGAGGATTATTCTATCCGTTCAGAGTTCGGATTGCGCCGCTACATTACCGGGAGCGTGGGCATGGCTTCCTCCGGTAAGGACACAGAAAGTACCCAGTGGTTCATCACGCATTCTGCCACCCCGCATCTCGATGGCCGATACACCATCTTTGCTGAGGTTTCGGAGGGTATGGATGTCGTCAATGACATCAGGGCCGGTGACAAGATCCTGAAAGTCGAATTTCCCCGTGTCGACAGATAAAAATGAACATGTCTTTAGTCGTTCGTCTTTCACTGATTAAATTGCAGGCCTCTTAATCACACGTGAGCCAATCATTCAAAGAAAATTTTAAGCTCGGCATTCTTGGCGGAGGACAACTCGGCAGGATGCTCATTCAATCCGGTATTGATTTTAACATACCATTCGTTGTACTCGATCCCGATGCGGCTGCACCTTGTTCATCCATCGCTGAGTTCCATCACGGAAAGCTCACGGACTACGACACCGTGATGAAGTTCGGGTCGGCTTGCGATGTGATCACGATCGAGATTGAAAATGTCAACACAAGGGCGTTGAAGGATCTCGCTGCGCGCGGCAAAAAAGTTTTTCCTCAACCTGAAATCATAGAGCTGATCCAGGACAAGAGAAAGCAAAAGCAGTTTTACCAGGACCGTGGAATTCCTACCGCTCCATTTGTGCTGACAGAGAATTCCGACGACGTCGCGAAACACCGGGAGTTTTTGCCTGCGGTGAACAAGCTCGGGCGGGAGGGTTACGATGGCCGCGGTGTCCAGATCATCAGGACAGAAGCAGATCTGAAAAAAGCGTTCGACGCTCCGGGATTACTCGAGAAACTGATCGATTTCGAAAAAGAGATCTCGGTCATAGTCGCGAGAAACGAAGCAGGAGAGATGAAGACGTTTCCTGTCGTCGAGATGGTATTTCACCCTGTACAAAATCTCGTCGAATATCTATTCGCTCCGGCGGAGGTAAGCACTTCGGTCACACAGCAGGCCGATGATATAGCGCGAAGGATCATCACCGAGCTGCAGATGGTAGGGATCCTTGCGGTCGAAATGTTCGTGACGAAGGATGGAAACGTGCTCGTGAATGAAATTGCCCCGAGACCGCATAACAGCGGACATCAAACCATCGAGGCAAACATCACTTCTCAGTACGAGCAACATCTTCGGGCCATATTGAACTGGCCACTGGGTGATACTTCGCTGATCACGCCGAGCATCATGGTGAATGTACTTGGAGAAGATGGATATTCCGGTAACGCGCATTACGAAGGCTTCGAAGAGATCGTCAGGCTCTCCGGAGTGCATGTACACCTTTACGGCAAAAAGGTCACGAAGCCTTTTCGCAAGATGGGACACGTTACCATTGTCGATAGCGATATTGATCGTTTAAAAAAGAAAGCGCAATTTGTAAAAGAAACCCTAAAAGTGATCAGCAAATGAGCAAGCCATCAGTAGGAATTATCATGGGTAGCCAATCGGACCTGAGCATTATGCGCGAGGCTGCGGAAGTTCTGGAAGAATTGCAGGTCGCTTTTGAGCTTACGGTAGTGTCTGCCCACAGAACTCCCTTGCGCATGGTGGAGTATGCTACCCGCGCGCGCGAACGTGGCGTGAAAGTAATCATCGCAGGGGCGGGAGGAGCTGCGCATCTTCCCGGTATGGTGGCATCGCTGACTTCGTTACCGGTGATTGGTGTTCCGGTAAAATCTTCCAATTCCATTGACGGATGGGATTCGGTGCTTTCAATTTTGCAAATGCCTGCCGGGGTGCCCGTTGCGACAGTGGCCCTGAATGGCGCCAAAAATGCCGGAATACTTGCCGCCCAGATCCTTGGCGCCACAGACGCCGAAATTGGCAAACGATTGGATTTATATAAGGAATCGCTAAAAACGAAGGTAGAATCTGCGGCAAAAACCCTTGAAACAAAAGGGTGGAAAGCCCCCCTGTAGAATCCGGTTTTCCCTTTGCCGGTAATTGCTTATATTCACCTTCTTTCCTTTGCCAGAACCTATGAATCCAAATGAAAAAGGGTGGTTAAAAGATTACCTTGAATTTCGTCAGGATCTCCTGAGGGATATTCACGCTGATCACCTCAAGAAAAAGGGCTCGCATCCGGAGCAGTCGCTATACCGCGTGGTGCAGCCTACGGGTTTGATGTACGGCCAGCACGTTGGAAAGATCAAACATCCCATGCAGGAAAAATGGGGCGAGAAGGACAAGATGAAAGTTTTGCTCGCCGAGAGCCTGATCAGCAGCTC
This sequence comes from uncultured Chryseosolibacter sp., assembly GCA_966095595.1. Lineage (GTDB taxonomy): Bacteria > Bacteroidota > Bacteroidia > Cytophagales > Cyclobacteriaceae > Chryseosolibacter. The sequence goes on along the minus strand of CBHTUB010000012.1, from coordinate 17,997 downwards.
ACTTCTTTATTACGACAAACCAGTCGACTCCCCCGATCAGCTGTCCAACGTGATCGTAAAAACGATGGAGAACATCGGGAACTTCTACAACAACATTTTTCCGGAGCTCTCTACACCTGCAAAAACGCTCTTCGGCAAAAAGAGATCACCGCTCGAGATAGCCGAAAAGATCCTCGACAAGCGTATTGAGAAAACTTCCGAATACGAGGGCAACTTCTGGAGCAACTTCTTTCACAACAGCCTGCTCTTCCTCGATGTATTCATTTTCGGACAATGGATCCATACCAACGCCGACAGGATCGTTGCCGATTTTTTCCGCTACGAACGCGATGAGCTGCGGTTTTCCGTAGTGAAGGTGATCGCGGCAGCGGCGCACGCCAATAAAGATGTGGCGTTCGAAGAGAAGAGGCTTTTGGAATTCTTTCTTCACAGCACGAATCTTCCATCCGACAAACGCAAGGAGGCGATCAAGATCTTTGAAACGGGGATCGAACTGGAGGAGATCAACTTGCCTTCAGAGAACTCCTGGATACTTAAGAAATTCTTCCTCGAGATGGCTATTCTCACGATCTGGGCGGATAAGAAATTCGAACAGGCGGAGATGGACTTTCTCAAGAGATTCTCGCAATACCTGGGCTTCAATGAGGAAGATCTGGAAAACAGCCTGATCGCGATCGAGGGATTTGTATTGGAGCATTGGGATCAGCTCGATTACCTTCAGAACAAACAGGACTACAACCAGGTGAGCGAGCAATTTGTAAAACGAATTTCAAAAATCGCCGAAAAGAACAAGGGCCGTCTCCTGAAGGAGCTGCAGGGCAGCACGGAGGTTATGGAGCTGATCAAAAAGGCAAGAACCAATGAGCTGACGCCGGAAGAAAAAGAGAGGATGCGCGAAGAGCTTATTCAGATCCTGAAGGAAGTTCCGACGTTTGTGATCATATCATTGCCACAGAAATTCCTGACGCTCCCTATCCTCCTCAAGATCCTTCCGAAGAACATTTTTGCGGAGGGCGTAGCAGAATAGCAGGAATTGTTTATTTGGTCTCCGTTTCGGTTTCCGCTTCAGCTTCCTCCTTTGCCCGGGGAATGAGCACCGAGAATATGATGGACAATATCAGGGTCGCGATGATGACAGTGAACGACAGGTAAACGTTTACATCGATCTTCCAGATATCAAGCATCATTTTAGCGCCGATAAAGAACAGAATGATAGAAAGGCCTTTCTGCAGAAGATAGAACTTATCGATTATACCAGCCAGCAGGAAGAACATTGCCCGCAGTCCCATAACCGCAAAAATATTGGAAGTGTAGATCAGGAATGGATTCTGGGTTATCGCGAATGCTGCGGGGATAGAATCTACGGCAAATAGCAAGTCAGTTGTCTCAATCAGGGCGATGACGAGGAATAGCGGCGTAAACAACAATTTACCGTTTTCCTTTACCACAAATTTATCGCCATGCTCCAGGTGCGTCATCGGCAGATACCGGCGGCAAACTCTTAAAACGGGATTCTTTTCCGGTTCGATCTTTTCGTCTCCATCTTCAAAGTAGATCCGGATACCGGAGTAAATCAGGAACACGCCAAAAATGTACAGGATCCAGTGAAACTGATGAATGAGCAGGGCGCCCACGAAGATGAAAAATGCGCGGAATACGATCGCTCCCAAAATGCCCCAGAAGAGTACTTTATGATAGTATGTCTCGTTTACCTGGAAATATTTCAGGATCAGGAGAATGACAAAAATGTTGTCGACTGACAACGCGTATTCTGTGAGGTAGGCCGAGAAATACAATACCGCAGCGTCGGCGCCATTCAGGAGTACTTCCTTTCCCTCTTCGAGATGCGTGTAGGGTCCATAGAGGTAAACTAGATAACCGAATGCGGTGCTGACCGCTACCCAGAACATTGACTGGTATAAAGCCGACTTCGTTGTGATCTTGTGTGCCGTCTTATGGAATAACCCCAGGTCGAGCACGAGGAATAAAAGTATGATTACGGCAAAAACGCCGAATAGTACCGTTTCTCTTTCGTCCAGATTGAAGAGCGAAAAAAGCAGTATGTTAAATTCTGATCGCAACGGGGTTATTATTTCTTAAAGTACTAGTTGACAGCCGCTTTCTTTCGACCTCAATTTTCAAAACTACAAATATTATTTAATCCCAAAAACTTACATCCCTGATTTAATGGAAGGATTTTATACAATCTCTTCATGTTTATTTTGGATTTATGAGCACTGGTCACAAATACCCTGAATCAGCAGGTTGATGGTTTTGGTAGTATAGCCTTTCGGCAGTTTAACCGTTGGAATTTGCACCTCTAAACAGCTGGTTTGGCCACATTTGTTACATTTAAAATGAACGTGGTCGTGATGGTGCCTTGAAGTGGTGCAGGCTTCCCGGCACAGGGCATATTTGAGGCTGCCTTCGTCGTCGAGCACCTTATGGATCAAGCCCTTATCCAAAAAAGTTTTCAACGTTCTGTACACCGTCACCCGGTCGTAGGCGTCGCTGACCTCTCGCTCGATGTCGCTATGGGACAAGGCATGATCCCTGGTGAGAAAGATCCTGAGCACATCCTGCCTGGTTGGTGTGGACCGTAACTTGAAGTCCTTTAGCACGTTGTCAGACCTTGCCGGATTCATGGTCACTGTAACTGTAATTTCAAAAGATTGGTATAGATACCATTGTTCATGCTCGTAAGTTCGGAATGAGAACCCATCTCCGCCAGCTTTCCTTCCTGAATCACGAATATTCTGTTCACTTTTTTGATCGTGCTTAACCGGTGGGCGATCACGATCGTAGTCCGGCCTTCCATCAGCTTCTCGAGCGCCTGTTGTACGAGCACCTCCGAATGAACATCGAGCGAGCTTGTGGCTTCATCAAGAATAAGGATCGCCGGATCCTTGAGGATCGCTCTTGCGATGGCGATCCGCTGGCGCTGCCCGCCCGACAGCTTCACACCCCGCTCTCCGACGACGGTATCGAACTTCTCCGGGAATTTTTCGATGAACTCCAGCGCATTGGCTTTACGCGCAGCATCCCTGATCTCTTCTTCGGATGCACCGGGCTTACCGTATCCGATGTTCTCGCGAATTGTGCCACCGAACAATATCACTTCCTGAGGCACTATGCCCAGGTTGGCACGATATGCCGACAGCGGATACTCTTCAATCGGCCTGCCGTCCACGATAATTGCGCCGTGGTGAAGCGAATAAAATCGCATCAGCAGATTGATGATCGTTGACTTACCGGATCCACTCTGACCTATGAGCGCGATCTTCTCTCCCGGAGAAATTTTGAAATTAAGGTCGGTCAGGACCTGAACATCCGGGCGGCTGTGATAGGCAAATGAAACGTTGTTGAATTCAATTTCTCCGGCCAGCCTTAGCGTTTCATTTGCATCGTCGTGCTCGTCTTTCTCACCGAGTATTTCCAGAACGCGCTCCGATGCGCCGATCGATCGCTGCACTTGCGCAAAGATGTCGCCCAGGCCGGCGATTGAAAATCCGATTATCGCCGTGTATAAAACAAATGAAAAAAGCTCGCCGACTTTCAGATCGCCGGATTGCACGAGGATGGCTCCGTACGTTCCTACCGCCACAATTCCTCCGAATATTGCGAAGATGATGAATGAGATAAATAAGCCACGATACCGCGATGACCTTATGGTAACATCCACTACCTCTTTCAGCGCACTTGAATACCGTGAAAATTCTACCAGCTCATTCGTGAATGCTTTTACAATTGCGATAGACTGCAAAGACTCCTCCACTACGACGTTGGTAGCCGCGAGTTTGTCTTGTGTCTTCTTCGACAATCTCCGGATGTACTTCCCGAAAATAAGCGCAACAATGACGAGGACGGGGAACGTAAGCAGCATAAATCCTGTCAGCGTCGGAGCAAAATAAAACAGGATCGTAGTGCCGAGGATCAATGTAAGAAGCTGACGCAGGAGCTCGGCAAGTGTAAAGCTGAAAGTGTCCTGCAACGTTGCAACGTCTGCCGTGATGCGGCTCATCAGTTCACCAACTCTCCGGCTATCGTAAAAGCTCATCGGCAACCATATGTATTTCTTGTAGATCGCCTTGCGCAGGTCGGCCATACCCTTTTCGCTGACGATGGAAAAAGTATATACGCGGATAAACCCGAAGATCGCCTGGAAGAAGAGAATACCGATGAGTACTGCAGATACCTCAAAAATAGTGTCGAAGTATGTCGATTTGCCCGTAGCGACATCGAGCAATTCACCCGACAGGCGCGGAAAGGCCAATAGAGTAAGCGTGGAGATTATGAGTGCGATCAAGCCAAACACAAACGGCCCCATGTACGGCCTCATGAAAACAAAGATGCCCGAGAGCTTCCGGAGATTTGCTTTGTTGATCGGCCTTTTTTCTTCCGGTGTTAACGCTTCCTTTCCCCTTTTTGCCATAATTACCTGATCACGATCTTTCCCTGGATAACGTACGTCACCGAATCACCCAGGATCATTTTTTGTCCGCCCTGAATTGCGTAACCCGTAAGGATATTTTTGTCGTCTATTTTCTGAAACTCCATCCGCAAAGTTTTCCCCGAAGCGTACATCTTGTTTGTATCGTCATACAACGCCTCGATCTTGCGCGGACTATTTACATCGTCGTCGTAAAAGATCCGGATATATTTCACCGGCAAGTCGTCGCTCACGGCGGAAATCGCTTTCACGGTCAGATTGCTCGAAGCGTCGAAAAGGCTATCATCGATGATGTAGCTCGATTTGCTGACTGCCTTATTTACGTCGCCCAGTTTTTTAAACATCTCGAGCTCGCGCTTCCACGCTTCCTCGGTCGATGGGCTGTAGGTAGTGTCGTCCTTGCCGGTGCCGACGAATGCTTCCTTATACAAGATGGCTTTTACTGAAGTCAGCGCCGTTGCCTGCGAGGCAATGAGGCTGTCGACATCAAATAACACGGCCTGCTTGCGCTCCTGGCTGCACGCGACAAGCAACGCTAATATCGCGGCTGTTGCAGCCCGTGCACTATTTTTCGATAAGAACATTACCCGTCATTTGTGCCGGAACCGGAATACCCATCATCGTGAGAATGGTGGGCGCCAGGTCTCCCAGCTTTCCGTCTTTCAACTTTCCCTTGTACTGATCGTCCACCAGAATGCATGGAACCAGATTCGTCGTGTGGGCCGTATTCGGTGTGCCGTCTTCATTGATCATCATATCCGCATTTCCATGATCTGCGATGATGATCACGCTATAACCATTGGCAACCGCTGCTTCCGTAACTTCCTGCGCGCAATGATCCACTGTTTCAACGGCTTTCACTGCAGCTTCGAACACCCCTGTATGTCCGACCATATCCGGGTTGGCAAAATTCAGACACACAAAATCGACTTCTTTTTTATTCAACTCTACAATGATCTTGTCCTTGATCTCATTTGCGCTCATCTCGGGTTTGAGATCGTAGGTAGCAACTTTTGGAGAAGGACATAGAATTCTCGATTCGCCCTTGAATGCCTCTTCGCGTCCGCCCGAGAAGAAAAATGTAACGTGCGGGTACTTTTCAGTTTCGGCAATCCGGATCTGTTTCTTCCCCGCATCAGCGACCACTTCACCTAAAGTTTTCTCCAGATTATCCTTGTCGAAGATGATCTTGACATCTGTAAATGAATCGTCGTAGTTGGTGAGGGTGATATAATACAACTTCAGCTTTTTCATTCCCTGCTCCGGGAAATCCTGTTGCGTCAACGCCTGTGTGATCTGGCGGCCACGGTCGGTGCGGAAGTTGAAGCAGAGCACTACGTCACCTTCGGCAATGGTGGCCACCGGTTTACCGTTTTCCGTAACAACGATAGGCTTGATGAACTCGTCCGTTACATTGTTGTCGTATGATTTTTGGATAGAAGCCAGAACATCGGTCGTCTTTTCGCCTTCGCCCTTCACCAGAAGGTCGTACGCAAGCTTCACCCGTTCCCAGCGCTTATCGCGATCCATCGCAAAATATCTGCCCACCACGCTTGCAAGTTTTCCCGTCGTTTTCTTCAGGTGGTCCTGCAGGTCTTTGATGAAGGGTAGTCCGCTCTTCGGATCGGTGTCACGTCCATCTGTAAAGGCATGGACAAATATGTTTTTTACGCCCTTCCGGCTTGCTATCGACAGCAGTCCCTTGAGGTGCTCGATGTGCGAGTGAACCCCGCCGTCGGATACGAGGCCAATGAGGTGAATATTCTTGTTGTTCTTTTGGGCGTAGTTGAAGGCATCCACCAGAACCGGATTCGAGTCCAGTTCCTTTTCCTCGACCGCCTTGTTGATGCGCACCAGATCCTGGTAAACGACACGCCCGGCGCCTATATTCATGTGACCCACCTCTGAATTTCCCATTTGACCCTCCGGTAAACCGACGGCAAGACCGGAAGCTTCAAGTTTACTGTTTGCATACTTGCCATACAGCGAGCTGACAAAGGGAGTTTTAGCCTTGTCGATCGCCGAAACTGCCTTGTTCTTTGCGAGGCCCCAGCCGTCCAGGATCATCAATAGAACCTTTTTATTCATCTGGTTTTAAAAAATTAGGTGGTCGTGAAATATTTAGCCCGCAAATATAGAACATGAATCAGTGTTTTAGATCAAAAATCTTGAAGTAGACCTGGCGTAATCGATTGAGCCATAAACGAATCATGATCTTATTTTCCTATCTTTCCAGGAATGGCATAATTTTGGCCTAAATGAAACCTGTCATGAAGGGAAATCGAATTATCGCGTTGGTGACTGTCACTCTGTTAACCTTACAGATGTATGCCTCATATGGCCAGTCAGACGTGATCTCGCAGGTGAAGGAAACATTGAAGGCGGGGAGTGCAAAAGAGCTCTCAAAATACCTTTCTTCCACGGTGGATGTCACCTTTGACGGGAATGTGCAGAGTTATAGCAAGGCACAGGCAGAGTTCGTATTTCGCGATTTTTTCAAGCAACATCCACCCTCGGAATTTTCCATCATCCACCAGGGCTCATCCAAGGGCGGTCAGCCCTTTGCCATTGGCCAATATAAAAGCGGTTCCGACACTTATCGCGTTTTTATGAAGATCAAGGTGTCCAACAACCAGCAGCTGCTTCACGAAATATCTTTTTCAAAGGAATAATTTCTTTCCGGTTTATCATCTGAAGTATAGAAGGCTATTTTTGCAGCGTGAAACCGCCGTATATCACCGACCATTTTCTGGACGAATTCATTACCGCTGCCTTTAGGGAAGACATCGGCGATGGCGATCATTCCAGTCTGGCCGCAATTCCCGACGGCGCCATGAGCAAGGCCAAACTATTGGTGAAAGACCAGGGTGTGCTTGCCGGGATGGAGGTGGCGGAGAGGATATTTCATCATTTCGATCCATTCCTGACCCTTGAGACATTCCTCAAGGACGGCGATAACGTGAAAAAGGGGGATGTTGCATTCATTGTCTCGGGTTCGTCACGCTCCATTTTGTCGACCGAGCGTTTGGTGCTCAACACCATGCAAAGAATGAGTGGCATTGCCACCACCACGCGACACTATGCCTCGCTTATCGAAGGGACTGGTACACGACTACTGGATACACGGAAAACTACTCCAAACTTCCGTTTACTGGAAAAATGGGCTGTCGCCATCGGCGGGGGGACCAATCACAGGATCGGGCTGTACGATATGATCATGCTAAAGGATAATCATATCGATATGGCGGGTGGCATCCGTGCTGCAATCAATCGTACAAAAGATTATCTTCGCGCCTCCAATAAACACCTCAAGATCGAGGTCGAGACCAGGACGTTGGATGAGGTGAGGGAAGTGCTCGAAGTCGGAGGAATCGATATCATCATGCTCGATAACATGGACACGAAAACAATGAAGGAAGCTGTTCGTCTTATCGGCGGGAGATTCGAGACCGAAGCAAGCGGTGGCATCACCGAGCAGACCATCCGAAGCGTGGCGGAGTGCGGTGTGAATTTCATCTCCGTGGGAGCCCTTACACATTCATTCAAAAGCCTTGACCTGAGTCTGAAGGCCGTTAAATAGTTGACAAGAATTCTATTATGATCGTTAAAACAAAAAACTACAAGCTCGACAAGAAAACCTATATCAATCTGGCTTTTAAAAATGTGCTTAAGCAGCAGTGGTGGATCGCTGCAGCGGGTGTACTCGTAATTTGTCTGCAGTACACATGGGCACCAAGCATCTGGTGGTTCATCGGTGCTGCCCTTGCGTTCGGGCTTTACCTGTTGTTCTGGTACGTACAGTTCTATGGCGTAACCCAGCTTGACCAGGGCAAGATGTTGTTCGAAAAATTCTCCTACGAGATCAGCAGCCAGCAGATCGTAATGAAGATCAATCCAAGGGAAGGCATGCCGCTCAAGTGGGATCAGATCAGCAAGGCACAGGTTGGGAAAGACTACTTCGTACTTTTTGTCAACAAGGCGCAGCTGATCCATTTGCCATTCAGGATCTTCAACACGGAAAACGAACGCAAGTTCCTCGCGAGTGTGCTTCGCAATAAAGGCCTCGTAAAATAACGAATCGTCGTTTCGCCTGACGATGAAAAAGCAGCTTACAGCTCAGGAGGCGAAGGAAAAGATCAAGCGCTATTGCGCCTACCAGGAACGTTCACACCTGGAAGTAAAGAGCAAGCTTTATGAATTCGGATTGATGCGTGACGAGATCGATGAGATCGTCACGCATCTTATTTCAGAGAACTATCTGAATGAAGAGCGATTTGCGAAAGCCTTTGCGGGTGGCAAATTCCGCCTGAAGAAATGGGGAAGGCTCAAGATCGTCAATGCCCTCGAAGCAAAGGGGCTAACGAAAAATTGCATCCGGATAGGGTTGAAGGAGATCGATGAAGACGACTATCAGAAAACTCTTGAGCTGTTGCTCGCGGATAAGTCGGAAAATCTTTCGGAGGAGAATGTTTTTGTGAAGCGGGACAAGTTATCGCAATATGCCATCGGAAAAGGCTATGAGCCGGAGCTTGTCTGGAAAATCCTGAGAGAAATTCTACCGGACTAAAAAGTCTGGCCTTCAGATCGGAATCGTATGGGAAATGCAAAAGTCCCTCAATCCCAAATCGAAAGAATTTTATTCCTATAGATAATTGTCCTGGATGTTGATCTTGGCGCGGCGGAGCTCGAAGTTTTGGCCAAGGTACACTTTGCGGACCTGCGGGTCGCTGGCGAGCTCTTCAGCGGTTCCTGACTTGAAGAGTTTTCCATCTACCATGAGGTAGGCCCGATCGGTAATGGAAAGCGTTTCGTCTACGTTGTGGTCGGTGATGAGGATCCCGATATTTTTATTCTTAAGCTTCGCGACGATGTGCTGTATCTCCTCCACGGCGATCGGGTCTACGCCGGCAAAGGGCTCATCAAGCAATACAAATTTCGGATCGACGGCCAGCGCCCGGGCGATCTCCGTACGACGTCGCTCGCCGCCCGACAGCGACATGCCGAGGTTCTTGCGAACTTTCTGCAAGCTGAATTCCTCTATAAGCTCCTCTACTTTTTCTTTTCTTTTTTGTTTGGGTATGTCGCGCATCTCCAAAACTGCCATGATATTTTCTTCGACGGTCAGCTTCCTGAACACCGAAGCCTCCTGCGCCAGATATCCCAAACCGCGCTGAGCTCTTTTGTACATCGGGAGATCCGTGATCTCTGTATCCTCATGGAAGATCTTTCCCTCGTTGGGTTTGATCAGGCCTACGATCATGTAGAACGTCGTCGTTTTACCGGCTCCATTCGGGCCGAGTAGTCCTACGATCTCACCCTGACGAACGGTGACCGAAACGTGGTTGACAACCGTGCGTGTCTTATATTTTTTAACAAGATTTTCTGCCCGTAATTCCATGTTAATCGAACTTGAAGTCCTTTACCCGCAATTGCACGGTAGTTGAACCATTGTACGTGTTTTCCTCTACGGTAAAAGCCATGCGAAAGCTTTCCCGGCGCGACAGTTGATCGTAGTAATCACCCATATCGAAACCTACTGCCTGAAAAACACTTTCACAACCTTCCTGTCCGACGAGAAACTTTACGTGGCGATCCTTGAAGCAGGTAAGTGAATTGAACACGTATGCGTTCCTGATCTCGAATACCGGCTTGTGATTGCCCGGACCAAATGGTGCCATTTGCTTCAGCAAACTTACAAACCTTGTCGTGATTCCATCAAGCGGAATAGACATATCGATATCGATTACCGGTATCATCATCTCGTCGGTTAGTGTCGAAGAAACGACTTCCTCGAACCGCTGCTGAAACGCCTCCAGATTACTGATGTCGAGGGTTAGACCGGCTGCGTACTTATGACCACCAAATTTCTCCAGCAGATCACTGCACTCGAGGATAGCGTTATACAGGTCAAAACCGTTGATGCTTCTCGCCGATCCTGTCACCTTATTGTTCGATTCCGTAAGGATCACCGTTGGCCTGTAATACTTTTCCACACAACGAGCAGCAACTATGCCAATCACGCCTTTGTGCCAGGAATTTTTGAACAACACGGTCGACTTCGAGTTCCTTAAAGCTGCATTCGACTCGATCATGGCTATGGCCTCTTCGGTGATGGAGCTGTCGAACTCCTTGCGGAGATCATTTTTCAAATTTACTTTTTCTGCCAGCGAATTCGCTTCTACTTCGGAGCCGGCAACAAGCAGTTCAACGGCCGCACGCCCGTGCGCTACGCGGCCAGCTGCGTTGATCCGCGGACCGAGTGTAAAAACAATACCTGAAACGTCGAGATCGGCCCTGATACCTGCAATGTCTTTCAGGGCCTTCAGACCTGGCCTCGGACTTTCGTTCAGCTTTTTCAGACCAAAATGGCAAAGCACTCTATTCTCACCGACGATTGGAACAATATCAGACGCAATACTTACCGCTACGAGGTCCAGATATTCAAATACGTCGGCTTCGTTGCCATAGGTTCGCGCATAGGCCTGCACGAACTTGAATCCGAGCCCGCAGCCGCTCAACTCGGAACATGGGTAGTCGCAGTCCAATCTTTTCGGATCCAGGACCGCCACTGCTTCAGGGATTGAGTCTCCGGGAAGGTGATGATCACAAATAATGAAATCAATTCCTTTCCTGCTGGCAAGCGATACGATCTCGGTTGCCTTGATACCGCAGTCGAGCGCGATGATCAACGTAAAATTATTTTGCTCGGCCCATTCGATCCCTGCAAGGGAAATACCGTATCCTTCGCTGTATCGATCAGGGATGTAAATATCACATTCCGAATAAAATTTTCGCAGGTAACTGAAGACAAGCGCGACAGCGGTGGTTCCATCGACGTCGTAATCTCCGTAAATAAGAATTTTCTCCCTGGATTCGATCGCTTTTCTCAGTCTTGCCACCGCCTTGTCCATATCCGTCATGAGGAACGGATCATGAAGGTCTTCGAGTTGTGGTCGAAAAAAAGCTTTGGCCTGAGAATAGTCTGAGATGCCTCGTTGCAGTAACAATGAAGAAGATATCGAACCTGTGTTGATCGCCTTAGAAAGATTGGCGATCTGATCCAGAGAGGGAAGATCTTTAAACAGCCAGCGCTTCTCCATTCAGCCTTTATTGTTGTTCGAATTGAATTCCACCGTTGGTACCTGCTCTTCCTTTATCACCACATTTTCCGGATTTACCTTTTGCACCGTGATGTTTTGATGGGCCCAATCCCGGCGATCCTCCGATACCTGCTACGCCTCCATATCCAAAATTTCCTCCCAGCAAGTTCACCTCTACCCGTGACCCTATCATCAGGGATTTAATTACGTCAGGTTCTATGACACCGAATGTCAATATTCCTCCCCTTCCACCGTTTCCGCCTGATCCACCGTCGCCGCCTGATCCCCCATTGCCACCATTACAATGCATTGTGCCGGGACTGCCTCCTCCACCTTCACCTCCATCGCCACCATCGCCCGCATTACCGCCAGAAAGATCAACAACTAAATTGCCATTAACAATCATCTTTTCAAGATAAAGGAAAAGATTTACCCCTGCGCCGCCATCTGTTCCACGAGCGCCGTCGCGACCTGCATGGCCCGCGAGACAAGGCCCGACCGGGGTCTTGCCTTTGGTTCCGGTTCGTCCGTGAAGGCCATTAACGCCGCGACCATCGATAAAGGCAGTTTTACCGAAGATGGCAACCCGGGCCCGAATGTAATTTTCGGTTTTTGTTTTGTTCAGCTTCAGGCGTGACGAGTCCATCATGATCAGTGTATCTGCTACGATGATGTCCGAGCCTCTCAGCTCGTATGTCTCACCTTTGCCGATAACGAATGTGCCGGAACGGATCTGTGCAATTGCACCGATAGAAATTGTGAAAAACAATATGGAAATAATCCCCCGAAGCATTGCGTGTTTAGCCAACCACCACCTGAAACCGGCCAGTATTTTTAAATAAAAAAGCAGTACCAGGTGGCACTGCTTTCAGAATATTGAAAAAGGTTAGGATTAATTCGTTCCTTCGGCTGGCTTTTCGTTTACGACGCCTTCAAGCACATCTTTGATTTCCACACGTTGTCCGTCGCGGTAGGGCACGATCCATGCATCTTTTACGCCCATTTCGCGCATATACTTTTTGAATTTGTCGGCCTCCCAGTAATCGCGGAAAATTCCGATGGTGATCTTCTGAGGCTCGTTTTCCTTGACTTCGCCACCAAAGTTCGGGTTGTTCTCGAAATACTTCTGAAGGTCCTTATTCTTGAAAGCACCGATCTGAACCTTGAAGATCACGCCCTTTGAAAAATCCATCGGATTTGCGGGAGCGGGACTCTCTTTCAGTGCGGCGAGCTCTGCGCGTGTAGACGTGAGTTGCGAGCGGGCCTGGGAAAGCTGGTCTTCAAGTTCTGTTATGCGAGCGTCCTTGTCGCTCACGCTGGCCTGAAGATCCGAATACTTCTGATTGAGAGATGAGAGTTGGCTCTGAGCCGATTCCTTTTCTTCGATCAGTTGCTTGAGATCAGCAGGATTTTTACCATACTCCTTGGCTTTTTTCTTCCACTCTTTTTTCTCCTTTTTGGAAAGCTGTGCAAAACTTTGAGAAGCTGAAAAAATTAAAGCCAGACAAAAAATTAAACTAAGTGTATACTTCATGGCTTGATAGTTTATAGCAGCCTTAAAATTACAAATTTTTTAATGAAATGCTAGTCCCATCGTCACGGAGAAGGCTGCAAGCTGCACGCTAAGGCTTCAGGCATGCCGTTCCTGCCTCAAGCTTGAAAATCAAGGACACCAAGGGCCCAAAGAATCCTCAAAGAGCACAACGTCAATGCATGGAATCTAAAATCAAAAATCTTCAATCAGAAATCTTAGATCAAATTTTCCCGCCAATTCGAAGCCCTACGTTCAACCTACTTTTCGAGACTTCCCACCATCTTCTCCGGCTTTACCCACTCGTCGAACTGCTGGGAGTTCAGCAAGCCAAGCTCGATCGCTGCTTCCCGCAAGGTCTTGTTCTCCTTGTGGGCTTTCTTTGCAATTTTGGCTGCGTTCTCATAGCCGATGTGGGTGTTGAGAGCCGTGACAAGCATGAGTGAATTCTCGAGATGTTGTTTGATCACTGACTCGTTGGGCTCGATGCCATCGGCACATTTCTCCGTAAAGGAAACACACGCATCGCCTATCAGTCTTGCTGACTGTAGCACATTTGCCGCAATAACCGGTTTGAAAACATTAAGCTCGAAGTGACCTGTTGCACCGCCTATGGACACCGCTACATCATTGCCGATAACCTGCGCGCATACCATCGTGAGCGCTTCCGGTTGTGTAGGGTTTACTTTTCCGGGCATGATGGATGAGCCTGGCTCATTATCGGGTATGATGATCTCGCCGATCCCGCAACGCGGGCCGGAGCTGAGCATACGGATGTCGTTGGCGATCTTCATCAGTGCGACTGCCGCTCTTTTCAACGCCCCCGACAACTCCACCATGGCATCGTGGGCAGCGAGTGCTTCGAATTTATTTGGAGCCGTGATAAAAGGATAACCTGTGAGCTCGGCAATTTTTTTCGCCACCAATACGTCGTAACCCTTTGGAGTGTTAAGTCCTGTACCAACAGCTGTTCCTCCCAGCGCGAGCTCGCGAACGGCTTCCATTGCATTTTTTATCGCGCGAATACTGTTGTCGATCTGCTGAACATAACCAGAAAATTCCTGACCCAGCGTGAGCGGAGTAGCATCCATAAAATGTGTCCTTCCTGTCTTCACGATGTTCTTGTACTCCTTCGATTTTTTAGCAAGTGAATCGCGAAGCTTTGTCATCCCCGGGATCGTGATCTCCGCGACCTGCTTATATGCGGCAATGTGCATGGCCGTGGGAAATGTATCGTTTGACGATTGTGATTTGTTGACGTCGTCGTTGGGGTGAAGCACTTTCTTTTCGTCCGCAAGTTTTCCGCCATGGACCACGTGCGCGCGATAGGCAATCACTTCGTTCACGTTCATATTGCTCTGGGTGCCTGAGCCCGTTTGCCAGATCACGAGCGGAAATTCACCATCGAGCTTTCCCGTAAGGATCTCGTCACACACTTTGGCAATAAGGTCCTTTTTTTCCGCAGGCAGAACACCAAGCTCATGGTTTGCCATCGCTGCAGCCTTCTTCAGGTATGCAAAAGCGTGTATGATCTCTCTGGGCATACTTGCTTCCGGTCCAATCCTGAAGTTGTTTCTTGATCTCTCAGTTTGGGCGCCCCAGTATTTGTCGGCGGGGACCTGAACCTCACCCATGGTGTCTTTTTCGATGCGGTAGTTCATGATGGTATTGTTATGTTCTAGTGAGCAATAAAATTACGAGGCAAAAATAGGCCTTCCGGTTTGCCCACGAAGCGTTCATGGCAATTTTAATTCGTCAATAACACAATAGATGGATAGATTTTTCCTTTGCGGCCATTGGGAATGGTTATTGGATAGTGGGGTTCAAATCCATTAACCGCAGGGGCGCAAGGCGCTGAGGTACGCGGAGAAATTACCGGCTAATTCCCGTCGCCGCGGAAATATTTGTCCTCTTCATCCAGCTCTTCGTCCTCAATGGATTTAGGGATCACGCCGACTTCGAGGATCTTGAATTCGGTCCTTCTGTTTCTCTGGCGTCCCACGGGATTATCGGTACCATCAGGGTTGGTGTTTCGCGCGATCGGCTTGCTTTCGCCATATCCTTTTGGAACGATACGATCCGGTGCGATACCGCGCTCAACAATATATTTCACGGCAGACTCCGCCCGGCGTTGTGAAAGCTGGAGGTTGTATGATTCGTCGTCGATGCTATCCGTGTGCGAGCTCAACTCGATCTTGATCTCCGGGTTATCGATCAGCAATTGTACAAGCTTGTCGAGCTCCTTCGCCGCATCGGGCCGGATGTTGTATTTATTGAAATCGTAATAGATGTTTTCCAGCACAAATGACTTCTGAAGCTCGATCTTGTCCAGAACCAGGATCGTATCGAGAGTAATATTTGTCACCAGGTCCTTAAGAGTCGCGGGATCTACGGACTTACCTTTCGTTGTGTAGGGTTGTCTTTTGACGAGGTATCCGTCCGACTCTCCGGTAAGGTTGTAATCTTCGTTCTCATACACCCTGAAAAGGAACTTACCGTCGTTGCCTGTTGTGAAATCCTGGAGGACGTCGCCGTTGGCGTCTATCAGTGTTACCTTTGTACCGGTCAGCACCCTTCTCTTGCCGTCAACGGAATCTGCAGCATAGGTGATCCCCTGAAGATAGTAGTTGACCACACGCAAATCGGGATCTTCATTGACAAATGTATAGATGTCGTCGTCTCCCTTGCCTCCCTCACGATTCGAAGTGAAAAATCCCCTGTCGGCCCTGAAAAGGAAAATACCGAAATCATCGCCCGTGGAATTCATGGGCTGGCCCAGGTTCTCAACTACTGTTCTTCCACTCACTCTTTTCACAACGAATAAGTCCAGACCTCCAAATCCGGGATGACCATCTGAAGCAAAGTACAACTTCATGTCTTCTGCTACATAGGGAAACAGCTCGTTTCCTGCGGTGTTGACATCCGGTCCCAGGTTTTTCACCTTGGAAAACCTGCCCCGCGTGTCCATCTGCGCTGAATAGATATCGGTGCCCCCGTAAGCTGCGCGATCACGGCCGCGAACTTTCCGGTTCGACGCGAAGTATAGCGTACGTCCGTCGGGACTGAATGAAGGAGAAGAGTCCCAGGCTTCAGGGTCGTTGATGTTCAACGCGACCGGTTCGGTCCATGTGTTGTTGCGTAATCTCGAGATATAAAGGTCTACGTCGATAGCACCTTTTTTCTTTCCCGTATTTCCCTTGGCGAAGACCATTGTTTTACCGTCCGGCGAAAATGTGATACAGCCGTCGTTGATATTTTCAGTGTTGATGCCTGCGGGCAGTGGCGCAAGTGTGTTTATGTCGACGTTGGCGCCGCGTGATGCTACCTTATAGATGTCGGTAAACGGCGTACCTGTTGCTTCGTAGATCTTTCCATTGCCACGTGAAGATGTAAAGAACAATTCGTTGTTCAGAAAAACGGGGGAGTATTCGCTGGCGGGCGAGTTCACCAGATCGAGGTTTTTTACCTTATAGTAGCTGGCCTTGCCCTGCAGTTTTTCAATGTAGGCAAGTCCGTCCAGGTCGGCCTTTGCGCGATCCCTCATTTTCTCCTCCGAAGCATTCTTCGACAGGTCTTCGAGTTGCTTTCGGGCGTCGTCGTATTTAGCGTTTGCCTTGAGTGACTGTGCATAATAGAATTGAACGGAGTCTTTATCAATACCACGCCCACCGGCTTTCTCATAATAAGGTTGAGCTTCCCTGATGCGGTTGGACAGGCGGTATGATTCCGCTATAAAGTAATTAGACTTCGGATCCGAAGGCTTTGATTTTCCATAAAGGTCGATAACATCCTGGTATTTGCCGAGGCGAAAAGCTTTCATTGCTTTCTTTTCGGTGCTGCAGGATAGAAGACAAAGTGAGACGAGAAAAAATACCGGAGATAATCTCATAAAGTAAAATCTTCTAAAACTACTAAAATCCTGTTCAACTTTTCACAGCCCGGGCGCCGAGATAGCGTTTTAACCAGGTTGTGCCGGCCGGAACCAGCCAGTTTGCCTGGAGATCGCCCTTCGATTGGATCAAATTATTGAACGTCAAAGTGTGCTCGTCCCACATACCTTTTTCAGAAAAAACTTTCAGGTCAGTGGTTTTAAAGACAGAGACCTTTCCTTCGGTCAGAAATGCTATGGAAGTCCTTTGAAAAAGATCCGCCCCGATCTTGTCGCTGATCTCCCTGATCACCCTTACCGAGCTGTCGATGGAACAGCCGCTTGTGGCATTGTAATTCTCGTCCGCGTAGAGAATTATAAAGTGGTCATACCGGATCTCGAATGAGCTGCGGATGGGCTGACCGTGCGCAACCCATGAAGTGCAAAAAGCCGAAAGCGTAGAATTCAGATAATCCTTTTCGGCTGCGGTAAAGGAGCGGGTTGACTGATAGATCCAAATTCTGGAATCGGCCGGTAGCGTATCGACGGGGACAAACATTTTCACTGTTTATTATTTCAAACCCTGTGCTTCGGCAATAAGTTCTGCAAGGTCCTTTACTTTGACATCGGCCTCACGTTCCTTATTTTTTACGCCATCGCTCATCATGGTCATGCAAAACGGACATGCCACGGCGATGGTTTGCGCACCGGTAGCAAGCGCTTCCTCGGTCCGCTCGACGTTGATGTCTTTTTTTCCCGGCTCCGGTTCCTTGAACATCTGGCCTCCTCCCGCGCCACAACACAAACCGGTTGTCCGGCATCGTTTCATCTCGACGAGGTCTGCATCGAGCGCTTCGAGGACTGCACGGGGCGCCTCATAAATGCCGTTGGCCCTGCCAAGGTAGCACGAGTCATGGTAGGTGATCTTCCGTCCCTTGAATGAACCTCCTTCAGAAATTTTTATCCTTCCATCGTTGATGAGCTGTTGCAGAAAGGCGGAGTGATGGATCACGTCGTAGTCGCCACCCAATTCGCGGTACTCATTCCT
>CBHTUB010000011.1:0-29168 GCA_966095595.1 uncultured Chryseosolibacter sp. | reverse complement strand
CGATATATCGAAGCCAGGTTGGCGTATTGAGAAGATGCAGAACAAACTCCGCATCATCGTGTGAGAGCAGGGAAAGCGACAATCGTGGTGTAGTCAGGATCATATTAAGTGCAATAAACGGCTGATTGCAGTAGCGGTTGCCGGGAAGATCGCCGTTCATCCGGATTTTCCATCGTCGGAATAAATTTGTAACTTCATCAACCTTTTTTACCCCGCATAGGCTGCGCCTTTCCCTGTATAAAACAGTTTGCACTCATTCGGATCTTTGATTTTACCTGAACAGCATGAACATACTTCTGATCGACGATGACGAGGACGACCGTGAGATCTTTCTGGAAGCAGTGAAGACGATCAATCCTGCCGTACATTGCCATGTTGTGAACAGCGCCACGGAGGCATTCGATGTGCTGGTCAACACACCGTCGTTGCCACGTTATATCTTCCTCGATATGAACATGCCACTGATGGACGGCAGGACATGCCTGAAGCAGATCAAGAAGGACACCCGGTATAAAGACATCAACGTCGTCATTTATTCAACCACGAGGGACCGGGAGGAGATCAATGTGTTTCGCTACCTCGGCGCCGATTACATCCATAAACCGGATTCCTTCGACGAGCTCCTCCGATCGCTTTCGAAGTACCTCGCGTGATCAGTTTACATTCACGGTAAACGTCAGGTCAAGATCCGTCTCGCCGTCGTTCGGGGTCGATGTTTCGGATTTAACGCCGGGCTGATGCTTCAATACAACCCGGAAATCTCCGGTCTTTCCACCGCTTCCCGTCCAGCTGGTGACGAGTCCTATCGGCAGGCCATTTTCATCGCTATCACCATAGTTCACGGCATCGCTTCTCGAATCTATGTTGCCATTACCGGAAGGAGACGTAAAGACATCGTTCGACCAGGAAAAAAAGAACAAGTGCTCGTCGCCTTCTTCTGCTACCTCTTCCGAGATATCATATCCGGGGTCGTTTTCGTTCACGAGCGTATTTGACAACTGAATGGTCAGCGTGTATGGTATGTTGCTCACCAGGTTGATGGCCCCATCCACTACAAGATCCTGAACACCTTCGCCATCAGGATCTGTCGCCGTAACCGTGACAGCCGGGCCGGTGACCGGTGTAAAAGTCAGCGTAGCCTTTGTGATCAGCTCCGGTACGTCTTCCCTCGCGGGTTCATCGGCATCGCTGCACGAGGTGAGGCTTCCCAGCAATGTAAGCGCCATCGATAAAATAAAGTATTGTTTCATGGTCATGTGAATTCGTTAAAAGATACATTTAAAAGATAAGAGAAAATTTCGTCCGAGGTCATCGGCATAATACCTGAAGCGATTGGAATATTCGCGGTATGAAGTGTTCGCGATGTTTTCTACGACCGCCCTCACGTTGTATTGAACTTTGTCGGAGTGTAATGTCAATCCCGCAGAAAGGTTAAGGAGCACATAGCCATCGGGCGGCTCCATAAAATCGAAATTGGTCGTTTTGCCCTGCAAGGGATCCGTGTCGTTCTCGATGGCGTCCCTGAATTCAGAAACAGTAACGACACGCGGTGCCCTCGACTGTTTCGCAATATATTTTACTTTAGGCTCGATATAAATGTTCTTAAGCCTTGTTCTTTCCTTAAAGACAAAACGCAGTGCCGACTCGGCCCGTGACGAAGGTATGTAAAGGAGGTAATCATGATTCCTCTCATCAGATGCGCGCAGGAGAGACACTTTTGAATTCCAGTTGACGTGATCGGTGAGGTTGACCTCGCCGGTAATATCGGCACCCAGGAACAGGGCATCAGTCTGGTGATACTTCAGGGCAGGGTAAACACCACGCAACGTCTCCGTTACCCCGACGGGTCTGAGAAAGATATAGTTCGTGATGTAATTGGCGTAGCCCGTCAACGAGATCGCATATCGCGTTCCCTCGAAAGCATAGGTGTTCACCCACTTGAAAGCCTGTTCGCTCCTGAAGTCGCTCTTGTTGATATCCATCACTTCGCTGGAGTCATTAATGAGCAATCCATACTCTATCGCGGCAGCGCTTTGATGTGTTCCGACGCTATAAAGCTCGGCTACGTGCGGAGGTCTCCAGGCTAAGCTTGCGTTCGAGGAGAAAGTTGCATGTGAATTTATTTTTAGACTGCCGCCAAGCGATGCACTTCCATTGTGAAAATTGTAGGCAGCGCTGTAATAGTTGTTTTTGGAGTCGTAACCCTTTACACTATAATCCCGAAAATCATATCGGGCTCCCGCGTCGATGGTCCATTTGTCCAATAGGATCTTCCAGACCGCGTAGGCACCGCCCGAAGTGCTTGCAAAATTAGGAATGAAAGGAATACGTTGTGTTCCGTCGACCTTGTGGTTGTTCTGATACATTCCGGTCAGTCCGAGGCAAAGTGTTTTTTTTGCATCGAAAGAACGCTCCCATTCTGTTTCAACGGTATGAGTCGTCAGTTGCAGATCGATGGCAGGCACTGATGAAAGATTTCCCTTGCGCATGTCGAACTCCTTCCTGTTGTTGGCCTGAAAGCCATATTGCAGCCGGATAACACCGCGATCGGTTTTAAAATGACCGTTCAATTTCAAGAGATTGTGGTCGACCTCCTGCCGGGGTGCGCCGATGTTGTAGTCGAAGCCTGTTGTATACTGCGGCGGCTCGCGCTCCATCGCCGTTTCCAGATCGTCGAGGTTGCTGATCGACGTGCCACGCAAGATCCCGATCTCCGAGCTGAACCGGCTTATAAATAATTCCAACCCCTTGTTGTCGTCGTGATAACCTATTGCTCCGGAAAAGTTGAGCTCCTTTACCCCGGTATTTGTCAGGGAATAGTCGGGAGTGTGGTAATCTCCCGCGCGTTTTGCTGTGCCCTGTACACGCCATCCCCAACCTTCCATTTTTTTAAATCCTCCTTCTACCATACCGGAAATTGTGCCGGACCTGCCGTTGCTTTGGAGTACCGAATGAAGGGAACCACCCAATGTGTTGTCATGTGGGAGCTCGGGAGGATTGACCACGATCACGCCACCCAACGCATCTGTTCCATATTTTATCGATGAGGCGTCCTTGATCACCGTTATATCCGAGGCAATGAAGGGATCGATCTCAGGTGCATGCTCCGCGCCCCACTGTTGTCCTTCCTGCCGTATGCCATGGTTCAGGATCAATATCCGCTGGCTGTGAACACCGTGGATGACCGGTTTGAATATTCCCGGACCGGACTGGATCGTATTGACTCCCGCAATATCCCGGAGCGATTCCCCGAGTGATTTCCCCGCCGTTTCGGCAAGCTGTTGCTCGTTCAATGTGGAGAGGTTATGTGCATGATCGGTTTCTGCCAGCTGATCTTCGACAACAACTTCTTTCAGTTCCCTGATTTCCTGCTCGAGGACAAGCTCGAGATTGTTGCCCTCTATGGGTTGGACCAACTCCCGGAAGCCGAGCAGGACCACGCGAAGCTTTTCGTTTTCAGGACATACATTTTCGAAGACGAATGATCCCTGGGCATCCGCGGTGGTTGCCCGACCGCTGTTGACAAGGAGCACGGCAGCTCCAACTGCGGGACCACCGGATGACAATTGAATTGTTCCCGAAATGGTCTCCGTGCAATGATTACGTTGGCTGTAGACGGACTGAATACAGAGAACAGCCAACAATAGCGTTATTGTTTTTTTCAATGACATGTTAAGTGAAGGACGTGTAAAATTTATTCTGTCGACAGGAGATCAACAGAACGGCGGGGCGCGGGCGGGAAGGAGGGATACCTCTGTATCCGGTGGAACTCCAGCGGAGTAAACAATCAGGGTCGATACACGCTCGCTCTTGCCGGCAACCTGGGCGTCAAATAGAACGATATCCCCGTTTGCAATAAAGTCACACAACTGGCAATCGGAATGTTCGACAATGTGCGTTTTATGGTCACAGCCGTGCTTGTCGTTATGATAGATCGCACGATGACAGCCGTCGGACTCGTCCTTTTCCAAATGGGTAACGACGTGTGTGTCGTCGTGGAAGAGCTCGTGCAGCGTATTCAGGCGGATGGCACTGACCATATAAACGGAAAGCAGCGCAAGCAGCATCACCGCTTTTACTGTTCTGACTATGATGGAAAAAATGCCTTGCATACGATATTAGCAACGCAATTTAGCAACAAATAAACTTTTTGCAACAATATTGCATTTCAGTGAGAACCTACGATCCATGATAAAAACACAAAGGAACGGCATTAACATCTGGCAGTTTGAAAACCTTCGCGCTTTAAAGGGGATAGATCATTTTGTTTCCGACCGTGTGCTCCCGGAAAATGGCAGGGAGTTCACTTTGAGCTTCTCAAGTTCGCCAGACCGCGAAGAGATCCGCAGTAACCGCAGCCGCCTTGCCACGGCGCTCAATATAGATGAGGACTGCCTCATCTTTCCCTCGCAGGTTCACAAGACCCGCATTGTTCATGTCACATCTGGTATCAGTAAACAAGATCTGATGGAGACTGACGCGCTGATCACCAACGAACCGGGATTATGTCTGGCTGTGATGTCGGCGGATTGTGTTCCCATTCTGCTTTATGATGAGATCAACGGTGCTGTGGCAGCGATTCATTCGGGCTGGCGCGGGACTGTGGCCAGGATCCTGGAGCAAACATTGCAGGCGATGAATGAACGTTATGGAACGAGCGGAGGGGGTCTCGTTGCGGGGATAGGTCCCTCCGTCTGCCAGGATTCCTATGAGGTAGGACATGATGTGGTGGATTCGGTATAGGGTTCGTTTATATACGCTGCCGAGCTATTGGTAGCGACATCACCGGGCAAAGCGAAGCTGGACCTTTGGAAGGCAAACAAGGCTCAGTTGGTTGACTTCGGTGTTAGCGAAGACCGCATAGAGACTTCGGATCTCTGTACGGTGAAGAACAATCAATATTTTTTCTCCGCGCGTAAAGGCGATACAGGTCGATTTGCAGCGGGCATCATGCTGCGATAAGGTACTGCCTGAAAACATCAAAGTCACCGCGTTGGCAGTGACTTTGATATTACTTCACGAAGTTGTTTCGTGACGAAGGTTGCTTACTTCACGTGCTTGTTAACAACTTTCGCCAGTTCGAACATCGAGATCTGATCTTTTCCGAAGAGTGGTCTGAGTTTGCCATCTGCGTTGATCATTCTCCTGTTCTTCTTGTCCTGAAGGCCGTTCTTCTTGATGTAGCCCCAGATCTTTTTGATGATCTCGGTTCTGGGCAGACCTTTGCTACCTACTACTTCTGACAAAGCAGGGCTAGGTGTCAGAGGTGCCATGAAAGCCGCGTTAGGTTTTCTGGCTGACTTCTTCTTGGGAGCCTTCTTTGCTGCTTTCTTAGCTGCCTTCTTGGGAGCTTTCTTTGCGGCCTTCTTCGCCGACTTCTTTGCTGCTTTTTTAGCAGACTTCTTCGCTGTTTTTGCCATAGCGTTTTTAATTATAATTGTTGTTGGTGTTCGTGATTGGAGACGTGACCTTGAGAGCCTATGCCCTGATTCTTATTTGATGTTAGCGTCACGAATGTTACTGTCATTGATCGCGTGAAGATAAAATGTTTTTTAACAATTCACATTTTACTAACACTAAAATACAGGTGTTACTGTAATTATCCTAATTCTTCGTTTTTTCATAGAGGAATTTTTACGTTTTCCCTAGGGAAATCATACCACTTCCAGCATCTGCATCACCATTTCTCCTATAGAAAAGTACTATTTCCCTAGGGGAAATGGACTAAAGTCATGCCTGGTGGAACATTTAAGACAGATCATTGATCTCGTTTTCATAGGGAAAACGGTCGGGTTCGGGAGTTCGGAGGTGACTTTTCCCTATGAAAAACGGGTTTACGCGGCATGGTGAGACCTATAAAAACTAAAATTCTCCTATGAAGAACGGTCGTTTTCATAGGAGAAAATGCCTTTCACGGCGACGAGAGTGGGGTTTTTCCTCTGATCAGAGGTAACTCAACCACCATTTTTCCCTATGAGCCGTCTTGTAGCGGTCGTACCAGAGGCAAAGCGGATAGAGGCTGATCACTACAAGCGCCCATACTCCATACACTACGGGAAGCGAGAATCCATAGCCTTTGAGGTTGGGTGAGTCGGTAACCCAGGTGCTAAACACCATGTCTGACAGTTCAAAACCCGTGGCCAGCGCAGCGATCGTTCCAAGTATATGGATCAGGTACAAATGAAGGATATAGTAGAACATCGGCACCCTTCCGAGGGCTGTGAGATAACCAACCACTGTTCCCCTGAAGCGCTCTGCCACGGAGAGAAATAGTAGCGCTGGTCCGAGAGTAACCAGTATATATAATAGAGACGGCGGGTACTTTGTAACGTTTATAAAGGAGAGAACGGTAAATGCGACACTCTTTTGCTCCGACCAGAGATTGGGATCACCGTAGACATTCAGGAACCTGATCAGGATAAATCCCGCCGTCAATACTACACCGAGGCGGAGCAGTGTCTTCTGTCTCAGCTCCTGGCTGATATCTCCCGTATAGAGTTTGCCGAAGCAATACCCTGCCAGCATAACACCTGTCCATGGAAGGATCGGATATCCGATGAAAATAAAGAAGTGTCCGAGGGGAAATCCCGCATTCTCATGGATCAGGGACCAGAGCATCCAGTCGGCGCCTTTTCCGTCAACGTGAATGCCATCGAGGAGATTGTGTCCGAGGATAATAAGCAGACCGACTCCGAGGATCGCCTTGTACGGGAGGTGGATGGCGGCAGAAAGTATGATCATTCCCATGCCCAGTGCCCAGATCACGGTGAGGGCCAGGAGGGAAAATTGGATGTTGAAGAACCATGAGAAGTTGATGATCGTAAATTCCAGCACGAGCAACCACAGGCCGCGCTTGAGGAGGAATGACGATAATTCCTTCTTTCCCTTCCTGACCCCCACGAGGAACGCCGAAGTTCCCGCGAGAAAAACAAAAACGGGTGCGCAAAAATGGGTGACCCAGCGGGTTAGAAATATCGGAACGGTGGTCTGTGAAAGATCGAGCGGGTTGAAGAGGAACGCCTGGGCATGGAAGTAATCGCGAACATGGTCGAGTGCCATGATGATCATGACAATTCCCCGAAGCAAGTCAATGGATTCAATTCGGACAGACTTGATTTTCCGGATAGGCTCTTCCAGTAGTGTAGCTGTGGTCATGTGTTAATGATATTATCGTGAGTTATTGAACAAATTTCCTCGAAGAAAAATCGGGGGAACAGTGGCAGTTATACGTTTTTTGATAGGTGCAGTTTCATTATCAGCAAGATTTGGGTTGCCCTTTAATGTTACATTGTATTTATCCTTAACGGGAATGAAAAACGCATTTCAATTGTTGCCTCCCAATCACGTCCGTGTGATACCCTAAAGGTCCGTACTGCCCCCGGCAGAAGACAACGCAGTGGTTGAGAATACAAATAAAATTGCACGGATCGCCCCGATCAGCCCACGGCCATTGACCATTGACCATTGACTATTGACCATCGGCTCTTTGACCATTGACCATTGACTCTTGACCGCTGACCACTCCACTCGCCGCTTTAAAACGCCGTTGGGCAAGGGAAACTGCATATTCGGACTTGTCTTGAAATTCAGACGTAAAATTCAGCAGCAATTCACGTTAAATAAAGATAGCCACAGTGCCGATTGGCGAACCGACCAACCGGGCATAAGAATTGTTCACTATTGTTTTTTGTATTCAAACGACTAAACATGATGCAAACATTTCGTTATTCTTCAAAACTCGGCATGTACCTGGTGATCATTTTTCTGGTGATCGGCGGGGCATGTAAAAGCAAGAAAAAAGCAATGGAAGCCCAGGCTGCCGCGGAGCGTGCGCGCATGGAACAGGAGGCTGCGGCACAAAGGGAGAAAGAGGCGGAATTGAAACGTCAGCAGGAAGAAGAGGCACGGGCAAAGCGCGAGGCTGAGGCGAAAAAGGCTGCTCCGGCAGAAAGGTTAAATCTTTACTTCAGTAACATCGCGAATTCGGCAAATGCCAACTCCGCCAACAGCAGCATAACTGAAGCCCTTGGACTCTTTGCCTCCCCCGACACTCCTGTCCTTATCGTTATCAGCCAGTCAGGCGACCAAAAGGATTACGATCGCCCGACGACCATTCGCGACTACCTCAATTACCTGAAGGACACGAAGAACAACTCGAATAAGATCACCGATATGAAGTTCGATGGCTCCGGCAAGATCACGGAGATCGAGCTTGCAAAGCAGAAGTAGACAACTAAAAATATCAGAACAATGACCTCAAAAGTTATATTCACCTTATTCGCCGCGCTCTCCATCAGCGTTGCATCGATGGCCCAGGCCGATATCAGTCCCGAGAGAAAACAGGCGATCGACTCGCTTGCCCTCGAAAAGGTGAGGGATCTCAGCAAATACATCAGCATCATCGGAAATAAAAAAACACCCTATTCCGAGGCTACGCGTGTAATGGACCGGGCGGAAGAGCTTTTCGCGCCTGAAAGCGAAATGGGCGTGTCGTCGCTCAACCGTAAGGAAGTCAATTACTATACTGTCCGTAAATATTTCGAGCGCCTGATGGCCTTGAACTACGACCGGGTGACGATCTCGTGGTAC
The DNA here is from genome assembly GCA_966095595.1 of uncultured Chryseosolibacter sp. Taxonomy (GTDB): domain Bacteria; phylum Bacteroidota; class Bacteroidia; order Cytophagales; family Cyclobacteriaceae; genus Chryseosolibacter. Next base: position 20,579 of record CBHTUB010000011.1, on the reverse strand, counting down.
GATATTCATTATATCAGTGACCTCGAACGGCAACCTGATGGCCGATATGTCGGCGTGGTGACGATCTATCAGCGCTTCGAAGGAGAATCGGATGATGGTATGAAATATAAGGATACAACCAAAAAGGATATCACCATTTACGTCGAGCGTAAGAAAACGCAGATCCAGGGAAGGACAATTGAGTTCTGGGATGTGTTGCTCGGCGATGTTAAAGTGACAGAGACCAGCGCATGACGTTCCTGCCATTCTCCTTTTACTCAAGATCTCATGATATCGCGAAGGCTGCCATGCTGTTCGCGATAGTCATTTTTGTCCATCGGGCCAATGGTCAGATCATCGGAAGCGAAGATGAAAGCAAGCTCTATGCTGATACCAAGCAGGTAAATCAGTTCTTTCGTCGCTTCAACGGTGAGGAAGACGAGAAGGGGGAGCGTTACTATGCCCGCGACAAACAATACAGAAGCCCGAAGCTCAGGAAGAAATACCTCGGGATACTGTTCGATTCACAAAACCCCAATTTCAAGGGGGAGCAGGTCACGCAATTCGCCAAAGATGTGCTTGATAACAATCAATTCCTGAATTTCCACGGAGGAAATTGGTTCTCCGAAGTTCAGGCAACATTTACCCTGAATGGCGTCGATCGGACCTTTACACTGTTCATGGAACTGGAAAAGCACCTGCTGGGGACCCGATGGGTGATCAGCAAAGTATATAGTGAGGCGTTCGATCCGTACTTTCAGCGTGATACCACGAAGGTTGGCAAGTTCTTGCATCCACTGAGCCATGAGCTGGCATTCATGAATTTCAGAAAAGCTTTCAGCAACCCGGATAGCGTGAGTCAGTTTGCCGCAAAGCGGTTCAGACCGGATCATCTATCGGTTTTTCTGTATGAGCTCAAAAGGGGGAACCTCAAATTCAAAAGTGTCCAGAGTATGAAGTTCCACTTTTTCCAGATCAGTGGATGGTATTTTGAATTATCGGAATTCAACAGGCCTGGCAACAACGCAGGATGGTTGATCTCGAACCTCGTAAAAGTGAACAACGAACAGGATCAGGCAGCCTTGAAAAAATATCTCTATTATGAGAAGTAGGAATATCTACCTCTTGCTCTTCATTCTTCTATTTGGCTTTGCCGATATCTACGGGCAGAAGAACAAACGGGAACCGCTGAAGCATGAGCAGGAGGTTCGCGACATGGTCAACTTTTTCCAATTCATGCTCAATACACTTGGGGATGCGACAACTGCGAATCGCGATAAGGATGTGCTCGTACTGGAAAGCTACAGCAAGATATTTCGGGATGCGAAAGTTCAGGTAGAGGATGACCTCGATCCGGAGAGAAAAGTGATCACCAATAAAGATGTCACCGCCTATCTCAAGGACGTGGATTTCTTTTTTAGGGACGTAAAATTCGAGTTCATCATCAATAACATAGAGGCTTCCGGTACTTCGGGTGATAAGCTGTACTATAAGGTTTCACTCAATCGAAATCTCACGGGGACAACCGTCGATGGCAAGCCGATACGGAATACTATCCCGAGGTTCATCGAGATCAACTACGACACGAAGGCTCAGGACCTGAAGATCGTCAGCATTTATACGCATCAGTTCAATGAGAAACAGGCGTTACTGGATTGGTGGAGCTCGCTGTCCTATGAATGGCAATCGATTTTCAGAACCAGGTATCAGCTCGACGATAGTGTGCATTTAGGTGATATTAAAAAGATCACATCTACCGATTCCCTGGATCTGAATGAAAATCCCTACATCAGGAGCATAGAGCCTCTGGCACAATTGAATGACCTCCGATATCTGAACCTGTCGAATACGAACATCAGCGACATTTCGCCACTGCGAAATCTTACAGAGCTTTCCGATGTTGACTTGTCTGGAACCCAGGTTTCCGACCTTAGCCCGCTGCGATATGCCACTCCACTCTATAGACTCAACGTAAGTTCCACTGCCATCGATTCATTGAGCATTCTCCGCCGACTGCCTGATCTGAAGGTCCTCGAAGCGCGTGGCGTGAAAGTCAGGGATTTCTCACCACTAACGGAAGTCGACTCTCTTTTTGTGCTCGATTTGTCACATACGGTTATCGCAGACCTGTCACCGATTGAATCGCTGACCAATCTTTCGCAGTTGAACATCTCGCGGACCGAAGTGTCTGATTTAAGTAAGGTCAGCAAGCTTTTAAAGCTTACCATCCTGTCGGCCGACAGCACAAAGATCAGGGACCTTAAACCGCTGACCGCACTGAAGGAGCTGCGTGTGCTTTCCATCAACTCTACTCCGGTCGCTGCTATTGCCCCGTTACAATCAAATGCCTCGCTCGAGCGAATTTATTGCGATCATACCGGTGTGAAGCAAAGCGAGGCCGCGGCGTTTAACTCGGCTAACCCGCGCACACTGATCATTTACGATTCAGAAGACCTGCGCGGATGGTGGGGTGATCTTCCGCCGGTGTGGCGGGACGTGTTCAGCAGGCGCGCGAAGATCGGGCTCAATCCCTCCAAGGAAGATCTCGCAAAAGTCGCCAATCTTGATTCGATCAATATTTCGAACTACCTGACCATACGAAGTCTCAGCCCCCTGGCAAAGCTGCCGAAGCTGGAGGTTGTTATCGCCCCGAAGTCGGGAATTACAGACTTGAATCCGTTGAAGGATCACAAAGCCTTACGTATAGTCGACATTTCGCAGACGGCGATAGATGAGCTTGGACCGCTGGCAGCGCTTTCTGACCTTCGTACTTTGAGCGCTGATAAAACGCTGGTGGAGGAAATCGACACGTTGGCGCGTTTGAAAAAATTAGAGAGGTTGTATGTCGATCAGACCGGCGTGAACGATTCGATCGTTTCGAAATTCCTCGGAAAGAATCCCAGGGTGCTGGTTGTCTATAAGACCAGTCATCTGGAGAAATGGTGGAATTCGCTGTCCCCGGACTGGCAGACTGTTTTTCAAAAGGAACTCCGGATCGAGTCCCAGCCCACACGTTATAATTTTCATAAACTGGTAGAGCTGGAGAAGTTGACGATCGAAAACGCCAGGATCACAGACCTGTCGCCTCTTAAGGAATTTGTACGACTGGGACAACTCGAGCTGCGGGATACCGATGTGACCGATCTGCGCGGGATCGCTGATGTGATGTCTCTGCGGGAGTTGACCGTGCGCGATCACCCGATCCGTTCCATCGATGCCTTACACTCCCTTGCTCAATTGCGCAAGCTGGATATTGCAAACACTGCAGTCGATGATCTCGCGGCGGTAAGCGAGTTGAAAGAGCTGACTTATGTTTCATGCGCCGGGACACCAGTGAAAAAGTTGAATGCTCTGCAGTCGCTAAACAAGATAGAATACCTCGACTGCTCGAATACCGATATACGCAACCTTGAGCCGCTCTATCATTTGCCTTTGAAGACGCTGCGATGTTACAATTCAAAGGTCTCAAAAAGCGATATTGAAAAGTTCAGGAAATTCAACCCTGATTGTGAAGTAGTATACTATCGTTAAACCTTTCTGCATCGGTGCTCGCGATGGTATGCTTTTGTTTCTGCAAGAGGCGAAACTCGGGCATGAAACATTTTTCTTTTTGGAGAAGCGTCATCTTATTTCTGTTGTTGTCGGTCAAGGTCGCTTCCGCGCAGCAAAACCTCATAGACGTGCCATCGTCGGAAATTGTTGAAGAACAGAAAGTATTTGTGCAGCAGCAGTTTTCGGCGAGTACTGACGACATCAACGCCAGCACTATTATTACCTATGGCCTCGGCAATGGCTTCGAAGCCGGGTTAGCGTTGCATCAAATGGTGTTTCAAAGGTCGCGAGGTGTGGAGATTGATCAATCGCAACCGGAAGATAATCCAGATTTCCTTTTCAATGCTCAAAAGGTTCTTGAGTTGACAGATCGATACAACCTTTCTATTGGTACAAGAACCGGCGTGGCGGCTTCACATGGGAAGGAAAGAATGAAGCTTGCGACATTCAATTATGTCGGCAATGCTTTTTCATTTGGAAACGACCATCGATTCGTTATTGGAGGCTACTATGCGAACAAACAGTATGCTGGCGCGGGAAACGAAGCTGGTATCATGGTAGGCGCAGACATCAAGTTAAAAAAAGACAAATTGGATCTGCTTGTCGACGCTACCTCCGGGAGTAATGCGCTGAGTGTGATCAATGTCGGAATCGAGTTCTTTTTGAGTGAGCGTTGGTCTATCACGGCCGGCGGACAGTTACCAGTTCCAGGAAGTGACAATGATGAAGCCGCCGTTATTCAAATCACCAGGAAGTGAGTTTCAGATGGCACTGTTTTTTTGAATATGGAATTCAGGAACTTTCACAAATCAAGATGATGGGCGTGACCGACGATATGGAGATAATTCTCATCGAGGACAATGAAGACGACGCCGAACGATTGCTTAAATTCCTTCGTGGCCAATTCAAAAATCCTATAAGACATATTCATGATGGCGCTGAGGCGGTCGAATTCCTCATGTTCACGGCTGACCGTTGCCCCAAGCTGATCCTGCTTGACCTTGTGCTGCCGTCCGTCGATGGCATAGAGCTGTACAATATTATCCGGTCGGAGCCCGCAGACCGAAATCTTCACGTCATCCTTCTTGTCTCATCAGAACGAACAAAGCAATATCTCGAATCACTCGGCATGCACCCCGACGGGTTTATGAAGAAACCTAAAGACAACGGGATACCTATCCGGATTTGAACCCTCGAGACGAGGTGTCCTGTTTCTGATTTCAGATCTCAAACTGAAATTTGGGCACGTAGATCCAACAGACAAGTTTACGATTTCGCCGAGCGTTTTCTTCCGGCTTTTTTTGCAGTTTTCTTCGCACGCTTTCTTCCGGTTTTCTTTGCTCCTTTTTTCGGGACTTTTGCACCTTTCTTCCGTGCCTCGGAAAGCCCGATGGCGATCGCCTGCTTCCGGCTCTTAACTTTCTTTCCACTGCCGCTTTTCAGTGTTCCGGACTTCTTCTTGTGCATTGCGCGTTTAACATTTTTGCCTGCGCCTTTTGAATACTTTGCCATAGTAGTTTTATTTATGATTGACGTTGGTGTTCCGAGTTGATCCGGACGCGATTTTCGACATGATGAATACCGTAAACCCCATCGACGACGTCTTCAATCCGATGTTTCATCCGTTTGTCTGCAACGTATCCGGTTATGGTCACTTCATGGTTCCGTACTTCAACCTCGAGCTCGCGCGCATCCACGGCGGGATCATCGGTCAGGCGCTCACAAATTATTTCCCTTAGCCGTTCGTCTGATCGCTGGTAATTCCGGGGACCCTTCCCGGAGTGTACACCTTTCATGTCATAGTTTGTCCCGCTTTCCGGAAAACGATCTGACGTGTCCCGCCCGTAATGGTTGTTGAACTGCTGCTCGTAACTGTTATGTCCGTGACTCCGCGTGCTCCATTGGTTGTCCTCGCGGCGGTCGAACCGCGAAGCGTTGGCTGGATCGTAGATGTTATCCCGTCGCCGTAATCCGCGCCTGGTCTCTTCCGTGTTATCGAGCGCGCGCATGTATTCTTCTCTGTCCCCGTTAAAATTTTCCATATGGCTGTCGCTGGTGGACGTAGAGATAACAAATTCATGCCCTCCCATTTATTGTTGGTGCCGCAACAGGCACAGGATTTTAAAAATTGGAAGGAAAAACTTCACTATGGATGTAATCAGCAACCATCATACCTGGTGGCACAAGGATGTGATCTATCAGATCTACCCACGATCGTTCAATGATCACAATGCCGATGGCGTGGGTGACCTGCGAGGTATCATTTCAAAACTTGATTATCTCGAGTGGCTCGGCATACGATGCATTTGGATATCGCCGATCTACCCGTCGCCGATGGCTGATTTCGGATACGATATTTCGGACTACACGGGTATACACCCGCTCTTCGGCACAATGGATGATTTTGACCAGTTGATCGCAGAAGTGCATACACGGAATATGAAGCTGATCCTTGACCTGGTGCCCAACCATACGTCAGATCAACATCCGTGGTTCCTGGAGTCCAGATCTTCGAGAGACAATCCAAAACGCGACTGGTATATCTGGCGCGATGCCAAAGACGACGGAGGCCCACCCAATAACTGGCTGGCGGCTTTCGGCGGCCCGGCGTGGGAGTGGGATGCCAATACGCAGCAATATTACTATCATGCCTTCCTGAAGGAACAGCCAGACCTGAACTGGCGCAACCCTGAAGTGCAAAAAGTAATGTTCGACGTGATGCGATTCTGGCTGGACAAGGGAGTCGACGGCTTTCGTGTAGATGTGATGTGGCACATGATCAAGGACCAGCAGTTCCGCGACAATCCGCCCAACCCTGCATATCAGTCGCACAATGCTACCTATGATCAGTTGCTGCCGATATTTTCAACCGATCAACCGGAAGTTCATGATATCATTCTGAAGATGCGCCGATTGCTGGATACCTATGATGACAGGATGATGATCGGCGAGATCTACCTTCCCATTCACAAGCTGGTAAGCTATTATGGTGCTGACCGGAATGGGGCACATCTTCCCTTCAATTTTCAGTTGATCAGTTTGCCGTGGGACGCCCGGCAGATCTCGGTTGCCATTACAGAGTACGAGGCAGCCCTTCCTTCTTTCGGCTGGCCAAACTGGGTGCTCGGCAATCACGATCAGCCGCGCATAGCCAGCAGGATAGGAATCGAGCAGGCCCGTGTTGCTGCGATGATGTTGCTGACATTACGCGGTACGCCCACCATCTACTACGGTGATGAGCTCGGAATGAAAGACGTTCCCATTCCGTTTGACGAGATACAGGACCCGCAAGGTGTGAATATGCCGGAGAAGAATCTCAGCAGAGATCCTGCGCGCACACCTATGCAATGGAATGAAGAGGCTCATGCCGGTTTTTCTGCGCAACGGCCGTGGCTACGGGTCGACAGGTCATACAAACATGTGAATGTTGCCACACAAAGGGAAGATCATAATTCCCTTTTGATGCTCTACCGGAAGTTGATACACCTGAGGAACGAACAACCTGCATTACATATCGGCGACTATGCTCCGGTGTATTCAGATCATCAGATACTCTCATTTCTGCGGGAGTTTGCAGACGCGCCACGGTTTCTGATCATTTTGAATCTTACGCATCGGCCGGCCTATCTTCGTCAACCACACTCGTCGTTTTCAGGGACTATCGCGGTCAGCACCGGCGGCGATCGTGAGGGCGAACATGTGGAAGGTACGATCAGTCTCGGATGTGACGAGGGAATCGTGATCAAGCTCGATTGAAATCTATGGATATCCAACCAACCGGTGCAATACTCGATAAAACTGGCAACTGCCGATTTTCTGTATGGTCTCCAGAAAAGGATCAAATAACACTGCACCTGGTTGAGTCCTCCGGACTTTTCCCTATGGCAAAGAATGCCAGGGGTTATTTCAGAATTGATGTTCCTGGCATCGCAGCCGGAGCAAGATATTTTTTTCGAACGCCGGATGGAAGGGACCTTCCCGATCCGACGTCGTTTTTTCAACCTGATGGTGTTCATGGTCCTTCGGCAGTCGTCGATCATCACGCATTTCGGTGGACGGATGCAGAATGGAAAGGAGTGCCGACATCTGAATTGATCCTCTACGAGCTGCACGTCGGGACGTTTACAAAAGCAGGAACGTTCGAAGCCGTCATCGACTACCTCGACCATTTACGCGAGCTCGGCATCACGGCCATCCAGTTGATGCCCGTCAACCAATTTCCTGGCGACAGGAACTGGGGTTATGATGGCGTCTACCCGTATGCAGTGCACGCGAGCTATGGCGGTCCGGAGGGCCTGAAAAAACTTGTCGACACATGTCATGCAAAAGGTATCGGAGTGTTCCTGGATGTGGTGTACAATCACCTTGGCCCTGAAGGAAATTATTTTTCTCAATTTGGACCCTACTTCACAAAACAGTACCGTACGCCGTGGGGCGATGCCGTCAACTTCGATGGAGAATGGTCGGACAGCGTCAGGGAGTATTTTGCAAACAATGCCTTGTACTGGTTCAGGGAATATCACGTTGACGGTCTCAGGCTGGATGCAGTCCATATGGTGTTCGACAATGGTGCGTTACATTTCTGGCAATATCTGAATAATGAGGTCAAAAGATTTGAAGAGAAAGTCGGGCGAAGATTGCACATGATCGCAGAAAGCGATCTCAATAGTCCGCGGGTAGTTGAGGATATCGGTAGGAATGGTTGGGGATTCAGTGCACAATGGCTGGACGATTTCCACCACGCGCTATATGTACTGCTCGACAAAAATGGGAGGGAGCGTTATCACGATTTCGGCTTAATGTCGCAGCTGGCAAAGGCTTACAAGGAAGGTTTCGTTCACAGTGGTGATTATGTAACGTTTCGAAAGCGAAAGCATGGTCTTTCTTCTGCAGGCATCGACGGCGACAGGTTCATTGTATTCAACCTTAATCACGATCAGGTCGGCAACAGACCCAATGGTGAACGGCTGTGCATGTTGGTGGATCATGCACGTTTAAAAATTGCAGCTGCCGCTGTTCTGCTTTCCCCTTACATTCCAATGTTGTTCATGGGAGAGGAGTATGCAGATCGGTCGCCATTTTACTACTTTGTTAGTCACACGGATAAGGAATTGATCGAAGCCGTGCGTAAAGGCAGGAGGGAAGAATTCAGGAACTTTGGTGGCACGTTCGAACCGCCGGACCCTCAATCGGACCAGACATTTAAGGACTGCAAGCTTGACTGGAACAAACGCTTACTTAAAGAGCACGCCATGATCCTCGAGTGGCACAAGATGCTGATCGGCCTCAGGAAGAAAGTTCCGGCATTCAGAAATCCGTTAAAGAACGATATACACGTCAATGTCGAATCGGATGCTGGTCTCGTGATCTTGCGAAGGGATAGGAATGAAAAAGAGTATGCGTTTCTGGTGATGAATTTTTCCGATAACCACCTGCAAGCTATGGCTCCGGCCGTGAGAAAACTGTGGAGGAAGATCCTGGACTCCAACGACACGAGGTTTTCAATGGATCGCACAACTGATCCATCGCCTGAAGAGATCCGTGGAGGCGAACGTATGACGATCCCCGCAGCTTCGGTTGCAGCTTATTATTCCAACGAATAATGGAGAGCTTATTCAATATCGGCCCTTCGTTCCCGTCAGGGTTCAGCTATGTTGACGATTTTATCTCTCAGGGGGAAGAAGCGACGCTCATCGATGCGATCAGGCAAACGACCCTCCACACATTTATTTTTCAGGGCTTCGAAGCGAAGCGGAAGGTTGCGAGCTTCGGCTATGACTACAGTTTCGATAAGCGGACCCTCACGAAAGGAGTGGATATTCCTGCAGAATATGACTGGCTGATTCGACGCGTCGCTGAACATACCCATATTCATCCCGCAGATTTCTCAGAGTTACTACTGACGGAATATCCCATAGGCGCTGTGATCAACTGGCATAGGGACGCGTTCCCGTTTCGAGTGATCACAGGTATCTCCCTCAATACCGATTGCATCTTCAGGCTTCGTCCCCATCAGAAAGAAAAGCAGGGCAGAAAGTCGCTGCTGAGCTTTCCGGTTAAGCGGAGATCGCTGTACATAATGAAAGATGAAGCACGTTATAACTGGGAGCACAGCACCGCACCCGTTGGAGAAATACGGTATTCAATTACACTGCGAACATTACATGATAACGGCGGTAGCGGATATTCCGGATAATATCTGCGCTCACTGCGATCTGGATTTTAGTCGCGCTATATTTTGACCTGGAGGGTTACAAAGATTCCTCTTCCATCTGAAGGAAGAATCCCGGGGCCCGGATAACCCGTAGCACGCCGCGTGAAGTACATCTCGTTGAGAAGGTTATTAACACTTCCCTCGATCCTGTAGCGTTTGAATTCATATGACGCGCTGACGTCGACAATTTTGTATTCAGGGATCAGTCCGATAACGGCGGTCTGATCGGCGGATGAAGCATTACTCGCATCCGAATACTGCTCTGACATAAAGGTATACTGGAACGATGCCTTTAATCTTTTATACCCGGCATTTAATCCCGTTTTCAAATTTAAGAGTGGGATGAACTCAACTTTGTTGCCGTTGATGTCTGATCGCTTTGCTGATTTATACTCCGAGTCGATGATCGCAATGTTGGTGAAAATTTTTCCGGTCCATTTTTCTGCATCACCTACAAGACCCAGGATGTCGGTTTCGGCATATGCTTCTATTCCGTAGATCTGTGCCTTGCCGATGTTGGTTCTCATCCTGCCGGCCTGGAGGTCGGTTTTGTGATCGATCTCGCCGATACGGTTTCCATAATTGAGGAAGAATGCGCTCACGTCATAGCTGAACATCACGGTTTGTTCGCTTCTCACACCCATATCGAACGAGTATCCTTTTTCGTCTGTCAATGCAGGGTCGATGAGCAGTGAAGGACCGCTGAACCGGAAATCGTTGAAGCTGATCGATTTATAGTTTTGCGATATGTTGGAGTAGATCTCCGTGTGTTTGCCCGGCCGGTAGGTAACACCTAGTCCGGCAATCACGAACTTTCGCACGCTGGTCTTATTTTCGTTCGTTCGCTCACGCGAGATCTCATTGCCGGCAAGGTCTTTCTGAACCTGTACGTTGTATCCTTCCGCGTGAGTGTTGATGTATTCAAACCGCGCACCGGGCGTTACAGAAAATTTCTCGCTGATGTGGAAAATGTTCTCGAAGAAAAGCGAGGTGTTTTGATTCGGGAACCGATAGTCGTTGAGTACATCGTTTTCATAGTCGTTGAAACGGAAGTCGGGACCTGTCGTCGCGCTGCCAACGCCGAGCTTGTTGACGTTCGTACCATGATAATATCTTGTCCCGACGAGAAGAACAGAAGGTATTGATCTCACGTTGTAGCGGGTCAGGAAACGCGCTTCTCCTGCAATGTTGTTGAATTTTCCAGTGATCAGCTCGCGTTCCTCTCCTTCGTCTTCAATCGACACGCGACTTTGCCGGAAACCGAGTGCATAGCGATAGGCATTGAGTCCAAACACGCGCAGATTGAACTCGCTGTTATTGTTTATCCGGTGGTCCACGTGCAAGGCCAGGAGATTCCAGTTCACCTTGAACCAATTCCGATCGCGGTTGGATTGCCTTGGATCCTGTGCGAACATGTCGTCCGTCAGGCCTCCAGGCTGCTGTGCGATATATCCCATCTGTGTGAAGTCGATCGCAACTTTGGTTTGGTCGGTCACATTGTAATTTACATTTCCGAAGAACGTGTGGTTTTCATATCCCGAGTTCTCACGCCAGCCATCTCCGCGCTTGTATTGAAAAAAAGTATAATAGCTGATTTTATCTGCGGTCCCGCTGGCACTGGTAAACGTATTGTAAAATCCGTACGATCCGCCAGTTTGTCTTACGGCGAGTTCCAGCTTTTTGTCTGCAACGGGATCCTTCATTTTAAAATTGACCAGTCCGCCAAATTGGGTGCCATATTGAAGCGAGGCAGCACCGCGAACGATCTCGATACGTCCTATGCCTTCAATCGGAGGTGTGTAATAACTTTCCGGATAACCCAACGCATCTGCGCTGATGTCGTGCCCATTTTGCCTGACATTGAAATTGGACGAGCGGTTGGGATCGAGTCCCCGTCCGCCAATACTGAGCTGGATACCTGCGCCGTCATTTTCCCAGATGTTCAGACCTGCCACGCGTGAATATACCTGTCTTGCATTGTTTGTGGCTGTGTTCGCAATAAGCTGTGCAGGAAGGATAACTTCTGTTTTCTTCCCCTCGTAGATGCCCATGTTCTCCACGGAGCGCATACGCGTAAGCCCGAAATCGGTCTTGACGTCACTCACAACAATTTCATCCAGTGTCTTCGAGCGTGGGATGAGTTTTATACGAACGAAGGCATCTGTTCCCGAGACGGTGAGCTCGTATTTTTGATATTCAAATTCTACCGTGGTAAAGTGCATCACATGTTTGCCATTCGCGACGTCGCCGAACAAAAATCTGCCTTTCCCATCCGTAAGTGCGCTAACCTTTCCGTTGTCGAGGTATATCACGCAGTCGTTGACGGCCGCGCTATCGGCGGAGGATAAAACGACGCCTGATACACGATACTGTGCGAGGCCGGCAAAGCTCACAAGGAAGAAAACAACGACATTAAAAACCTTTAATTTCATGATCGAATGGGAGTATCCAGGGTTTATGCGCGAATGAGTCTTTTTCTTTTGCCAGGTCGGTGGTCGGGTCTATCATAGGTTTTCCGAGCCTTCCGTTCAATGCAACATAAGAATGGACGTACACTTGTGGTGATTGAAAACCTTCAGCTTCATAGTGATCTCTCAGCATGTGCGCGTATTGGAGGATCATGTCGGGTTGTGTCGCCATCATTTTTTCTTGTAGCGGAGAAAGGAATATGGTATTGTCCACCATGGTCTGTTGGCCGTTCACGTCTTTTACCGTGAATTGAGCAGATCCCGCTTTCTCCATCAGCATCACCCGCCAGGAGAAACGATAGCCTTCTTCCGTCCAGAACAGCTCCCCGGGGTACATCAGATACCTGAATGGCAGCGCTACCTGCACAAGAAAAAAAATACAGAAACCGATCAGCAGCGCCTTTGAAGTTGTTACAGGACGAATGTCATGCTTCGTCTGTGTGTTGAACGATTCCGGTAACCGAAGGAGTCGTTGAAGTCTCGACAGGATACTGCCATGAAATTCGGCTGAAAAGAAAACAAGGGCCGTCGCGATCATGATGTATGGGAACATCCCGATGGGGAAGAGGATAGACGTCAGCACGTGGAATATGACCACGGCTGCGTATGCGAAAGGCCGTGTACTGCGATTGATGAGTAAGAACGGTATGGAAAGGTCGTACAAACATCCCAGCCAGCTGAAGAGATAAGCGACCCACACGTAGTTGAATATGAAACCGATCACGGGAATGTCGTTTTTGGCGGGAAGCCAGATCCGAAGTGGTTGCGCATGAAGTAACCAATCGCTGTTGACCTTCGCAAGGCCGGCATAGAAATACAAGAGGCACACGAAAAGTTTGATCGCGTCGATATTCCACGCCGGTATGAGTACTGACCGAGTTTTGTTTCTCCATGCGTCGATGGAAAAAAGACGATGTGCGGGAAGAAAGATCATCATCAGACAGATCATGCTGATGAAATAGTAATGATTCAAATAAGTGCTTTTATCGATCAGCTCGATGTAAGTGAACGACAGGAAAAGCAGAGAGGCAGACAAACGATATAAGAATCCTGCAGCCACCATCAGGGCGGACAGAGCACATATAGCGAACAGTACATAGGTGTACTGGCCGAGCGGTTGAACAAACCCGAAGCCGTAAAATGGAAAGAAGTATTTTGGCTGAATATACAGTTGATCGATCCAGCCTTTGGCCCAGAACCGGACAATGCTTCCAAAGAGCAACAACCCCAGCGCTATGCGGAATACCACCAGCGGCGCAGCAGATGTTGTCTTCTGAAAGTATTTCATGTCAATCTCCGTCGTTGTCGGTATAGGTGATCGTTATACTCATGGCTGAGCTCATGTCGATCTTCAGCATCACAACTGCTTTCTGCATCTCGATGTATGTGTCGTACATAGCAGGGTTATCCATGCTGATCTGTTGTATGAAACTGGCATCGAGTCCGTCTAAATGAGTCGATACCACATCGAACTGGTTGTTGATGATCGTTGAAAGAAGTGTCCCCGTCGTCTGGTCTTTTGCCTCCAGGGCGTCGAGATAGGATTTGAACGAGGGGCCTTCTTCTCCGTTCGCTACGTTCACGCCATTGAAGAAATTCACGGCAGCGTTGTGTGCACTTTTTGCGAGCGCCTTCGAGATATCGCCCTTGTAATACGCTTCTACTTTTTCAGGAAGGGGTGTGCCAATTCCCGAGATCATCGACCCCGACGGAATTGCAATTTTCCCTGACCTGAGATATCGCTCGAAGTAAAGCACATAGGCATTGACAACTTTTCCCATGGACGAGCCGATGTCCAAACCAGTGTTGCTGATAAAGGTATCCCTGTCAGTTCCATTCCAGTCATTGATGACATTCGCCAGCAATGTGCTCATTCTTTCGACAAGCCGTTGCAGGTACGCCGTTCTTTTTGCTCCCTCGGTGACATCGGTGTAGTAAGCGACGATTGCGGCGTCATTTTCTCCCGTGCCATTGATGAGATAATCGAGCGCGGGAAATCCCTGGCGCGTGTATGCCGACGGGACCTCCAGGGAGAGCGAGGGGTCGTTGATGTTTGTATTGATGCCGACGACATCGGCAGGATAGATGTTGAAGTAACTTCTGAGTGAGTAACGGTCAGCGGGACCGAATTCAAACAGTTCGACATTTTGCCATTCTGTATAGGCGTTTACCCATGCTGTACGAAGCGCGACGAGATTCGATTCATCCGGTGTTGAACTAAACGTCGATGTGGCGCTTGCCATTACGTCAAGATCCGTTTTGAAATTGTCGTATGACGGCTTGATGATGTTGTCTACCCAGTGGATCAGGATCGGTTCGCGATCGAGATTGTTGTCAGTAGGGCCAGGGTTGTCACTTCCCCCACATGACGACAGGAGAGTGGCGATAAACAGGGCAAAAATTGTCTTTAAGTGTCGCATATATAAAACGACAAATGGATTGACAGCTTTTTAACCATCAATCCACCTGTAAAATGGTTTATGTTCTAAATTCCGAATTTGGTCTTGATGGCATCGATGGCTGTTTGTGCTTTTGTCGGCGTCAGGTCCCAATATCCGTTAGTGGATCCGATAAGGTCTGTGATCAGGCCATCGGAGAATGTAGCATCGGCACCGTGAATATCGGCGAAACGCAGAGAGTAGATAAATCCGAGCCCTTCACCGATAGCATGCACGCGCTTGCCTTCGGCTGCAACATCCACACCGGTTTCATCCTTATACTTTTGTAAATACCCTACTGCAGCATTTGCGATGGCTTTCTCGATTGCTGTGCGAATAAAGGTAGCTTGTGTCTGGAGCTCGGTTGCATCGTTGTTCACGATCGCTGCACGGCCCTTGAGGAATGCTGCGTGGATGTTGGGAAAATCTGTTTTGTTGTATTCCCACACGTAGGATCCGGCCGCGAACTCTGTCACACTTCCTTTTGTGCTGGTCGTCCAGTCAACAGCATAGTGATTGTTGAGCGTGAACAGACCATAGGCAATATCCCAATTGTGCTCGAGGGCAGTGTAGTTTTCATCGCTTACGGTTTCATAGTTTTCTGCCATCAATCCTTCGGCGAGCAATACGTTGCCGATATAGTCGAGCTGCAGGGCGCCGATCAGTGATTTCTGAATCACCTGAATGATCTCGATCCCCTGATCGTCGACAAGGTAGTTGCCAAGTTTTCCCGCGTTTCCGGGTGTTGCGGTCTGGTCGATGTTGTGGCTTGCCACTTCAAGGTCCGTGAAGTGCTCAACAATGAGGTCACGTACTTCAGTAGCTTCGCCATCTTCACGTGACGACGCTACGTAGTCGTTGATATTGGTGTTGAATGCATTCAGCTCTGCCGATTTGAACGGTGAACCGACGTTGTAGAACATATCCGAAAGCAATTCCGCATCGATATGTGAATTTGTGCTGATCAGGTTGCGAATGGTGTCATTCAGCGCCTTGAACATCGAAAGCTTTGCGTTGCCTTCGGCTACATCCACGGTTGATGCACCATCGTCGTCGACAAACAATGCATTACCCACATACGCGGTTTCAGCCGTCAATGCGGTGTAGTCAATAGAAGTGCGGATGCTTTGTTTTACGGGAGTATCGTTGTCATCATCGCAAGCGACAAGGCCAAAAAACGCTGAAAACATAGCGATTTTAGCGATATATAGGTTTTTGGACATCTTTGAGGTTTAAAAATCTGGCAGCAAATATATCTTATTTAGACTGATTCTAAGAACTCAATTTAGAAATTTTCTAAATAATCTAATTCAGTTTTAACCCGGCATAGGCCGAACCTGTATATATATTAAGGAGTGAGACGATATAAAGAGTGCTTAGTGGTCGTGGGGTTGATATGCGCGGGTCTTCCAGATGATCAGCCAGGTGCAGATCAGGGCTACCTGGATCACGCCGTCGACCATGTAGATGTCGTTGATCACGTCGGTAACGGAATAATAGAAATCGATGACAGCAAACGCAATTGCCGCGGTAAGACACAGGACCACTACCGGGAAATGATTGATGCGTGTGACCAGGTGCACAAGCATGGTAAGCGACATCGGGATAAGTAAGGCACCGACGGTCTTTACGAGCCACACATCAGTCTTATAACCTGTAACGATCATGAAGCTTTTGATGCTGATGAGGGGCCATAGTGCGGTGAGCAGATAATAAATGCTTTGAACTGCCAACGTGCACCTGAAGAGCTTCATGATCGGAGATTTCTGGGAAGCCTGATGAAGAAAGTCGTGCCTTCGTTCACTTTACTCTCGAACCAGATATTGCCTTGCAGGAGATTGACGAGTTTCTTGACAATGTACAATCCCATGCCGATGGACTTTTCGCCGTTGAGGCCGGGCCTGCTGGCAATGCTGTTGCGTTGAAAGACGTGCGCCTGTAGCTGTTCGGGAATACCGACACCGCGGTCTGAAACGGAGACCACTACCTGTTCTGCCGACTCCTGTACCCCGATCTCAATAGTACTTCCCGCAGGCGACCACTTCACGGCATTCGACAAGAGGTTGTTGATGATCTGAAGGAATTTTACGTCATCGCTGTTGACAAAAACATGTTCGCTCTCCTTTTGGAAAACAAATAGATGGTCTTTGAATGCCTTGCGATAACGTTCGAGGACTGATTCCATTTTCCCGATGATCTCAAAGCGGTTGGCCTTGGTGTAGATCTTTTCCGAGACCAGATGTTCTTCCTCGAGAAAGGCGTTGACGATGTCGATGCAATGGCTGGCGTTCTCCTTGATCACCTTGACGTGTGCATCGATCTTTTTGGTGTCCTTCCGTTCGATCAGAACATCGAGCGAGTCGAGCAGGTTTTTTGATAGCAACAATGGGCCACTGAGGTTGTGGGTGACCATGTCGAGCAGTGTGTTTTTCTTTGCTCCGTAGTTGATGATATAGTTTTCATGCTCACGGAGTCCCGTGATATCGCGAATGAATCCCACGATCACACCGACTTTCTCAAACAGATAGGCGTTGGCAGAAATACTCCGCAATGATCCGTCGTGCGCCCTTGTTTTGAACTCCAGGTTCTCGACACGACGACTGTTCAGGAGTTTTTCGAATTCTCCCTTGAGGTAATTAACCTCGTCGGGAAGGAGATGTTTGACGAAGAACTCGGGTTGCTCTTTGAACGACGTGTGACTGATGTCGAAGATCTCCAGCAGCGATTCGTTGACATACTTCAGCTTCTTTTTGGAAATATCGTAGATGAACATCCCGTCCGCCGACATTTCGCCGATCGCGCTTATTACGGAAAGCAGGTTCTTTTCATTGAGATCGTCCGAGCCCATCTCCCATAATGCAAAAAGAAGCGTGCCTAGATTAGCCCCCGCATCGAGGCATAAGTGATCAGCTCGACGGTATTCTTTACTTTCGCTTTCTGCACAAGGTTTTTCCGATGTGTTTCGACAGTCTTTTCCGTGATGAAAAGCTTATTGGAGATCTCGCGCGACGAATATCCCGCCGCCAGCAGTTGCAAGACCTCTTTTTCACGCTTCGAAAAAAATTCTTCGGTACTTTCGAGTGTATCCTCGATACCGGCCAGGAACTTGTTGAGGTTCTTCAGTTTCTTCGACGTTTCCTTGCAGATATACTTCTTTCCGTTGTGAACAACCTTGATGGCATGGATCAGCTCTTCATAACCTGCTTTCTTCGATACAAAGCCGTTAGCCCCGGCCTTAAAGATCTTAGCCACCCGGTCTGCATCGTCGTAAACTGAATGAGCAACCACGTTGATCTCGGGAGCGACCTTTTGCAGCTTCTTGCAAATCTCGAAGCCATCCGGTGTCTGAAGATCTTCCATCGAGTCGAGGTAAATATCGAGCAGCAATATGTCCACCTTCACGGTTTCAAGGAACTTGAAAAGTTTGTCACCGCGATCAGCTTCACCGACAATATGGATCTCCGGGTCAAGGCTCAGTAAAAATTTCACTCCATCCCTCACGATCTTGTAATCTTCGACATGGAATACCTTTATTCTTTTGGGCATCTATAATTGAACAAAAACTTTGCGAAGAAAGTACCGTGACGGCTAACATCATATAACCGACGGCGGAAACAGTTTAAAAATCCGGGTTTATCCGGAGTCCTTTTCATTATTTTCGTTCCTACCTTCGCCATGACCAACGCCAACCATACATGGTCACTGCTGATGAGGATACTATACGCTGACGACGATGCGGACGAACGCTATTTTTTTACAGAAGCACTGAAGTCCATAGACAGGTCGTCTATCGAGTGCGTTACTGCCAGCGACGGAGCAGAAGCGTTATTGAAGCTCTCGACCGACAGCAATTTCAACTTTATATTCCTCGACCTGAACATGCCGGTCGTGAGCGGCGCTGAATGTCTCCAGGCGATCAAGGATGATCCGAGGCTAAAGGAGATTCCGGTAGTGGTGTATTCCAACGCTGTTGAAAAGAAACATGAGTCACATCTTCGCAGGCTTGGCGCGGTGAAGATCCTTCATAAAAAATGGAACATTTCTGAACTCAGTGCCGAGCTTCAAAGACTTTTCGAGGAACGGAACGCGGTGGCTAAACTCTCTTGAATCCCCTATGAAGCAAAAAAATGGAGTCCACAAATCTTCTTATCAGACGACGCTCCAGTCCATTGGAAGCAAGCTTGCAGAGCTGAGGATCAAGAAAGGTTATCAATCGCAGGTTCAATTCTCGAACGATCACGGCCTATCGCACATACAGTATTGGCGAATGGAAAAAGGCGCCGCAAATCTCACCTTCAAATCACTCAATAAGGTGCTTTCCATTCACGGCATGACCATTGAGCAATTCTTCGAGATGATGTCGAAGCGGAAAAGATAGAGCTTTATAGTTTGATCTTAATCTGCAATTTGCCACACCACGTTATCGGAAAGAAATACAACGTTGTCGACGTGGCCGGCCAGCGTTTTGTCGTCGGAGAGAAAATGGATATGGATATTGCTATCGTGATGCGTGAACAGGCCTTTATGATTTCTTGAAAAGAAGCCGATGAGTGTGCCTTTCACCCCATGATGTTCAAATACACTTTTTCTTCCGGGCCCTTCCAGGACGTGGAACTTCAACTTTTCAAATTTTCCTTTGATGACAAACGGAAAGGCACAATCTCCATGACCACCGATAGTTGTCTTGTTGAGGACGGAATCGATCTCCACGATATCGTTCACGGATTGGGACCGGATAATTGTCCATGTCCTTACGTTCGCATAAACAAAGAAGGGCGATCCGGCCTGATCGGTTTTCAATGTCCTATGTTTAGGATCTTCGCCGACCGAAGAAACGTAGATCTCTCCGTTTGCCACCGTGATCTCGCCAGCCAGTTTTGCGAGAGGGCCGATGCCGAATAACCCTTTTTTCTCCAGCGTATCCAGATTCAAAACTGCATCAGTCTTTCCATTTTTTAATGTCTCGCGCATAGTTCCTGCATGTTGCACTTTTGTCGGGCATTGTGCCAGTAAAGATGTGGAAGTGAAAATGGTGAGGCAGAGGAGCAGTGGTTTCATTTTAGAACATCGTTGTTACTGCTGAAACGAAAGGATTTGGAAGAATGTTTTTTTTGTGAAAAGAAAAGCCCCGGCAAATCATTGCCGGGCTCCTCATGCAGTTAAAACCAATTTAAACGTGTCCGAGCTTCTTGTTTGAATTCCGGTTGAGCGCAATCAGCGTTATCACGGCTGCCGCGACACCCACGCCGATCGCCATAGTTTTTATCGCGCCTTTTCTGTTGTACTTCCATTCAGCGGTCCACCCCCGCTCTTTGAATATATTGGGAACGATACCATGACGCAGATCGTCGATGATACCTTCTGCGACGTTGATCCGATCCGCGAGTAACAATGTCATCCAATGGACAGCATTGCCTTCGCTGAACCTGAATGCATATCGCCTCAAGATACCACTTAGCCCCGATGGCGGCGTAGAGGTACCGAAGACCGCAGACATACCCGGTCGCTGGGGTGACATAAATAAAACGATTGGTTTAAGGGGTTTGGGATTTATGGGATAATAAAAACGCATATGTTGCGCGCAGGTATACCTCGATGGTTTGACGCTGTTGCGGATGTCTGGGATAATCCAACCGCTGATGATCCGCTCCTGTATAATGTTTTATCGGATAGGTAGGATCGTTGTCTGGATTTGCGTCGATGCCCCAACCCGGGATCTCGGGATGCTCCCTGGCGATCTCGCGATCGGACATTGTATCGGCAATTTGATCTAACGTAGTTTTCATAGTTCTTTGATTTAAGCGGCTCTTGCCAAAGGTGGTACCAGAATAGGTTTGATGCAGTTATCGCGTTTGGCTGAAAAAATGTGATATGCGTCCGACACTTCTTCAAGCGGAACGCGATGTGTTATGAGACCTTTCGGATCAA
>CBHTUB010000010.1:0-33184 GCA_966095595.1 uncultured Chryseosolibacter sp. | reverse complement strand
TGATAGCGACATCGATCTGTTTATCCAGCGCAGATTTTTGGAGGTTTATGATTTTTCAGGCCAGCTTCTTTCATACAAGTCGGCAGCGGATGCCCTGGACTGGTTGCGTGCACTTGACGGCGAGACGCCTCCCGACGTGATCTTCCTCGATCTCAACATGCCCGAGGTGGACGGCTTTGCTTTCCTTAAGAACTTCGAGACCCTCCCCGATCGCATCAGGCAAAAATCAAAGATCGTGGTGCTCACAAGCTCGAACAGCTCCCAGGACCGCGATCAGGTGTTCCAAAATAAAAACGTCATCCAGTTCATCACCAAACCTCTCAAACAGGCCGACATTGAAGAACTGAAGACGATCATCTCGAGAGAAAAAGCTGGTCACTGATCCAGCCAATCCCTGAATTCCTGAACCCTTTCCCTCGCCACGATGATATCCTGATCATCGCTTCCCTTGAGCACTATTTTCAACCGGCTGTTGGTATGGGTGATGATGTCCTGTATGCATCCGGCGCGCACAATATATTTTCTGTTGATCCTGAAAAATTGGCGTGGATCCAGCAGACCTTCAAGCTGATCCATCGTAAAATCGAGAATAAAGTTCCGGTTGTCCTTGGTCGCACAGAAACTGGTCTTATCCTGGCTGAAAAAATAACGAACATCGTCAACCTCCACCGTCCTGAGGTGCTCGCCCACCTTGATCACAAACCTCGTCTTATACTTTTTCATCAGCATCTGGAAGGCTGTATGAATATTATTCATCATTTCGTCATTGCCATGGCGTGCTGCAGACAGATCCCGGAGCTTTCGGACGGCGGCGGTAAGATCGTCCTTGTCGATAGGCTTGAGAATGTAGTCTATACTGTTCAGCCTGAAAGCCCTCATCGCGTACTGGTCGTATGCCGTAGTGAAAATAACGGGAGAGCTCACATGGCAATGCTGAAAAATATCGAAGCTTATTCCATCGGCAAGCTGTACATCGAGCAGGATCAGGTCCGGCTGGGGATTCTCTTTCAACCATTCCACCGAACGCTTTACTGTATCCAATTTTGCGACAACCTCTCCATCAGGAATGATTTCCATGATCAGATTTTCGATTCTGGCGGCAGCCTGTAATTCATCCTCAATGATCAGTATCCTCATGCTTCGCGGATCAGTGGCAGTTTGACAATAAAATTCTGGCCGTCATCCTCAATGATCACTTTACGGGACGTGAGAAACTCATATCGCTTTTGAATATTCTCCAGTCCGATACCCGAGGAGACCTCTCCCGACGACGTCCGTGCCTGGATATTGTTTGAAATGACCAGATAGTCTCCTTCGACGAAAATATTTATCGACAACGAGTTTTCTTCAGATACGACGTTGTGCTTGATGGCATTCTCGATCAACATTTGAAGCGCAAGCGGTGCTATAAACCATCCGTCTGAAGATACGTCGATATTCAGCCGAAGCTTGTTTCCAAACCGTATCTTCTGCAGGAACATGTAGGAGTTCATGAACTCCATTTCCGAAGCCAGTGGCACGATCTCCCGATCGCGTGTATCCAGGACGTAACGATAGACCTCCGAGAGCTGCTTGATGAACTTTGCCGCCTTGTCCTGATCTTCGTACACCAGATTCGTCAGTGCATTCAGGCTGTTGAAGAGAAAATGCGGATTGACCTGATTCTTCAGGCTCTCATAACGCGCAGCAATACTTTCCCTCTTCAATTTTTCCGCCGTCACCGCACTCTGTCGCCAATTAATGAGGAAAGCACGGCCGTGCATGAAGAGCGATATCACCATCGTGATGAGAACTGACAACCACGCCCCGGATGTCATATTGAAACCGAACGCGTAATAATATATCCCTGCAAAAAAATAGAGCGCGGCGATGGTATATCCGATGGTTGTCACGATTCCGATCGTGAGGCGTCTGAACGGAAACTCTATCCATGAAATTTTGGTAGAAAGGTAATCGGCCAGCCAGGAATTGCCTTTCCAGAGCGCGACCCAGAGCAAACCGGTAAACGAAGCGATGATCCAGAACTCGCGCGTGCTGTCGAAACAGTCCCGGCATGTAAGCCCGGCCACCGTCATCAAAACGCCGAGCGAGGCAAGAACCAGGGTCTCGACTATCTCGCTGATAATACGTTTCCTGGTCCATGCCACTTCACATGCTTTAGCAGTCTGCTCCAAAGTACTTCCGTTTAGTTACAACCAGCTTTCAATTTTTCTGTCATCGACCTTCCCCACTGTGGGGCCAGCGGATTTTCCGACTTAAAAGTATCAAATTTTACCAAAGCCGCAGCGGTTGTTGCACATGCCTCCTCTGTCGAAGATCCGAAAAATCTCGCTGTACCGAACTGTAGCTGGGCGAGCATGGCCAGCGCGCGTGGATTGTCCGGATTCAGCTTCAGGGCAGCCTGAAAATATTGCATGGCGAGTCCTGCAAATTGAGATCCCCTCGACATGGGATCGATATTGATACGGATCAACTGCACGAACCCCTGAAGCGTGACAATTTCAGATTCGCTGCTACTTATCTCCGATGCTTTACTAAGTGCGTCCAGCGCCATATCGAGTGCCTGATCTCTCCGGTCTGCCACTGAATCACGGCTTGCAATCATGATATATCCGAAAGCTGTATAGTAATGCGGCTCCCATTTGTTTTTTTCTACCGACACTATTCGCTGAAACCCGTTGATGGCGGTTTGAAGCTCGGAGATCGATGTCGCCTTATACACCAGGTCGATGTTCTTCTTCATGGCCTCGACATATTGATCGGTTGTTGCGTAAGATCGACTTATTGTGATCAGCAAAATCGCGATCGCAAGTATTTTTTTCATGGTCAGCATAATGATAATGGATTAAAGTGTTGGTAATTGGTTGACTGATTTTTCCTTTGAGAACGTGATAAATATTCCCACAAACAAAAAGCGCGGTGCAGCTTGCCGGATCGCGCGGCGGTTGTATTGCCCATTTTCATTCGGCACGGTTCCATATTCATAACCAAATATGTTATCGCGTCCGGTGAGATTCGTGCATGAAGCATACACGATAAGCCACGGTTTCGGCAAATAGCTCCAGTTGAAGCTCAGGTCATGATAGGCCGGTGTTCTGCTTTTGTTCGTTCCTTCCCGGTTTGGATCCTGATAGGGCCTCGGTGAAGAAAATGAATAGGTCGCACCGAGCTGGCTTTTGAGGCGTTGGATGAAATATTTGTATACCGCTGAAAAATTATGGCGCGATGCAAATGAAGGTGTCGCTGATCCCGAAAAATTCAGGTAGTCCCGTTTTGTATCAAGAAAAGAGTAGGATATCCAATAGTCCGAACGCTTGAATGTTTCATTGTCGCGCCAGAAGACCTCCGCACCACGCGCATAGCCGTGGCCGTTGTTCGTTGGCTGTAATGGATCGCTATATGATAAAAGATCGCTGTAATTTTTGTAATAACCCTCTATGCGAAGGACCCTGTTGTTCTCCGTCCGTTGATAATTCAAAATGAAGTGCTCAGCTTTCTCGGCGGCGAGATCATGATCAAGTCTTAACCATTCCTTTTTCACAGACTGACGGAAACGTCCATAGGCAAATGATACCTGATCGCTCGTTGCGATCCTGTAGGCGAGTGAAATACGTGGATCAAGAGAGACGGTGCCCTTCATACTATTGTGCTCCATTCTTCCGCCGAGTCGCGTTACAAATGCATTGCTCGCATACAGATCGGCCTCCCCGAATATCGAAGTGATCGTTTCGTTGAACCCTTTCCTCCAGTCGTCCCCAACGCGATAGCCATGCTCCCTTGAAATAACCTCTACCCCGGATTTCAATTCGACCTGCTCGTGCAGCGCTCCCTCCAACGCTATCTTGCCGTGGTATCCCTTCTCCGTGTCTATTATCCTATCGTCACCCGATTCGGTTCTGTTCTCAAGCGAAGTATAGGACAGCCCCCCACGCACCATCCAGTTGTCGTTGATCGCGGTCTTGTAAAACGTATTCAGGTACCGATAGCGATTGTCAAGATCGACGAGTTGTTTTTGCTGAGGATCGTCGACGGAGTGGTTGTACAGGGAAAAGTTCGTGTTGTTGAAATTGCCGTACACTTTCATCAAGCCCGTCTTGCCGACTTGCTGACGAAACGCCATACTACCTTCTGCGGAGACCGGTGCATCCTTCCAGTCGATCTCTTGATTGATCAAGCCAAAGTATGGGCGGATGTTGGTGTATTGCAACTTCCCGGCTACTGATCCCGACTCCCAGGCCTGCGTGTGTGCCACATCTCCTCCCACCGATAAAATCCCCAGATCAGTCCGTGTCATTTCGGCTTTGTCGCGTGAATCGAGCACCAACGCAGACGACAACGCTTGTCCGTACTCTGCCGAATAGCCACCCGTGCTGAAGCTCGTACCCTTGAACATGAAGGGGAGAAATCGTCCCCGCGACGGTGTATTGGGTGCAGAGGGGCTATAGGCATCAAGCACAACCAGACCGTCTATGAACGTTCGGGTCTCGGTTCCATCGCCACCGCGAACAAACAGTCTTCCGCTCTCTCCAACTTTTTGCGTTCCCGGTAAGGTGTTCAGCGCTCCCGCAATGTCTGCTGTGGCACCGGCAGTTGTTGCAATGTCCACAGCTCTAAAAATGGTTCTCCGCGCTTCGTCACTGGCTGTAAAAGCTCCGGCAGAGATCGAAACCGCTGCAAGCTCATTGATCTTTTCCTCCAGCACCACATCAAAGTGTAGATTTCCGGAGCCGATAGTAATTGATTTTGAATATTCCCGATAGCCGATAAAGGTTACCTGTAACACGGCAGGTCCGGAGGCATTCGTTTCGAAGGCAAATGATCCGTCAGCCGCGCTCGTTGCGCCGTCGTAGGAATTTGCGATCATCACATTGGCCCCAGGTATAGGGGTGCCTTTCCCGTCTGTGATAATGCCGGATATGGTCTGGCCCATCGAAGGGCACGCCACCAGGGCGATAAAAATGATCAGGGTTGTTCTCATTGGTCGTACAATGATGTAAAGGTTGGCAGGAGCACGGGTGCATCGGAAATCGGTGTTACCGGACTGTCGGATTACATGTCTGAATTGGCAGATCTGCCTACCGGGTTAGAATGCAGATGTGGACGGAACCCGGAAAAAAGGCTTTTACCAGCCGATTGCGGCGATTCAGAATTCGCTTTAGCTATTCAGCGGAATAGTTAATTTTGTGCTCATTTTAGCAAAAACATGGCGGATTACAGTAAAGAAGAGATCAAACGAATTGAGGAAAAATGGCATAAAGAATGGGAAAAAAGGGAGGTTTATAAGGTCAGCAATAAATCCGGCAAGCCGAAATACTATGCCCTTGACATGTTTCCCTATCCTTCGGGCGCAGGACTCCACGTCGGCCACCCGCTGGGATATATCGCCTCGGACATTGTTTCCAGATTCAAAAGACTGAAGGGTTATAATGTACTGCACCCCATGGGATTTGATGCGTTTGGTCTGCCCGCAGAGCAATACGCGATAGAGCACGGCATTCACCCGGCAAAATCCACGGAACAGAACATCCAGAATTTCACGCGTCAGCTGAACAAAATAGGTTTCTCGTACGACTGGAGCCGTCAAGTCAGGACTTGTGATCCGTCCTATTATAAATGGACCCAGTGGATCTTCCTTCAGATATTCGACAGCTGGTACAACCGGAAAAAACAGAAGGCCGAACGTATTGCAGCACTGGTAAAAATATTTGAAACCGAAGGCAATGCCAGCCATCCGTTCCCGAACCTGAAATATACCATTCCTGCAACCGGTAAGGCTACGTTCACACCGAACGAGTGGAGAGCGTTCGATGAAAGGACGAGACAGGAGACACTCATGCAATATCGTCTCGCTTACCTGGCGTATACGGACGTGAACTGGTGTGAGGCACTAGGTACCGTGCTGGCAAATGATGAGGTGATCAACGGAGTAAGCTACCGGGGTGGTTTCCCCGTTGTGAAAAGGCAAATGCGTCAGTGGAGCCTTCGCATTACAGAATACGCGGAAAGACTTTTGAAGGGATTGGATGAGATCGACTTCAGTGAGTCGATGAAAGAGATACAGCGCAACTGGATCGGAAAAAGCATCGGCGCACGCATCGACTTCAAGGTAGAGAGTGAAAAGTCGACCGTGAAGCAAATGACTGTGTTTACTACAAGACCCGATACGATCTTCGGTGTCGACTTCATGGTCGTTGCGCCGGAGCACGAGATGGTGAAGGAGATCACCAGCGCAGGTCAGCAGGAAGAGGTTGAAAAATATCTGAAATATGTCGAGAGTCGTTCGGAAGTTGACCGGATGGCAGAAGTCAAAAAGATCACGGGGGCATTCACCGGTGCCTATGCGTTGAATCCATTTAATAGTCGCCGCATACCGATCTGGATCAGTGAGTATGTACTCGCAGGTTACGGAACAGGTGCCATCATGGCGGTACCCTGCGGCGATGAGCGCGACCACAAGTTTGCAAAACACTTCAATCTGCCGATCACAAACATCATAGGCGAGCATTACAATGGCAACGAAGCCAACCCGACCTATGATGCGAAACTTCAGAATTCAGATTTCCTCAACGGCATCACCATGCGCGATGCGATCGAGGTTGTGGTGAAAAAGCTGGAAGAGCTCGGGATCGGAAAGAAGCAAGTCAACTATAAGATGCGTGATGCAGGATGGAGCCGCCAGCGTTACTGGGGTGAACCGTTCCCTGTTGTTTATCGCCAGGATATCCCCTACGCGATGGATGAGAAATCTCTTCCATTGGAGCTGCCTGATTCAAATGACTTCCGCCCATCGGGAACTGGCGAAGGGCCGCTGGCGAACCTGAAGGATTGGATCAATATCGGCAAGGATGAAAAACGCGACTCGAACACCATGCCCACACACGCTGGTGCGGCCTGGTATTTTCTCAGATTCACGGATCCTCATAACGATAGGGAATTTGCAAGCAGAGAGGCGCTGGATTACTGGGGCCAGGTTGACGTTTACATTGGCGGTTCGGAACACGCAGTAGCCCACCTGTTATATTCGCGCCTTTGGGTCAAGGTGCTTCACGACCTCGGATACCTGAATTTCGACGAGCCCTTCAAAAAGCTCATCAACCAGGGCAAGATCACGGGTGACTCGCGATTTGTTTACCGTGTAAGAGGCACGCATAAATTTGTCTCAGCGGGATTGAAAGATCAGTATGATACCGATCCGCTCCACGTGGACGTGAATATCGTGAATGGTCTTGAGCTGGATACAGAGCGGTTCAAAGACTGGAAGCCCGATTTTGCCTCCGCGGAATTCATACTGGAGGATGGGAAGTACATCTGCGGATCGGCCATCGAAAAGATGAGTAAGTCTTACTTCAATGTTGTTAACCCTGATGATATCATCGACAACTACGGTGCCGACACGTTGAGGATGTATGAAATGTTCCTTGGTCCACTGGAGATGTCGAAACCATGGAATACAAACGGAATTGACGGGGTCTTCAAGTTCCTCAGAAGGTTCTGGAACCTTTTCCATGACGAAAAAGGAAACTGGAACGTTACCGAAGGGGAGCCCACCAAAGAGGAGCTGCGTGCGCTTCACAAGGCATTGAAGAAAGTAGAACAGGATATTGAGAACTTTTCGTTCAACACATCGGTGAGTGAATTCATGATCTGCGTGAACGAGCTGAGCTCCCTGAAGACAAACAAACGCGCCATTCTCGAACCGTTGACAATTGCCATTGCTTCCTTCGCGCCACACATTACCGAAGAGCTCTGGGAGAAGCTCGGACACAAGGACACGATCCTGAACGCCACATTCCCGCAGTACAATGAGGAGTATTTGAAGCAAAACTCTTTCGAATACCCGATCTCGATCAATGGAAAAGTCCGCGCTAAAATGGAGTTTGCCCTTGACATGCCGCAGGCCGATATCGAGAAGAGTGTTCTTGCTGCCGAAGCTGTTGTAAAATGGACCGAGGGCAAGCCGCCGAAGAAGGTCATTGTTGTGCCCGGAAGGATTGTGAATGTGGTGGTTTAACTACGGGAACGTTTGAACGGCTAATTATCGTTTGGGAGCACAGAAGAAGAGTGGGGATCTTTATTTAGACTGCTGATTTTAGATTCTCTCCGAGTGACTCTTTATAGTGCTTTGCGGATTTGATTTATGATTGCCGATTGA
The DNA here is from genome assembly GCA_966095595.1 of uncultured Chryseosolibacter sp. Taxonomy (GTDB): domain Bacteria; phylum Bacteroidota; class Bacteroidia; order Cytophagales; family Cyclobacteriaceae; genus Chryseosolibacter. Next base: position 25,032 of record CBHTUB010000010.1, on the reverse strand, counting down.
AGATTGCTCATTTTCGAGTGAATGCCTATAAGTAAAGGGCGCGTGGGCCCACCTTAAACGCGGGCGTGTCCGGACCTGTGCTCGGGACAACATGTTTAAGTTTCACCTTTTCCCTGCCTATTGGCAGACAGGTTTTGTTACTTTTCTTGTGACGACGCAAAAGACAAGTACGACATAGGGTACTCACGATTGTTAACGATGAACCTTTTCCAAGCGCGATCAGAGACTATTCGAAACAGTGATCTTGTATGAAAAATAAAAAGCCTAAGTTCATCGCTCAGGCTTTTCTTTTACCAGGAAATTCGCTTATAAAAATGTATCAATAATTTTTAGGGCAACATTGCATGTTTTCTGAACGCTTCTGCGTACTCATCATATCGCTTACGTGCACTCTCCCTTGTATTCATCCTTCCCCCTGAATTGGGGATCACAATATCGCTTTGTTTGAAACCTTTCATTTGGTCGATTGAGTGGTAGTGACCCTCAGCACTAAAAAGGAAACTCAAATAGTGTTCATAATCTTCGACTACAGCATAGTCATTTGCCTGGGCTCGTGTAAAGGCAAATCCGCCAATATCAGGGAAGTCGTACGCGGTGGCAATTTCTGCTGGCACCTGGGGCAGCACGATGCTCTGCTCGTTGGCTTCCGATAAATTACAATAGACGTTAAGGAAGTGTGTCTCGTCGGTCGGCGATGTCTTTGAGGAGTGCAGGGTCAATAGATCGTATGTTCCCGCAGCACTGACGGAAAGAACACGATCGGTATAGGCGACATTATTGATGACAAGATTCATCTCCGGCAGCTCAACCGGCGCGCTGCTTGCTTTGAACAACGTGGCTTCAGAACGGTCTGCGGATGCATAATAGGTTTGAAACACATATTCTGCATAGAGGCTTCCGGGATAGTAAAGAGTCAAATTGGGCTCACCGCCCTGGTACCAGAGGCTGAATAGGTTATCATTTTCTACTGCATAAGTGGAAAAAAAATTAAAAAAAGCTCCCTCACGGGTATAAGTTACCGATTGCATGTCTGTAAGGTCTGCATAGGAAATGCTGCCGTTATCACCATCATTGATCGGATCTATGGCCTTATATTTTACAGCCGCATCTTCCTTAATAGTAATAATGGCTTTTGACGGCACCTGGGACAAGACGGCTCCAAGTGTAACTGTACCATCATACGTAGAGCTTGTCGCAAGAACATGGGGGCCTGCGATACGCATGACTTGATTCATTGGATCGGGAACATCTGTGACGGTAAGGCTTGCATTTCCAACAGCGAGTGGCAAAGTACCCGGTTTAAACGGCACGAGGTAATGCTCTCCATTGGTCAACCCTGGCGTGATCGTCATATTAGTGTATCGCAGAGAGGAAGGGGTATCTCTTTGATCCGAAACAAAATTCAAAACAACCTCATCGCCATTCTCGAAATTATCCGGTGTTTCAAATTTGGTGGTCCCACCGTTGGCAAGTTCCTTCACGTCTCCCAGCACATTGCCCTGGACATCGGATAGATACGCATAGGCGGAGCCGTTCTCGGAAATATATCCATCGATCACATGAAGAACGAAGAAGTAATTATAGAGCTCGACGTCCAGAGACTTGGTGGATTCATTCCCTGAATCGTCAGTAGCGACAACAGTGATGGTCCTGGCTCCATCTTCGGCAAGCTTCGAATCCCAGGCATAGCTGATGTCGCCCGCTTCGACTTCCTTCGCGACTACGTTGTCAATTAGAATTTTCAGACTTTTTAGATTTTGATTGTCAGTGGCCGAAGCCTCAATCGTCACCGTGCCTTTCAGATATCCTGTGACGGTTGGACTTGTAATGGTGATTACAGGCGATTCTTCATCCGGTAATACAACCGGGGCCGGATCATCAGAACAACTCATGAACATTGTGGATGTCAGCAACGCACTGGTCGCCAGCATAGCTGTTAATTTTAACAAAGGGTTTTTCATTGGTAATATTTTTAAAGCGGCAATTATAATGAAACACATCTCTGTCAACTACACGATGTAATAAATTGTATCAAAACAAATCGTGATAATCTGTAAAATGAAATTAAGATTCAGGAAGTGAAATGTAATTACTTTGTGAGTGATACAATGTCGCCTTCGAATGCATTCGAATTTTGTCACGAGGGAATCTGATGGAAAAATGAAATCAAATCAGAAAAAGATTTTTCCTGGAATTTATCAGACTGGAAGTTGTATTCAGTTAATGTAGCTACCCCAAAAAACAACTAACCATTTCAATGTCGTCGGAACACGATTTCAAATTTTAAATTTCAGATGTCACATTCCGTTTGGAATTTAGCGGCTACTCAGGCTGCCTGGACGAATTGCCAACGTTGTGGTCTGTAGAAAAATCGGCAGCAATAAAATGTCGCCTCAAACATCAGAGTCCTCTTATGAGTGACTCCGATGGGGGCTCCGTTGGAACCGAATTTCAAAATTTCAGATGTCACATTCCGTTTAGAACTTAGCGGCTGCTCCTGCTATTGGGTTATTCTGACTTCTACCACCTAAATTCCATATTCCTTTTTTTAACGCTTACCGCCATTGGTCATGCCACTTGGTCAATCTCCCCTTAAATTCAAAAAACATTGACAAAAAGACGGCCCTAACGATCATTTGCCAACATTCATTAAATTAGCAGACTTTAACAGACACCATGCGCTACTCTAAAATCGTTGGACTCGGTCACCATGTTCCGGAGACCGTCATTACAAACCAGTATCTGTCCACCGTGATGGATACGAACAATGAATGGATCATTGAACGGACTGGCATCCAGGAACGCCGGTGGATGGACCCCGCGAAAGACACTGTTGCCAACATGTCGGCAAAAGCGACGCGCATGGCCCTGCAAAGGGCTAAGCTTACCGAGAAGGACATAGATTTCATCGTATTCGCCACCATCACACCCGACTACTTTTTTCCAGGTTCAGGTGTTCTTTTACAACGTGAGCTGGGACTTGAAAGCATTGGAGCCCTCGATATCCGTAATGCATGCTCCGGTTTTATCTATGCATTGTCCGTTGCAGATCAGTTTATCAAGACGGGTATGTACAAGACGATTTTAGTGGTCGGAGCCGAGATCCAATCTACTGCCCTTGATATCTCGACCAGAGGCAGAAACACGGCGGTGATCTTCGGTGACGGCGCAGGTGCGGCGATACTACAACCCTCCGACAAGCCGGGCATATTATCCACTCACCTCCACTCGGACGGAAGGTTCGCCGAAGAGCTTTACGTTAAAGATCCCGGGAGCTCGCGGCCACACAAAGAGCGGCAACCTGAACAGATCACAGACACCTCTACCTTCAAAGTAGTGATGAACGGCAACCAGGTTTTCAAACATGCCGTGGTACGATTCATGGAAGTCATCAATGAGGCGCTCACAGCCAACAACCTGAAAAAGGAAGATATCAACCTGCTGGTGCCTCACCAGGCCAATCTCAGGATCAGTCAATATATACAGGAAAAGCTCGGATTGGCTGAATCACAGGTATACAACAACATCATGCGATATGGCAATACCACCGCGGCGTCGATACCGATAGCGATGAGCGAAGCCTGGGCCGAAGGGAAAATCAAAGAAAATGATTTACTTTGTTTGGCAGCTTTTGGCAGTGGCTTTACCTGGGCCTCTGCGTTGATACGCTGGTAAATCCTTAGCCAACATGAAGACAACATCCTATAATCCGAGTCCCCTTGAAGTCGACTTTGCCAATGCAATGTATATCGTGCAAAAAGAACTCGAGAAACACCTCCAGCATAACACCATCACCAACGTCGAAACGCATCTCAAAAGAGATAACCCGATGGTGAAGTTCAGCCTGGTGGACAAAGATGGCGATCCGCACGAACTGGTCGTCAGGATCATCCAGATACCCGATAAATTTTAACAGCGCTCCTGGCAATGGCTGTACTCATTGTAATCCTATGCATTGCCATCCTAATCACTCTGATCAGTTTTTTTAAGATAAACGCCTTTCTGGCATTCCTTCTCGTTAGCCTCCTCACCGGCCTTCTCCTGGGGATGGATGTTCTGCAATTGAGCGCTTCCATTCAAAAAGGAATTGGTGACATGCTTGGCTCCGTTGTCACCATCATTGTGTGCGGAGCGATGCTGGGAAAGCTCGTCGCAGAAAGTGGCGCAGCACAACGCATCGCGTCGGGAATCATGTCGATGTTCGGAGAACGTTATGTCCAGTGGGCGCTCATGCTTACCGGATTCATCATTGGCATCCCCCTGTTTTACACGGTAGGATTTGTACTCGTCATGCCCCTGATCTTCACTGTGGTCTACCGCTATAAGCTTCCTGCCGTATATGTAGGTTTGCCTATGCTCGCAGCTTTGTCTGTTACACATGGATTTCTTCCCCCCCATCCTTCTCCCTCAGCCCTTATCGTGATGTTTAGCGCCGACATGGGAAAAACACTTGGCTATGGAATCCTTGTCGCCATCCCGACTGTCGTTATTGCCGGACCAGTCTTTTCACGCCTGCTGAAAAATATTCAGCCACTCCATAACGAAACTTTCGACGTTCCCGCTAAACAGGATCGCGAGCTTCCGGGACTGTTTAACAGCATTGCGACCTCTCTATTGCCCGTGGTCATCCTGGGAGTGACGACCATTCTTTTCTTCATGGCAGATACAGGTCATCGGGAATACAATAATCGTTTTATCCAATGGACTATGGATAGCGTGGTCTCCACGATCGGGATAGGAACCAACGGATACAAGGTGTTGAAATTCTTCAGCGACCCTGCAATTGTTATGTTGCTGTCGGTAATGCTTGCGACATTCACATTGGGCATGAAGATGAAAATGTCTATGAAGCGGGTAACGGACATTTATGGCGAAGCTGTTAAAGACGTCGCCTTGTTACTGTTGATCATCAGTGGAGCAGGTGCATTAAAACAAATCCTGGTCGATACACAGATAAGCGATACCGTAGCCGGCATGTTGAAAGATCTGGACATCCATCCTCTGGTACTCGGATGGATCATTGCATCTGTTACAAGAGTTTGCGTTGGATCAGCCACCGTTGCCGGACTGACCGCCGCAGGGATCACACTTCCCCTTCTGAAAGATGGCGCTGATCCGAATCTCATGGTCCTTTCCATCGGTGCCGGCAGCCTCATGTTCAGTCATGTGAACGATGCCGGCTTCTGGCTTTATAAAGAATATTTTAACCTGTCAATCAAAGACACCATACGATCATGGTCGCTCATGGAAACAATCGTGGCGGTTTGCGGACTCGTTGGTGTATTGATCATTGATGCAATTGTTAACTGAGATGACACCCGAAGAAAAACTTGAACAACTTCATCTGACGTTACCTCCACCACCCAAACCATTGGGCGTGTACAAGCCGTTCCTGATCGTAGACAATTTTGTTTATGTGTCAGGACATGGCACCATTCAGAACGATGGTACTTTTATCGTCGGCAAGATCGGAAGAGACCTTACCGTAGAGGAAGGAAAACTTGCTGCGAGGCAAGTCGGCCTGGCAATCCTCGCGACGTTGAGAGAAAATCTCGGTTCGTTGAATAGGATCAGGCGTGTGATCAAAATACTCGGGATGGTAAATGCGATTGACGACTTCGGACGTCACCCCATTATCATCAATGGATGCAGTGAATTGTTCGCAAATATCTGGGGGGAGAACAACGGCGTCGGTGTCCGCAGCGCGGTTGGCATGCATTCACTTCCCGATAATATTCCTGTGGAGATTGAAGCCGTATTTGAATTGGAAGGATAGTAGTATGTCAGAAAGTCAATGGTATAAGATCACCAACGAAGCGGACATTGATTCACCCGCGTTGCTGGTTTACCCGGAACGTGTTCGTTACAATATCCAAAAAGTGATAGAGGCCGTCGATGATATCGATCGGCTTCGCCCACATATCAAGACCAACAAGTCTCCCCCGATCACCAGGATGATGTTGGACGCGGGAATCAAAAAATTCAAATGTGCTACGATCGCCGAAGCAGAAATGCTGGCGGCGGCTGAGGCGAAAGATATCCTTCTCGCCTATCAGCCAATTGGTCCGAAGATAAAAAGGTTCGCTGAACTCGCCGCGGACTTCATGGATTCCAGATTCGCATGTCTCGTCGACAACGTCGCTACAGCATCGGAGATTTCTCACGTCTTTGTCCAGCATGGGTCGAAAGCCAATGTATATATTGATCTCAACGTCGGAATGAACCGTACCGGAATTATACCGTCGGCAGCACTCGAGCTGCTCGGCAACATCCGGTCGCTGCGTGGGATCACGGTCGAAGGACTTCATGCGTATGATGGTCATTTGCGTGATGAAGATCTTACCATAAGAAAAACTAAATGTGATGCAGCATTTGCACCTGTTGCTGATCTTGCACGACAGATCGCTGAACAATACAATCTGAGTTTAAAAATCGTGGCCGGCGGTACCCCAACGTTCCCGGTCCATTCAAAGAGACCTTTGATCGAGTGCAGTCCGGGAACATTTATTTATTGGGACAAGGGATACGAAAAGATATTGAAAGAGCAGCAATACCAGTTTGGAGCGCTTGTACTGTGCCGGATCATCTCCAACCCATCGCCTAATGTTTTTACGGTGGACCTTGGACATAAGGCAATCGCCTCGGAGAATCCCCTGGCCAATCGCGTTACCTTTCTGAACGCACCTGATGTCGAACCGATCGGACATAGCGAAGAACATCTCGTGATCAAATCTGAAAATCATCAATACCAGGTTGGTGATGTTCTTTACGGCGTCCCGTATCACATTTGTCCCACGGTCGCGCTGTATGATGAGGTTTACGTGGTGAATGAAGGCGAGGTCGTCGGCCACTGGTACAATGTTTCGAGGAACCGGAAGCTTACAATTTGACAATGTTCATAGTTGACGCACACCTGGATTTGGCAATGAATGCGATGGAGTGGAACCGCGATTATCGCATGCCGATCGGCGACATCCGAAATCGCGAGAAAGGCAAGACCGACAAACCCGACCGGGGAAACAACGTAGTTTCTTTTGAAGAACTGCGACGGGGAAACATCGGACTTGTGTTTACCACGCAAATTGCGCGATACGTCACGCCTGAGAATCCGCTACCCGGATGGCACTCACCGGAGCAGGCGTGGGCACACACGCAGGGACAGTTGGCCTGGTATCGCGAAATGGAAAGTCAGGGACATTTAAAACACATCACCAACCTCCGCGACCTTGAAATACACCTCTCACAATGGAACGATGGATCGCCCAATACAAACAAACCGATCGGCTTCATTCTGACATTGGAAGGCGCAGATTCGATTGTTACCATTCGCCATCTCGAGAGGGCCTATGAATACGGTCTGAGGGTAGTTGGGCCGGGACACTATGGACCGGGACGATATGCACAAGGAACAAATGCAACGGGCGGCATAGGCACTGCGGGCAGGGAATTGCTAAAAGAAATGGAGCGACTGAACATGATACTCGACACTACCCACTTGTGCGACGAAAGTTTTTGGGAAGCGTTATCGAACTTCAATGGACATGTGTGGGCCAGCCATAGCAACTGCCGGGCTATTGTAAACGACAATCGTCAGTTCAGTGACGAGCAGATCCGTGAGCTTATCGATCGGAAAGCGGTGATCGGTGCAGTAATGCATGCGCCAATGATGGTTCCGGGCTGGAAAAAGGGAGAATCGACACCGTTGGGTATGAACTGTGTGCTGGATAAATTGGTCGATCACATTGACCATGTCTGCCAGATCGCAGGAAACGCCTTGCATATCGGCATTGGTTCGGATCTTGACGGAGGTTTCGGCAAGGAACAATCGCCCGCCGATATAGAAACGATCGCCGATATTGGAAAACTCAAAGACCTGCTCTCGGTGAGAGGCTATTCAAATGAAAACATTTCGAACATCATGCATGGAAACTGGCTTAGGTTCGTTCGAAATGCATGGAGTCACTGATTGCTCTGACCACCATTCTTTTTCAGCACGTCAAATGAGAGTGAGCAACCGAGGTAAAAATTAAAGTGGCGATAGTGAAGGTCGAACTTACTTACGTTGATTGTATTGGAGATCGTTGTGACAAATTTAAACCGCTTTCTTCCAGCTTTAAATGACAATCCGGGCTCAACGAAAAAGAAACTTATATTGCTTCGTTCATAAAAGTCACGATCGTTCTCCTCAGGTTCAGATGCTGATCCCAAATCTAACTTCGATTGAATATCGTGCAGCCGCCAGTAACAAAACCGTGAAAAACCGGCAACCGAATCGAACTGCCCGCTTGACTTATATTGAGCAAAATTTTATAGGAGTTCGCATCCAGGCTAAATAAATATTCATCGAGTTAATCTGTATTTTTCTTGTATTTAAGTGATCCGAACCCACCCCCTGCAAATATGTCTGTAGAAAACTTTTTACTGCTATAATAACCGACCCCGAAAGTATGATCATGAAAATCACTGCTTGATTCCTTCCGACCGGAGTTCTCCTTGTCCGTTCCACCGAAGGAAAAATAGGAAACGTCCCGGATGAAGCTCGACCCCGCAATGTACATTCTGGATGACATCGAATAGCTTGCCTGGACCGATCGTCCAGTAAAGTTTGCTTTTACTTCCCCTTTACTGGAATGCAACGGAACATATGCCGGTGATGCGACGTATTGATAGCCTACGCAACCACTGAACAGGCAGGCAAGCGCGAAAAAGGCAAGAGAGATTTTCATAAGGAGGTTTGAGACAAAATTATAACAATACCGGGTGTCTCAAAATAGTTACTCCCTAAAGGAACCTACCTGGTGAGGAGGCAGGTTCCGGTTAACAATTACTAACCCTCATTTACGATGAGATCTTTCAATTCAAAGGTTTGCTTTTTAACATCAACTGAGTTACCTCCGATAAATACTTCAAATTTCCCTGGCTCCGTGCCCCAGCTTAGATCGCCGCGGTAAAAAGACAATGTTTCTTTATCAATGGTGAACGATATCTTCTTCGATTCTCCAGGTTTCAATGATATCTTCTGGAATCCCTTAAGCTCCTTTACCGGACGCGTCACACTCCCGACTATGTCACGTATATACAGCTGCACAACCTCCTCGCCTTCTCTTAGTCCCATATTTGTCACGGTGATTGACGCGGTGACTTTATCATCGACCGTCATGACCGGTGCACTGAGCTGAACGTCAGAGTAAACAAACTTCGTGTAACTGAGTCCATATCCGAATGGATAAAGGGGAGAGTTCTTCACATCCCTGTATTTTGACTGATAAACCCTCTGATCCTGTGGCTCCCTGTAGTCGCCTTGATAAGGCCGACCCGTATTCTTATAGTTGTAGTAGATGGGTATTTGTCCGACGTGCCGGGGAAATGTCATAGGCAACTTGCCGGATGGATTGTAGTCGCCAAACAAAACTTCAGCGATGGCATGACCTGCTTCCGACCCGAGTGTCCAGGTTTCGACGATCGATGGCACATTCTGATCAATCCATTCTATTGCCAACGGCCGTCCATTGACAAGCAGAACAACGACAGGTTTGCCCGTTGCCACAATGGCTTTAACGAGATCGAGCTGGATGCCCGGCAAACCAATATCAGCACGCGATGCACCTTCTCCATTCATCACCGCGCTTTCACCTACTGCCAGCACTACGAGATCCGACTTCTGCGCAAGCGAAACAGCAGCATTGAATTTATCCCTGGAGTTATCGTACAGGTTGCACCCTTGCTCGTAGTTTACATTTACGTTTTTACCAGCACGCTTTTTCAGACCGTCGAGGATCGAAACCGGGTGGCCCACTTCGCCAAAGAAAGACCATGAACCATTCATTTCGGCTTTCGCGTCTGCAAGTGGTCCGATCAACGCGATATTCCTGGTAGATGAGGTGATGGGCAATAATTCATTTTCATTTTTCAACAACACAACCGAACCTCTGGCAATTTCTTTCGCGAGAAGCAAGTTCTCTTTCGAACGCAGCTCTCTTTGTTCGCGTTTTGGATCTGAGTATAAATACGGATTGTCGAATAATCCGAGATCAAACTTCAGTTTCAAAACTCTCCTGACAGCAGCGTCCAGGCTTCTTACATCGATCGTCCCGTCTTGAACGAGACCGGGAATTTTGTTCTGGAAGAGGTATGACATCATATCGACATCGGTGCCTGCCTCAAAAGCTTTCAATGCAGCTTCCTCCTGTGTCGCCGCTACGCCATGCGGAATCAATTCGCCGATCGATCCATAATCGGAAACAATGAGTCCGTCGAACTTCCATTCGCTTCGAAGCACTCCCTGGATCAATTTTTTATTTGCCGTTGCCGGGATCCCGTCAAGCTCGTTAAAGGAGGTCATGACAGTCGCAGCGCCTGCATCTATCGCAGCCTTGTAGGGAGGAAGATAAATTTCTTTCAACAATCGTTCGGACATGTCCGCCGTGTTGTAATCTCTTCCCGCTTCCACCGCTCCGTACGCCGCAAAATGCTTGACGCATGCTGCAACGGTATTGGGGTCGGATAAGTTGTTTCCCTGAAAACCTTTTACCCGCGCCTTCGCGATCTCACACCCAAGAAATGGATCCTCACCTGCTCCTTCGCTTACACGTCCCCAGCGCGGATCGCGTGAAATATCCACCATGGGAGCGAAATTAAAATTGATTCCTGCTGACGACGCTTCACGTGCCGCAAGCGCCGCAGATTTTTGTATCAGCGCGAGGTCCCAGCTTGCTGCCTCTCCCAAGGGCAAGGGAGTAACCGTTTTGAAACCGTGAATCACATCGGCACCGAATAACAGTGGAATTTTCAATCGAGATTCCTCAACGGCGATTTTCTGCAACCGTCCGGTGTACTCAGCGCCATATACGTTAAAGAGACCGGTGATCTTGCCTTTTCTGATCATCTCATCAAACTTTTCCGAGTTGGCCGTGTAAAAGGTCGGGCCGGTTACAATTGTTTCGCCCACAAGAAAATTCAGCTGCCCGACTTTTTCTTCCGTCGTCATCTGGGCTAACAAAGCTTCTATCTGTGTCCGAACGTGATCGGAAGATTTCTTCTGACACAGTGCATGAAGAAAACTCGTAGTGAATAAGATGACAAGTAAGGTTCTTTTAGACATAATGACTTCGTTGCTGCTGAACATTTATTTCCTGTTTTTGCCTGATCTCCCGTAAACCCGAACATAATCAACCTCCATCGTCGCTGACTTTAACTCCGGGTCCACCGGTCCGCCAAGCCCGCCGCCAATAGCGACGTTCATAATGAGGAAGAATGGATCATTGAACGGCCATGTGGAATCATTTCTCTCAGGCGGTGAATACGTGTACTACAGTTTCCCATCGACGGAGAAGTCAAGCTGGTCTTCAGTCCAATCCAGTTGATATTCGTGAAACTCTGTACTGAATGAAGGCAATGGAATCGACTGTTTATTCGGAGTATCGCCGTAGCTTGCAGATGTGTGGATAGCAGATTGGATGACACCGGGATTTCTTCCGACATGTTCCATGACGTCCATCTCACCGCATGCCGGCCAATCCTTGGATGTGATGTTCTCTCCCAGCAACCAAAGCGCGGGCCACGTACCTACGCCAGTCGGCAGTTTTGCACGGAATACTATACGGCCATACTTCCATGATCTTTTTCCTTGTGTCTTCAGCCTGGCAGATGTCCACCCGCCGCCATCGTTGATCGCAGTGATCCTGAGCTTGCCGTCACTGACGAAAACATTCTTCGGATCACGGGTATAGTATTGAAGTTCCTGGTTACCCCATCCGTCCCACCCGGTCCCAATATCATAGGTCCATGACGTAGTATCCGGAGCACCGTCTTTACTGAACTCATCACTCCACACAAGTTTCAATTTATCCTTCGGAGGATCGCCGGCAAACCAGACACAACCCGCCAGACACAACATCGATAATATCTTCATGACATCACACTCGTTAATTTTGAAACACTCTTACATAGTCGACCACCATCTTCTGAGGAAATACGGTGCCCGAATCCGGAGCACCGGGCCAATTGCCTCCAACGGCTACATTGAAAATAAAAAAGAACTGCTCGTGAAATTCACTCAGCCCGGCAGGCGTAATATCGATCTCGTTGAACTTTACATCGTCAACGTACCAGGTAATTTTGGTCGAAGTCCATACCATCGAAAAAACATGAAACTTGTCTGCAAATGTGCCGCTCGCAAGGCTATAACCCGGTTTCTCACAAGTACATGCATGTGCTCCGTTGTTATCCCAATGCAAGGTACCATAAACCGTTTTTTCACGGCCCGACCCTCCTATCATTTCCATAATGTCGATCTCACCACATTTCGGCCAGCCGACGGAATTAAAATTCGCTCCGAGCATCCATAACGCAGGCCACAACCCCTGTCCTTCCGGAAGCATTGCGCGTATGTCTATCCGACCGTATTCAAAAGATTTTTTTCCTTTCGTGATAAGACGTGATGAGGTATACTCAGAACCGGAAAAGGATTCTTTTTTTGCGGTTATGGTGAGGTATCCGTCTGCCACTGTTGTGTTCTCGCTTCGATAATACTGAAGCTCGTTATTTCCCCATCCACCTGCACCTGTCTCATAAGTCCAGTCGTTGGTGTTGAGCGAATTGCCGTTAAACTCGTCCTGCCATACCAGCGTCATGCCTGGATAGGACTCGGGTGTTGTGTAGCCATCGGCCGGAATACCAGGGTTGTTATCGCTACCGATCTCTACCGTAACGGATTCGGTGGTCGTGATAAAATCTGTTGCAGTAGTATGAGCCTGTACTACGATATCGTAGACGCCTGACTCACCGTATTGATAGGATATCCTGTAAAAATTTGCCGATTTGGCGCTCGCCGTGACTGACACCAATCCGGTTTCGCTCGCAGTTACATCGACAGTAAGATCAGTTGGCAAAGTGACATCTGGGGTTGATCCTTTGTCATCGCAGCCGAGGAGGCATATCGCCCCAAGAAAGATGAACAAATAGTTTTTCATGCCTTATATTAAAGTAAAACCAATAAAAAAGCTGAGTGGCCCGAGAGCCACCCAGCGAACAAAGAAAACTACTCGATCTGCACAAGGTCGTCAAAATAGTACAAGTCATTGTCGCAAGTTGCATTGCGCTCAAAATAGACGATAATGTTCTTGTATGTATTGGGATCTGTGATATCGGAGAAATCGAAAGTAAGCTCCTGCCATTCTCCCGTCGCAGTAATGGTCGCGACGCGATCAGCCGAAGGCTCGGTGTCAGGATACGGCAATCGTTCAAGACGCAGTGTCACATCCGTTGTCTGATTCACCGCATATACCTTCATCTTGAATCTCTTTTTCGTTGCAGTGGCAAAGTCGATTGCCTGACCAAGTGAGTAAGCAACGCCTGACCATGTTTCACAACCACCGGTCTTCTCGTATTTATTGACGAAACAGCTCGTGTTGATACCCTCCTGGAAAGGGTTGGTAACTTTTTCTGAAACGATATTTCCGAATTGTCCGAACGTTACCGTAGCCATTGTGAAGTTCAGGCCAGCTGTCGCGTCAGTAGACTCGGCGTCAGTGTCGGCACAGCCCGCTGCTACTAATTCCACATCGTCAAAGTAGAAGGTGTTCTGATCGACTGAACCAAAATCAAAGAATAGGGCCATTTTATTATATGTGTCGGATGCCGTTCCCGAGAAATCAAAGGTAAGCTCTTCCCAGGTGTTAACCTGAGTGATATTGGCATCCACTTCCTTAAATGTCCCGGGGTCACCCTGGGCTTCGATCTTGAACTTCGCTACACCGGTCTTCGGCGCATACACTTTCATTTTGAATGTGTTGTTGACCGAGAAGTCAAGCTTACCATCGAGGTCAGTCACGATACCTGCCCATGTCTCTGAGCCTTTCGCTGTCTTGCCCACTTTAGCCGTGTTGTTAATCCCGCCAACGGAAGGATTGTCTGCCACTTCAAAGCTGCTTCCTCCAAAACCTACGAAAGGTGGTTGAGCAGATGTTTCGAATGAAATAGGCAGTGAAGCCGTGGATGGAGGTGGCGGTGGTGGTGGCTCGAAACCTTCAGGAATTAATCGCAGGTACCATGCCAGGTCATCATGCGCTGAATCAAGATACCTTAGAAATATCTCATTCTCTTCAAGACTAACGATCTTATAGGTAGACACGCCGGTATAGTAACCGATGAATCCACCTTGTGAGATGGTGATGTATTGATTTCCATCGTCGTCTTCGCTTACACTCCATGTCAGGTTGCCGGGTGATTCGTAGGGGGCTGTGTAGTCGCCAACAGTTTCATTTGCATAGGCGCCAGGGAATACTGATTGTTGCCCGGGATTCAGATACACATCGCCATCAGTCTCCATAATGAACTCAAAGTCCGCAAGTTTGAAAGTATACTTGTCGTTATACAATCCACCGCCATCTTTCTCATTGACGCCTGCAGCGTACCATTCGGGGTAGTCACCCGCCCCGCCAGAAGGGTTTGGACCAACACCGAAGTGTCCTGCTCTCATGTAATCGATGATCCAGGTCTTACCTTCCGTTTGTGATGCGCCGCCGGTGAGCATGTTGTATACCGGGATGTCCAGCAATGTTGGATCTGTTTCGGCTATCTCTACGGTGGCTGTATACGTAGCGCTTCCGCCCGCACTATAAACCGTAAGGGTAACGTTGTACGTTCCTTTCATAGGATAGACTCCTTTTACGTTACTGCCCTTTCCCTTTGTGCCATTTCCAAAATCCCACACTTTAAGAAAAGCATCGGCATTGTTCGTAAAGTCGATGATATTGTCGTTCTCCGCAGATGGAGAGAAAGTAAAGACAGCATCCTCTGCAGCTGGAGCTACGCCCAGTGTCGGGTCTTCCTCTTTACAGCCTATGACGAACACTGAAAAGATGAGCGTCCAGGCAAGACAGTTTAATATTTTCTTCATATAGATTGTCGATTAATATTTAGGGTTTTGACTCCATCCTGCACCAGCGAGGTCGATTTCATCCTGCGGGATTGGGAACAATTCGTGTTTACCAGCTTCAAATCCTTCGATCTCGTCAGCAGCCTTTCCCGTGCGGACGAGGTCAAAGAACCGATGCCCTTCCCCTGCCAGTTCGAGGTTACGTTCGGTCCAGATCAATTCGGTAAGTGCACTTCCCGATGCGCTGATCGGATCGAGCCCTACGCGATCGCGTACTTCGTTGAGATAGGTACGAGCCTTGTTATCATCGGGAGATGATTTTCTGTTATAAGCTTCAGCAGCCATCAACAATACATCTGCATAACGGATCACCTTGTAGTTAAGTGGGCTTGTGAGATCGGTGTCAGGCAAGCCAAGCTCGTCGGCGCGTTTCAGATATTTGTTATTGTAGTAACCGGTATGACCACCGCCACCTTCTACATATTTGATGTCATCTGTGTCATCGGCAGGATCATCGTTTGCAGCAACGAAGGCCTCTATGTCGAGTACGGCGACCTCACGTCTTGGATCATCGTTCGCGAATGCTTCATATAGATCCGCGGTCGGCAGGTTGTAGCTGTTACCATCTGCGTAGATCGGTCCATCATATCCACGGATGCCGTCGAAACCTACAGCAGCGTTTCCTTCAAGGCAAACGAAGCAACCATAACTTCCACCTTCTACTGCTACATACTGAATGTCGAAAACCGTTTCTGAGTTGTTTTCGCCCGACAGGCGGAATAATGATTCATAATCATCGACAAGTTCGTACGGGCCGTCGTTGATGACAACGTCTAATGCCTCGGTCGCTTCCGAAAATTTATCCTGATACAAGTATGCTTTTCCCAATAGCGCGAGCGCAGCGCCTTTTGTAATCCTTCCTTTTACATCTGAAGTCCAGTCAAGGTGCTCGGCAGCGAACAAAAGATCAGTCTCGATCTGCGTGTACACTTCCGATTTCGGTGTTCTCTCCTGTGAACCTACCTCCCCGACAGGAAGTCTCCGATCAACAATGAGTGGCACGTCGCCGAAGAATTTCACAAGCTCAAAATAGTAATAGGCGCGCAGGAATGCCGCCTGTGCGAGTATTTGCTCTTTACCTTCAAATTCTATGTTGTTCTGGAACTCGAAAATATAGTTCGCCCTGGTGATCCCGGTGTACATCCAGCGCCAGATACTTCTAAGTTCGCTGTTGGTCCCACCATGGGTCATGGCGTCGATTTGATGAAGTCCTTCTGAGTCTGTGGGACTTTCACCTCCTGCTATTGCGTTGTCAGATGCAATTTCTCCGATCCAGAAGCTGAGATATGAAGTTTGCATCAAGTCATACGCGCCTGTCAGCGCTCGTTCGAAATCTGCCGGACTCCTGAAATAGTTCTCCGCATCCATTGAATATTTCGGATCAACGTCGACATAATTGTCGCAGCTTATAGTCGTGAGAAACCCTGCGACAGAAAGTATGGATATTCTTAAAAGATTTTTCATCGCTTTAAAAGTTAAGGTTTAGGCCAGCCATATAGGTTCTCGCCTGTGGATAGTAGCCGTAGTCAATGCCGGAAACCAGCGGGCTGTACGTTGCGAAATCAGGGTCGAATCCCTTGTACTTTGTAAATGTGAATAAATTGTTCGCTGCAACATAAATCCTCAGTTTTGATGCGCGAATTTTTGATGTCAGTGAAGACGGTAACGTGTAACCGAGCTGAATGTTTCTCAAGCGCACAAACGATCCATCTTCCACAAAGTAATCGGAGATCACAGCGTTGGTGTTTGCTGCAGTTGTGAGGCGCGGATGCGAGTTTGTAGATCCTTCACCTGTCCATCGGCTGATCTTGTAGTCAAGGTTATTCGCGAGCGGTTGCTGACGCTCATAATTCCTGAGTATCTCGTTTCCGATAGAAGAATATAGCAAGAAACTAAAGTCTATCCCTTTGTAGCCCAGGTTAAGATTGAGTCCCATTGTAGCGTCGGGAATTGGCGATCCGAGGAAGGTCTTGTCGCTGTCATTCCCGAAGTTTACTACATTATCACCGTTAAGGTCGGCATATATAAAATCGCCGGCCTGCGCCCCCGCCTGTGTCACGCCTCGTTCTGTAACCTGCGCGTCATTCTGATACACACCCTGGGTTTTATAACCGAAGAAGTAACCCATCTCTTTGCCAACCTCCATACGTGTTGCAGTGGAACCGCCTACGCCAAACGCACCGAATTCGTAGAACGGTTTAGGCATCGCGGTAACTTCATTTTTAACTGTTGTCAGATTGTAGCTCACACTGATCGTAAGGTCATTTGCGATTTCGCCGTTATAGCCGATATGAAAATCAAGACCGCGGTTGCGTACATCGCCACCGTTGACATAGGGTGGCGCACTTCCCGGTCCATATGATCCGACTAACCCTGATACATCAGGTTGGAACAAGAGATCTTTTGTCTTTTTGATATAGTAATCAGCGGTGATGTCCACATGACCATTCAGCAATGTCACTTCAAGTCCCGCATTAGTCTGATGTGTTGTTTCCCATTTGAGATCGGGATTTCCCAGTGTACCGGGAGCGATCCCGTTTGAAAGCTGGTCATCGAATGGATAAACACCTTCTCCGTTCAACAAGCCTCGATAGACATTGGGGATCTTGTCATTACCAGACACTCCGTAGCTTGCGCGCAGTTTTACAAAATCCAATATTCCTTTTTGGAAAAACGGTTCGTCTGAAATTACCCATGCACCGGAAACGGCAGGAAAGTATCCGAATCTGTTATTCGGTCCGAATTGCGTAGAACCATCCCTGCGAATAAGACCTGAAAACAAATACCGCTGTTTAAATGCATACTCACCCCTGACGAAGAATGACTGGAGTCTTTCATCAAATTGCCAGCTTGACGTACTATTCAGGAGATTTGTTCCATCAGTTGCAGAGATGTCTGCAAAATCCCATGAATTGTATGGCACGTTATATCCGGTACCCGTGAGGTTGTTTCCTCGTCGACCGAAAGCTGCCGTACCGAGTGTTGCCTTGATTCCGTGATCTCCTATTGTCTTTTTGTAGTTGAGGTAAGCTTCGAAGTTATAGTCGAGATATGTGGTGCGGGATTCGGTAACGCGACTGTGAACAGGTATCTCGACTCCGTCGGCAATTTCGATCACAGTGGGATCGAGGTCGGCGTTGATGGCTGTGTTTTGTGCCTTGCCAGAACCATAATATACAAGAGGTGAAAAAGATTTGTCATCTACAATAGCATAATTGTAACCGGCAAAAGCTGTGGCCGTAAGGTTGTCGTTGATCTGATATGACAGTTCTTCCTTACCTACCAGTTTGTTGACATCGGCGCGATTGAAACTATTGGACATTTGCGCTATCGGATTGATGACATCATTGACTTCCTCCAGGAAAGCAAATGCTCCCGTTTCATCCCGCACGGTCGCTGCGGGCGAAGCGTTGATCGTATTATATAGTACTGAGGAAATGCCATTCTCAGGAAGTGCGCTGCGACGTTCGTTGGTGTACAGCAAAACACTTTGCAATGAGAGTTTTTTCACGAGCTCGGTGGTGAAATTCACCCGGGCATTATAACGTCTGAAAGTTGCCTTGTCACCGCCCACGATACCATCCTGATCGAAGTAGGATGCGCCGACAGAGAACGAACTCTTCTCGCCGCCTCCATTAAGGTTGATGTTATAGTTGCGAATCGGCGCCGTGCCGAAGACTTCGTTCTGCCAATTTGTGCCATTCCCAAGGTTGACATTGGCAAACGGAGGAGTTTGGCCGCCGGCTGCGAATGCTTCGTTTTTAAGGACAGCATACTCCGTTGCGTTAAGAAGGTTGAGTTTTTTTGCTGTTTCCTGCTGTCCGACGTATCCGCTGAACTCAACCGAAGTCTTGCTATTACGCCTTCCCTGTTTGGTCGTGATCAGAATAACTCCGTTGGCGGCACGAACACCGTAGATCGCCGCGGTACCATCTTTTAATACAGAGATCGATTCAACATCGGCGGGGTTTAAGGCATTTAGTCCATCGGCAGAATATTGAATACCATCCACCAGGATAAGGGGGTTGTTGTTGCCATTCGTGGTAAAACCCCTGATTCGAATATTCCATGCGCTTCCTGGCGACCCCGACGCTGCAGATACGTTCACCCCGGCGACCTGGCCTTGCAAAGCCTGATCCACGCGAACGGGATTCAGTGCAACGAGGTCTTTACCATCTACCGCGGAAATCGCACCCGTCAGCTCTTTTTTAGTACTTGTACCATATCCTACCACTACAACCTCTCCCAATGCCATTACATCAGGCGTCATTTTGATTGTGATGGAGGACTGGTTTCCTACCGCAACTTCCTGGGTTGCATATCCGATAAAGGAGAATACCAATGTTGCACTTTCCGGCGCCGATATATTAAAAGCGCCATCGACATCAGTAACCGACCCGACAGATGTGCCTTTTACGAGCACATTCACTCCCGGAAGGGGCTGATCATTCTCATCTGTCACTTTTCCCTGAATGTTGTTCTGGGCGTAACTGACAAATGAAAGCATCATGAAAAGGAGTAAGAGTTTTGCTTTCATTAAGTTTTGGGTTTAGAGTTTAAATGGTTTGCCGTTTCAGCCTGAAATCGTTTGAACCGACTCTACAAAAATTGCCCTGAAGCCTGCCTTTTTCAATTTTTCGACCTCATCATAACTACATCTAAGTACATCTTACTACTACATCAAAATTACATCAGGGTTTATGGAATTGCGTTTTTGGGGCGTAAACAAACGATTTAAGGATTTCCAGGAAATTGCCTTTACCACATCATTTGCTTTTATTAGCTTCATCGTAACACCTAAACCATGCAACGTTCCATTGCACAAGCGATCTGCCTCTGCATAACCGCTCTCCTTGCCCATTTTACTACCCTGGGGCAGTCTCCTTTTGGCGGTTTGCCCCTGGTTCGCAATTTTCACACAGTTGATTATCATGCAGGAATCCAGAACTGGGATATTGCCCAGGACAGGCGGGGTATCATTTATATCGCGAATAATTTTGGTCTGCTGGAATACGACGGAAACCGGTGGGAAATCTACCGGGTCAGGAATGGCACCAAGGTGCGCAGCGTTGCCATAGACCCCCGGGGGAGAATCTATGTGGGGTGTCAGGGGGACTTTGGCTATTTCTTTCCCGATCGGTTGGGAAAATTGACTTATGTCTCACTTGCCGATAGCCTGGCTACTGAGCAGCGAAATTTCGATGAAACCTGGAGTGTTTACCTGGACGGCCAAAACGTGTATTTCTGCACCTTTTCGGCGATCTACAGCTACGACGGCAAAAATTTTACAATTGCGCCGGGAGCTGGGCCATTGGAGCTTTCATTTCTGGTAAACCGCCAGCTCTACATCTCTACCCGGCAACGCGGCATCAATCTGTTGTCGGGCGATAAGGTGATCTCTTTTCCGGGTGGCGATTTCTTTCGCGACATGAGCGTATCCTCCATTGTGCCCCTGCATACCGATGAGTTGCTGATCTCGACCTTTCAACACGGTATATATTTGTTAAGTCAGGGTGTTGTACAGCCCTGGAATGTAAAGAATCAACCACTTTTCAGAGAGACCAATATCAATTGCCTGTTGCGGTTGAAGAATGGGAATCTGGCCGCCGGAACCCAAAACAATGGCCTTTTCATTCTGTCTCCTGAGGGGGACATTGTGCTCCACCTAACGACCGGCAAGGGCTTAAACAACCGAACAATTTTAAGTGTATATGAGGACAATTTGAACAACCTCTGGGTGGGACAAAATAATGGCATTGCCTACATCGAGCTAGGCTCGGCGTTCACTTTCATCGATGAACAGAGCGGTCTTCCCGGAACAGGCTACGCCGCCTATCTTGACGGATCGAGGTTATATGCGGGAACCAACACCGGAGTTTATGTAAAGGATGCCCTTATGCCTGGCAATTATCAACTGATCGCCAATACCCGCGGACAGGTATACCACATCGGCAGGTATAATGGGTCTCTGCTGGCTGGCCATCATAACGGAGCACTGCTGATCAAAGAAGGAAGTGCGACAAACGTGTCGCCCGATCCTGGAGCCTGGGTTTTCATGCCTCTTAAGAGCGATCCTTCGATGATGGTCGGCGGATCGTACACGGGGTTAAACCTGTACAAAAGAAGTGAAGGAGGATTGACGCATATCGGCAAACTTCAGGGTTTCAATGAGTCGTCCCGGGTGATGGCGCAGGATGATCCCAGGTATTTCTGGATGACGCATGGTTACAAGGGCGCATTCAAGATCAAACTCTCCAACGACCTCAAGCGTGTGGATGAAGTAACGCTTTACGATTATAGAAAGGGCTTTCCGTCCAATAACCTCATTAACGTTTTCAGGGTACGCAACGATCTTTTTTTTACCAGCGAGTCGGGCATTTTCAAATACGATGCACTGGCAGACGTGTTTGTCAAGGACAAATTCTTCTCAAAGATGCTGGGAGAAAACGTACAGCTTTGGTCGATCCAGGAGGATGCGATGGAAAACATCTACTTCATCGGGAGCGAAAGCATAGGTGTGCTTCGGAAAAACAATCTTGACCAATACGAATTGGAGACAAACTCGTTCAGCAAGATCAGAAAATATTTGAACGATGACCTTGTGAACATCTCGGTTCTGAAGAACAACGAAGTTCTTTTTGGCGCGAAAGACGGCTTTATACACTACAATCCCAAAATGAACAACAACGCGAAGACCGAGTTCTTCACGCTGATCAGGAATGTGACAACAACACATGACAAAGACTCCGTGTTATTCTACGGCAACTATGTCGATCATGACACCATTGTAAATTCCCAGGGAAAGACCTATCAACCCAAACTTGACTACAGCTCGAACTCGATCAACTTCAGCTTTACGGCTACATCCTACGAAGGTGATGAAACACTCTTCCAATACTACCTTGAAAACTATGAGAAAGACTGGTCCGCGTGGACTACGAAAAAACAAAAAGAATACACGAACCTCAAGGAAGGCAAGTATACTTTCCACGTGAGGGCGAAGAACATAAATGGTATCATGAGCAAGGAGACCACATACGAATTTTCCGTGCGACCGCCATGGTATCGATCGATCTGGGCCTATTCGCTTTACGGGGCGAGCGTGATCGCGTTGCTTTTCACTTCCTTCATGTTGCTAGACCGGAAATACCAACGCGAGCAGCAATTGATGGCGTTGAAGCAGAAGAAGGAGCTGAACAAAAAAGAGAACGAGATCACCCAATTGACGCTACAATCGCAGGAGGAGATCAACAGACTGCAGAACGAAAAGCTTGAATCCGAGCTTCGCCACATGAAAAACGAGCTTGGCACTTCTACGATGCATCTGCTGAACAAGAATGAGTTCATTACCGGGGTAAAAACGAATCTGACGCATATAATCAAGAAAAGCGCCAGCGAAGAAGTAAAAAAGGAGCTTCTTCAAATCACGCGCGACATTGAAAATAACATTTCTGCAGACGCCGACTGGGAGCAGTTTCAATATCACTTTGACCGGGTTCATGGCGACTTTTCAACGCGGTTTAAAGCGGCCTTTCCCGCATTGAGTCCGCAGGAGATCAAGCTCAGTGCCTACCTGAGAATGAATTTATCCAGCAAGGAGATTGCCCAATTGCTCAATATTTCAATCCGGGGAGTCGAGATCAGCCGGTATCGGCTACGCAAGAAGCTCCATCTTGAGCGGAATACAAATTTGCAGGATTTCATCCTTAATTTTTAAAACGGCCTCAAAACAAAAGGGTGGTCTCGTCCGTTTTCTCTGAAGCCAACTACAACCGGCCGCCGGAATGGATATGCGGCCAGATAATTACATCACTTCGGCTGATCCCCTGATCAAATGGCTGAAAGTTTCGGTAACTTTAATGGCATAAAATTAGGAAAGGGTTAACCCCGATAGATTCGGAACGAATGAAGAAAAAACTGATATACATTTCGGTAGTACTGACAGCCTTAATATCGTTGTCTTTTACCAAACCTGCAGATCGTTACTTTGAGATCGCCAAGAACCTTGACATTTTTGCGACCCTATTTAAAGAAGTAAACGCGCTTTACGTCGACGAGGTGAATCCCAACAAGCTCGTCCGAACGGGCATCGATGCCATGCTTGCTTCGCTTGATCCATACACCAACTATATACCGGAAGACGAGGTAGAAGATTACCGGACCATGAATACAGGCCAGTACGGTGGCATTGGTGCGATCACCCGGGAGATCGGCGACCGTACCGTGGTGACCATGATCATGGAAGGATACAGTGCAGCGAAGGGCGGATTGAAAATCGGCGACGAAGTGGTAAAGATCGATGATATAGAATTGAAATCGCTCTCGCGTGAAGAGTCTGGTCAGCTCATGAAGGGGCAGATCGGTACTCCGGTATCCCTCACTGTAAAGCGGTTTGGTGTTTCGGAACCCATCAAGCTGCATTTCAAGCGTGAGAAAATAAAAGTCAATAACGTTCCCTACTATGGGATGGTAGGTGACATAGGATATGTTCAACTGTCGGACTTTACGCCCGATGCCGGTAAGGAAGTGAAAAATGCCGTCATGGCGTTGAAGGAGAAGGGGGCGAAAGGCATTATCCTCGATCTTCGCGGTAACCCTGGGGGCTTGCTGATCGAAGCTGTCAATATTGCCAATATCTTTCTGCCGAAGGGGAAACTTGTGGTTAGCACAAAGGGCAAGATTCCGGAAAATAACCTGAGCTATGAAACGCTCAATGTGCCTACCGATACGGAAGTTCCGGTTGCTGTATTGATCAATCGCGGGAGTGCTTCTGCTTCCGAGATCGTAGCGGGAACGTTACAGGACTATGATCGCGGCGTTGTGCTGGGAGAGAAATCGTATGGAAAGGGTCTTGTGCAGGTCAGCAGACCGCTATCCTATAACTCACAGCTGAAAGTGACTACAGCAAAATACTACACGCCGACCGGGCGCTGTATTCAGGTACTGGACTATTCACATCGTCGCGAGGATGGCAGTGTCGGATCCATCCCCGATTCCATCCGTCGTGAATTCAAGACATCGACCGGCCGAACCGTTTATGATGGTGGCGGTATTGAACCCGATGTCAAGACTGAAGTGATGGAAGCCTATCCCCTTACCCAGGTGCTGTTCGAAAAAGGATTCCTGTTCGATTATGCGACAGAATATGTTGCCAAAAACCCAACGCCAGTCGATCCCGCCACTTTTGTCCTAAAGGACGAGGAGTACCAGCATTTTATGCACTGGATGAAGGATAAAAACTACAGTTATACATCATACCTCGAATTCGAGCTCGGGCAGTTCATCGAAGAAGCCAGGAAGGAAAAATATTTTCCCGACGTGAAGGCTCAGATCGAGCAGGTACAGTTGAAGATCGCGGAGAACAAAAAGAACGAGTTGTCGAAGTACAAGAGCCAGATCAAAATGTTGCTGGAAGAGGAGATCGTATCACGATTCCATCTGGAGCGTGGAAGCATCGAGGCTGGTTTCAAATACGACAACGAAGTCAAAAAGGCTGCGGCTATTCTGCATGACAACGCACAGTATAAAAAGATCCTAAACAGATTATGATGCGACGTCGCCGTGGCAGGGTAGCGCTGGTTGTTTTTTCCAGTCTGCTGATCGTATGCATCGGACTTCTTCACGCTTGCACGTTTCGGATGAGTCCAACTGAGGTCAACGCATATTTCAGTGAACGAAATCTCCATGCAACACAAGAGAGTTACCAAACCGGTTTCAGGGAAATCCATTATGTCGTAACAGGCGATGAATCCAAACCCATGGTTCTTTTTGTACATGGATCACCCGGATCGCTCAGCGCCTTCATACATTTTCTGGCTGACACCTCGTTACTCAATAAGGCCTTGCTCATTACAACCGACAGACCCGGCTTTGGCTATTCAAACTTCGGCAACGCGGAGCCGTCGCTGATCAAGCAAAGTCTCGCATTAAAACCAATTATTGAAAAACACAAGGGGCAACGGCCGGTGTACCTTGTGGGTCATTCGCTGGGCGGGCCATTGATCGCCCAGATGGCGATGGACTATCCGGAGCTGATCGACGGATTGATCATCGTAGCCGGATCGATCGACCCGGATTTAGAACCGAATGAGACA
>CBHTUB010000009.1:0-34963 GCA_966095595.1 uncultured Chryseosolibacter sp. | reverse complement strand
GAGCAAGCTGCCATCCGGTGACGCGACAGCCCATTTTCCGTTTTTGATCACATAGACAAGACCGCCTTCCTGGATCCGAGCATCGGATAACGACGATTTCGGGAAGAGTATCTTTCCCTTGTCATTGATCACGCCGCAAGACGCATCCGGCTCGCCTGCCGCTGCATCGTGTTCCGCTCCTCGGATAATGCAAAGGCCATTCACGAAACCTTCGTAGCCCAATTTTGTGGAAGCCGATCCTTCGAACACCGTTTTACCACTTTTGTCGATCACGGATTCTCCTGAGGCCTCATCTTTGGTCACAATGGCAACGTTGCCCTGGAAGTCGCGCACACTCGCGTATTTCGGCTCGATCACAACTTCACCGCTCGCATTTACGAATCCCCATTGCTTATCCAATACGGCAGCCATTCCGTTGGAAAAAGACCTGATCTCTTCGAAAATGGCGGGAACAACAAGGTTTCCGTTTGAATGAAGCGCACCCCACTTGCCGTTCGTCTTGACGAGCACAAAGTTTTCGGTAAAAGGTGTTTCGGTGATTTCGCTGTCGAACTGAATGTCGTCATATTGGGCTGGAACAACCCACTTTGCGCCGGGGTCGATTATTCCCACCTTTCCATTTTCAGAAGCCTTCAGGTGCTTCGCTTCGTATTTTCTTACGATAGAATTTTCCTGTTCGAATGAGAATTGGATCGGCGTAGCGGTCAGTGATTGGCCGGCAGCATCGATGATCTGATAGTTGTCGCCGTCTTTCGCGATGAAGTTACTTCCGAAGGGAACAAGCTGGGCATATTTCGGCTCTACTACCGTTTTTCCGGCCTGGTCGATCAGACCCCACGTGCCGCCTTTGCAGGAATAGTACACATATTCGTCACAATGTTCTTCGCATAACGAATAAGTTGCTTCGCCACCTACGTTCACAAGTGCCACGCCGTTGTTGAATGGCATGATCAGCTCGAATGATGGTGCGAGAACCTGCTCGCCCTTCTGATTGATGAGTCCCCATTTTCCACCCTGATATTCGTAGTACTCCTCGTTGAGGGCCCCGCCAACGTTGACACGCGCAACGTTGTTTTCGAAGTCAGTTGCAAAATCGAAGGTTGCAGGAATGACATAACCGTCAACGCCGATCTTGCCGAATCCGAATTTTCCGGTTTCGTCGCTGAGTGCATACATGCTGGCGCTGGCCTGGCTGTTGTATGGCAACTCATTCTCCGGCACATCACCGATAACTTTTCCTTTTGTATCGATGTACACCATCCGTTCTTTCAGGTTGACGATCGCTTTGCCGTTTTTGAACTCCCAGGCTTCGTTGAACTGTGGTGCGATCACAAATTCGCCGGATTTGCCGATGTATCCCGATGTAGCGCCCGATTCCGTCACTTTTAACAAGCTGCCCACGAGCGATACGCTTGTATGCGTAGGTGCAACGATGTCCTTTTGTGTCTGGAGATCTTTGGCGCCAAATCCCTGTGCGCCCTTGTAGATAATAACGCCACGCTCGGCAGACTGGATGTCGAGGGAAGGTTTTACTACCAGCTCGCCTTTTGTGTTGATCAGAGCCGTCCCCGTTTCAGTCGTCACGATGGCATATCCTTCGGCGTTAAAGGAAGAGGCAGACTTGTAGCGTTGGGGGAATGCCGGTTTGCCTTGTTTATTGATAAAACCGTAGCTGTCATCGGTAAACCGTACGGCAGCAAGTCCGTTGGAAAAGGGCTTGAAATCACTGCCGACGCTATAGTAGCTATCAGAGTTTACAACTTGCTGATATACCCATACCCCTTTCGGGTCGATGTATCCGTATATGTTGTCCTTCTTTGCTGCGGACAGGCCTTCCGACATCGGCTCGATCTGGTCGAACGAAGGGAAGATAACCCATTGTTCATTGAGATCGACCATGCCGATCTTGCCGGTTGTGGGATCGGAGGCAGGGGCGAGGGTATGACCGTTGAAGCTGAAAATAGCTTCGGTGATCCTTTCACTGCGATTCAGCACGCCGCCTTCGAACGACACATAGCTATAGGGTTGATCATAGGCAGGGACATCTTTCACCTGCGCAAATCCGCCTTTAACAGGCTCGGCAACGGTGAACCGCTGGTCGAAGATCACGCCTTGCTTGTTGATGTATGACCAGTCGCCGTACAACCCGTAACCTTCGAACCACGTGTCGTTGATCACGGTATCTTTCATATTGACGCGAGCGTATTCACCGGAAAAGTTATCGGCATAAGTCAACGTTGGCTGGATGACAACTTCTCCTGAAGCGTTCACAAAGCCGTATTTCCCCGATTGTCTGAATCTTCCGAGACCATCCGAGAAATCCCATGCGTAGTCGAATGCAGGTTTAACAACGACTTTGCCTTCCTGGTCGATGTAACCCCATTTGGAGCTTTCCTTGATGGCATAAAGCCGGGGGCTGTCGGGTGCCGGGGACGTTGTGGTTTCTTTTGTGCTGCATTGCCATAAAATCAATGCGGAGGCCAGAATGGCCAAAACACGGTTTTTGGTAATAGTATACATAGCGGGGTTTAAATACGAGTTCTTGATACGTAACGCCCGGAAAAAGGATTCCTTCAGGGCGGCACTGGCACCAAAGATCACAAAAAAAAAGATGTGAGGCTGGATTCAATTGCCGATCATGACAAACGGAGCCCAGAAGTACGGTTCGGGATGTGATTGCCTCACCTTATTTTGCGCCATCAGGAAGGCCTCCCGTTTTGGTCTGTTGTCGACCCAATACCTGTAGAATTCGGTCATGAGCTCCTGTGTGACCTGATCGCTTACCTTCCACAAGCTCATGACCACGGCTTCGGCACCCGCGATGATCAGGGCACGCTGGAATCCATAATCCCCTTCGCCGTTCTTCACTTCACCGAGACCTGTCTCACATGCGGACAATACCACCAGCTGTGTTTCGTCGAGGTTCAGGGTCATGGCTTCATACGCGCTCAATACACCGTCTTCGTTCGCAGCCCGCTCTCCCGAAAAGCTTTTTTCTGCGCCGGCAAGAAGAATTCCCGAACGCAGAAGGGGGTTCTCGTCTACCTTTACCGTTTCAAATCCAAGAAAGCTTCCACGGCCTTCTTCCGTCCCTTCGGGAAGATCGGCAAGAAAGAAACCATGTGTAGCAATGTGCATAACGGATGGCGATTCCACTTTTTTGACAAACGATTCGTTTGCCCGCACCCCGGTGACGACCTGCACTTCAATATTTTTTTCCTTGAAAATGCTGGCAATTGTATTGACCTCGGAAAGTGTTCCCGGCAATGGTGTGATCACCGTGTTGGAGAAAGAACGTTTTACGCTGTCACTGATCTGTTCTGTTTCCTCACGAACATTGTTTTGAAAGCGATCGGCGGGATGTGTCTTGTAATCCGGAAATCCCAGCATCATGGCGTTCCGGATCGTTGCCTTTTTGGGAAGGGAGAGAACGTCTTTCGTATTGGTCACTTGCTGGATCTCCGTCTCCTCAATGACATATTTCTTCGTAACTGTGTTGTAGAGCGAGTTGAGGTTGATCTGGTTGTAAACGCCATCCGGGGATACGAATATCGTTTGTGTGCCGGACAACTTTGCGGCTACCGGTTTCCAGAATGCATCATAGCTTCTGGTGTCGGGGATAGCGTTGGCGATGCAGTTCCTGTAGGCGCTGGCGCCGCGTGTCTCGAGATAATTTCCATTTTCGAAAACAACCATTTCAGGTTGGTCCGCGTTGTGCCTGATCAGGATAGCCGCATAATGAACGGTGTCGGTAAATTCGAAGTTGAATTTCCTATATCGAACCAGTTCCACGACGGCTTCTCCCGGCTTCAACGCCTTCTGAATATCTTTCGACGTGTACCGCTTTTTGTCGGCACTGGCTGCAAATAATTCCGAAGAGGAAGAGAGTTTTTTCTCGAGCGCTTCAACTTCGGCTTCCAGCGATGCCTGATCGATACCGCTTTTGGCCTTCCCGGAAGTGCTCATCTGCCAGACCTGTGCCAGGCGGTTCTTTTTTGTTTTCCACTCCTGGTAAAGATCGATCAAAGCCGCGTCGCCGCTGCCAAGAATTCTTTTTTTGATCTTGTTGGACGTGTTGAGCAATAAGGCCTTGGTTGCAATGGTATAGTTGTACATGTCGGCAACGAGCGAAGGAATACGCCGATGGTTTTCGGCCGTGAAGTATGCGAAGAGTTCAAAGTCCTTTTGAACAGTGGAGTAGAAGGAGGTCTTGTCCTTGTCGTTGAGCGCCGGAAAAACTTTGTCGATTCTGTCGAGGGAGATGTTCAGCGATTGTTTCAGATAGGCCGCGGCCTTGTCGATGGAACCTTTTTTCCAATACATCATTCCGACATTACTCGTACAAACAGCGGTGTATTGATGGGTAGAACCAAAAAATTCTTTCGAGAGTGCCAACGCACGGAGCAGTAGCTTCTCGCTTTCGGCGTACGCGCCGACATCCATTTTTACAAGGCCCAGGTTATTCAATGAAAAGAGAAAGTCGACATTATTTTCACCCAGGTTTTCCTTTCGCAGCTCGATCGCCCGCGACAGAAGTCGTTCTGCCTCTGCCGGGTTGCGCATCTGCCTGTAAACATTCCCGAGGTTGGAAAGTGTGGTGATGTACTTTTCGTGCTTTGTACCATAAACTTTTTCGCAAATGTTAAGCGATACGGTGTATATCCTGATAGCCTGCTCATAGCCGCCATACTTTACCAGCACGCCCGCCAGGTTATTGGTGCCATTTGCGATAAGAGGATGTTCGCTGCCCAGTGATGAGCGCCATATTCCCAACGCGTTCTCGTAATGTGTCGCTGCGCGTTCATAGTCGCCCATTTGCTCATAGAGCGATCCGAGGTTGTTCAGCGATACGCCATAAACTGCACTGGTCTCGCCCAATGCTTTTTTTCTGATGTCTGCCGCCTGCTTCAACAATGTCTCGGATCGTCCATAATCACCCTTGTCCTTGTAAAGATTGCCAAGGTCATTGATCGTATTACTATAGTTCAGGTCATTGGTTCCGACTGATCTTTCAAGAACGCCTGCCGACTCGTTCAGTAAACTTTCTGCTTTGGTGTAATTGCCCTTTCCATGCTCCATTCTTCCCAGTCCTGCGTAGACGTTACCAATAAAAACCCTGAACTCCGGCTGCGTAGTTTTCTTCAGGATGGCCAGTGAGCGTTGGTAGTTGACTTCCGCCGTTTGCAGCTGCCCCATTTCATGCTGAGAAAGGGCAACCACCGCCAGGACGATCGCATACATGGGATCCTGTGCACCGAACTCCTTTTCAGCAAGTGTCAAGGTTTTTTCAGAGGCGGCGAGTACTTCACCGTACGCACCCTGCTGATAGAACTGCAGGACCTTCTGAACGTTGCCCATCAGCTCATCACTCTGCGCGTTGACGGTTGCCGGTGCCAGCATGCACACGACGGAAAGAATTGCGATCAGGGATTGTTTCATATACGGCAGGTGTTTTTCCGAGATGAGGCATAAAAAGCGATAACCGCACATCGCTGCGCGGTTATCAGGACTAACTGTGGGGGTTCAGTCCATTACTATTTTTCCAAACCATAGGGTCTTACCACTTTGATTGGTTCCCATGTATACGATCGCATTGTCCTGCTCCACTCGGAGAATAGGGGCCTGGTTGTGGAGGTAATACTGTGGTTTTCCATCTACCGTTCCGAATGACACGAAGTCGCTGATCGTGCCCGTAGCCGGGTCGATGCGTGCCACATTCGGATACAGCTTCGCTTTTACGCTTCTGAACTTTCCTTCCTTCTCGGTGCGGACGCCGTCCATTTCGAAAATAGTCCAGTAGATCGTGTTGCTGCCGGGTACTACCAGCTGCTGTGTTGGGGCCATACGGGCGTACTTATTGTTTTCTTCCCTGCGCACACCATATTGTGCGATAAGCTTTCCATCCTTGCCAAAGTAAAAACTTACGACATCCCTGTATGATTTTACCTGTGCGTTTCCTTTCTTCTCGCGGACGTAGTTCTGTCCTGAGATGAAGATGCCGCCGTCGTGGTAGAGCTGTGCGCCGCTAAAGTGGAATCGCTTGCCACGATAGGAAGGTGTTTTCTTCTGGGACGGTGGTGTTTTCAGCTTTGCTTCGAATTCTTCGAGGTCAGTTGTGGTGATGTAATCCACTTTTCCGCTGGTGATCCTGGCGAGCTGGAAAAGTTTCCACTTCATGTTCTCGAGGTCCGCTCCGGCGGGAATACCGAGGTCCTGGTATTTTCCATCGTTCGCAGGTCCCATCATGTAGATGCTTTCACCGGCGGCAATAATGTTGTTGATATTCCATGAGCTCGCCAGCGTTTTCATTTCAACACGGTCGATAACTTTTCCATCCTGGCTCAGGCGGATGAATGTAAAATCATGCGGGTCTGCCTTTGCTTTTTTTCCTGCGCTGGATGCGGCGAAGATAAGACCGGGCTGGCTTGTGGAGAGGTCGCCCTGGTCATCGGTATCGTCGGCTTCGTTGCCTTCGTCTTCTTCATCGAGACCGCTATCGTCGTATTCGTTGTTCTCTACACTCGTAATAAGCGTAGATGCTGCGATGACCATCGGTTTATCGAAGGAGAATTTGTCCTGAACGGTAAATGCGAGCGTGTTGTCGATCTTCATGGTCACATATTCGTTCGGATTGGCACCCTTGCCTTTTGCAACAACCATTACTACCACGTCGCCGTTCTGATCGTTCTCGAACTTGCGGATGAGCGTGTATTTGTTTCCGCTGTCGTCTTTGGGCTTCACCTTATCGAGAAGCTTCACTTTCTTCTTGTATCCACCGAAGAACCAGTCCCATGTATAGGTGATCAGTTTCTTGCGCAGCACGAACGTTCCAGTCATGTTGTTTTGTACGTAGATGCCTTCTACTGTATAGGTCTCGCCCTTGTAACGCTTGTTTTTATAGACATCTTCGTTTTCTTCCATCTTGATGAAGTTGTAATCGCGATCGAAGAAATAGTTTTGATATAGTACGCGTGTTTTGCTTCCTGTAATGTTGTTGGTGGATTTTGTTACGAACGACAACATGGTCTGTCCGGTAGCGGCGTCGAATTGAACGTCATCGAGGTAGCCGCGTTTAGCTTTACCGGTAATTTCGTAGGTTTTTTCGAGCGCGAGTTTTTGCGCATCTGATTGAAATGATACCGCGACAAAAAATGCGATCATCATTGCCAGTAAATTTTTCATGAGCGTGGGGGTTAGAGGTGATTTACGGTATCACGAATGTAGACGCGGCCATCCACCTGATTAATACCTATGGAATGGTAAATTTTTCTCAGTGGTGGTACGGAGGAAGGGGAGGGGGCGGCCTAGACGAGATTGTGCTCGAATGCAAATTTGATCAGGCCTACGAGGGTGTTGGTATTCGTTTTCCGGAAGATATTTTTGCGGTGGGTCTCGACGGTACGTTCGCTTATGAAAAGTTTTTCGGCCATTTGCTTGTTGGAGTATTCCTTGGCTATGAGGCGAAGGATCTCCCGTTCGCGGTCCGTCAGGAGGTCGCCTTTCTGCTCGGGCTGATTGAGCTCGGTCATCATGATGCGTGTGATCTCAGGGCTCACGTAGGGGTAACCCATCGCTATTTGTTTCAACGCATTTCGAAGCTCGAACTGTTGGATGCTCTTGAGCAGATAGCCATTCACTCCTTCCTTCAGAATATTCCGAACCAGTGATGCTTCGTCGTGCATGCTGAGAATCGCTACCTTGACCTTCGGGAAGCTCGATTTTACTTTTTTAAAGAGCTCGAGACCTGTCATGCCCGGCAGGCTATAGTCGGTCAGCAGAATGTCTGGCTGATCGTGTTGCAAAAATTCAAGCACCTGTTCTCCGCTTTGAAGCGAAGCAATGACATGGAATTGCGGGTCCGTCGCGATAAGGGAGGTTAGACCATCGAGGATGATATGATGATCATCAACGAGTAGTACTTTTATAGGAGAGGTGGCGTTCATGCCATGAAGATACTTGAAACAGTTTTTTATTTCAAGGGACACCGCCCGCAAAATCACGGAAGGAATTCATTAGGTATACGGTCCGGTTTGTAGGTTGTGCCTTCAGATCGGGTTCTGGTAATATAGATCAGTGCAACCGTTGTACCGATCAGTAATGCCGCCTGCAAAGCAGGGTGAATGAAATTCACTCCGAAAAATTCCAGCACGAACGAAATAAAAACCGATGTAAAGGAGGACACCAGTACCCCCAGCATGAGCGTGCCGGAATTCTCTGCCGAGATGAACCGTGGGTTGCTTTTATCACGCAGGTACGCGTGAAAAGCTTTGACAAAATCGGAATACTGCCTTGACCTGTCCTCATACTCGCCGGTGGGCAGGTAGTACTTATTGGTGATCAGAATTTTTTCTGAATTTTTACTTTTCACCGTCATCCTGAATGAACTTCCGTTGGTCCTCGACAACCTGACAACCCTGATCTTTGAATATGGAATTTGTTTTTCCCTTCCACCTGTTTGCACTGTGAAGTAATCCCGGTCCAGGACGATACTGCACGCCCTGTCAGACACAGTATTTTTAAAGGTATACTCCACAAGTAATTTTTGAGAAAGATAGGGGCGCCCATCTCCGACAGAGATACCGATGTAGTGGTATTTGCCGCTCCGTACTGCTACGGATGCAGATCAGCGAGCGAGAGAAGCGGTACGGAAATGATCATGGTGGTTCCAGAACGTCCCGGCGTTGAATCTATCTCCATGTGTCCCCTGAGCAGGGCGAGGCGTGAATTGATATTCTTCCAGCCGTTGCCCAAACCATTCGTGAGATTATTGGTGTCAAATCCGTTTCCGTCATCTTCGATGGTAAGGATAAGCTCGTCGGGATGGTGGACAAGCTGGATGCTGATATTCCTGCAACCACTGTATTTGATGGCATTGTTGACCCATTCCTGACAGATCCGGTACAAGGCTATTTTCTTTTCGGTGTCGATTTGTGACGAGGTATTGAATCCACTTACGTTGATCGTGATCCTGCCCGAATGGTTGATGCGTGTTGCAAATTCCCTGAGCGCCTGTTCGAGCCCTTCTTTCATCAAAGCCTGTGGCATCAGGTTAAAGGCGATGTTGCGGATCTCTACGTTCATATGGTTAAGCAGTTCCAGGGCGTGCTCAACGGTATTTTTTGCCGGATTTTCCCGCGATAAGCTCAGACGCAGGGCGGAGATGATCTGACCCAGGCCATCGTGAAGGTCGGCGGCAAATCTTTTTCGTTCTTCTTCCTGCGAGGCGATAACAGCCTGCAGCTGTGTCTCGCGAAGTGTGGCCCGCGTTGACTCAAGCTCTACGCGCTGCTTCAGGTTTATCCTGTTTTTCCAGAGATAACCCACAATGATCAATCCCAGCACCACCATGATCAGGCCCAGTATGAACATCCTGTTTTGCTTGAGTCCGAAATCCTTAAGCTCGTTCTCCTGTCGTAACAGCCGGATCTGATTTTCCTTTTTTTCCGTTTCGTATTTTGTCTGCATGTCCAGCAATTGCTTGCTGCGCTGCTCGTTGAAGATCGAGTCTCTCAGGGCAATACCCCGCGTGAGAAACTCATAGGCTTTCTGATAATTGTTTTGTGCTTTGTATGTTTCCGAGAGCATGTTGTAAATGTGACTGCTCAGATCCTTGTAATGCATCTGATTGCTGATCAGCAATGCGTGTTCAAAATAAATGACTGCCTGTTTGAAGTCACCTTTCATCTTGAGCATTTCTCCCATGTTGTTGACCGCGATGGCATAATTGGCCCGGTCGTTGAGCTTTTTGAAGATTGCCATCTCCTTCTGATAGTATTCGCTCGCTTCCCTGTATTTTCCCTGTTTCGAAAGAACATTGGCAATGTTGTCATAATTGAAGCTTGCATCGTGCAGGCTGCCGAGGCTTTCCTTGATGATCGCGGATACGCGGTAAAAGTCCATGGCCTTTTCAAGGTCGCCGTTCATTTCGTACACGTGCCCCATGTTGTTCATGCTGTGTGCGATCAGGAGCGAATCGTTCAGTGATTGACTCAGGGTCAATGCTTCGAGAAGATGTTTCTCCGAATTTTTCAGGTCATGGTTCTTTTTTTCGAGCGTACCAACCTCGTTCAGGGCAGCGATCCGCCCTCGTGCATCGTTCAGGGTTTCATACATCCGCAGCGATTGCAGATAATAATTCATGGCCTGCTCATGGTTGCCTTCGAAATAATAGGAAAGGCCGACATATAAGAGACCTTTCGCTTCTTCGTTTTTGTCGCCTGCTTTTTTCGCGAGTTCAACAGCCTTTAATGCATGGTCGCGCGATTCCCCGAAGTCCTTGGACCTTAGCTCAAAGCTGATCTCATTATGGATTGCTGCCTGTTCTTTTTCGGTTGACACCCTCTGAAGCATTTGCCTGAGGCTATCCGCTTTATTTGGCTGCGAGTAGGAGATTTGACTAAGGGCGATCAATAGGGGGATCAGAAACTTCACGGGTTTCATTCGGCGGAGCTTATGGGGTTTGAAAAAGGGTAACAGAAATAATCCTGCCACAGCTAAAATCGCCTTTTTTCTGACCATTCATAAGTTTTTGTTTCCAAAAATGAGAAGGATATCGCAGAAACGGTAGATTCTTTCAGAACCAGGTTTAACGGAAATGAGGTCAACCGGCTGTTGTGGTCAGTACTTTGCTTCGATGCCGAAGACTTCCGAAAAGTATTCTTCGAGCGTGGTGGATCTTTTTTTACTGAAACCTTCTTCTTCGATCGTTATCCAGAATTCGTTGCCTTCTTTGGTGCGGGTGATGATATACGTGTAATCCGGTGAATAGGCACGAACGGAAGTAGCGCCTTCGTTAAAGTGGTTGATCGTTTCTTCTATCAGGTCGAGAACGGGCATTTGTCAATTTAATTGAAGCGCAAATTCCTGCACGATCAGCCTTTTGATCTCTTCCTGCGTCAGGGGCTTGTTGAAATAATATTTGATGCCGAGGTCTTTCGCTTTTTTCATGTCATTGGGGTCCGCCGACGAAGTGAGGATCACGATCGTGATAAGGTGTTTGTCGGGGAGGTCCATGGCAAGAAATGCTTCGAAGAATTCGTAGCCGTTCATGATGGGCATGTTCAGGTCCAGAAAAATGATATCCGGCTTTTGGATCTCACCACTTCGGCAGAGCTCGAGCAGTTCAAGCGCCTGGAGTCCGTTTGCAGCAAAATGGATCTCATTGGCGAAGCCAAGCGAAGCGATCGTCTTTTCACTCAGGAAATTGAAGATCTTGTCGTCATCAACCAGCAATATGTTCTTTTTCATAGCCCTGGAATTTTCTTAATTAAAGATAACACCCTTTCCATGCAGAACATATTTTTATTGGCAGGATGTTCAATTTTTTTAAGAAACTAATGGCATACTTTTTTGTAGAGCCGGCCGTTCAGCTACCGATGCGCGAATTTTGCCCTTATTCCCGAATCAACGGCAATCGCTATCTTGGGGATTCATAAAAAATGGCCATGATGGAAACAGCTTCTCTTCACGAGATCAAACAGGAGCTTAAAGACCTCGAATCCAAACAACTTATTGAAGTTTGCCTGCGCCTC
Organism: uncultured Chryseosolibacter sp.; assembly: GCA_966095595.1. Taxonomy (GTDB): domain Bacteria; phylum Bacteroidota; class Bacteroidia; order Cytophagales; family Cyclobacteriaceae; genus Chryseosolibacter. Next base: position 23,432 of record CBHTUB010000009.1, on the reverse strand, counting down.
GCGAAGTACAAAAAGGAAAATAAGGAGCTGCTGGATTATCTCCTGTTTCACGCGTCCAATGAATCGCGTTTTGCCTCGGAAGTGAAAGACGAGACCGAACGTTTAGTTCAATCCCTCCCCGGAGGCAATGTTTACTATGTAAAAAAAAGCCTGCGCAAGATCCTGCGCTTTGTGAGCAAGCAAGTACGGTTTTCGGGTATTGCAGAGACGGAGATCGACCTGCGCATGTTTTTTTGCCTGAAGGTTTTGGAACACAAGGTTCCCATCGCGAAGGGAACGGTGCTTGGCAATCTCTATGATCAGCAATTGAAAAAGATTGAATCCGTTTTTAAAAAGCTTCCCGAAGATTTGCAGGCCGACTACGAGCGGGACTACGCCAGGATCGTGCGCCAATAAATACTTTGGCCACAAGGATTGCAGGGGAGGCACGCGGACGCATCTGCATTTTTTTCGGTTCCTGCATTTACATTCCCCTTCTGTCGAACCGCTGCATCGAAGTGGCCTTTTTCGTATCTTTGCATTCCTAACCGGTATCCCCATGAATCGCTTAAAAAGGATCTTCGCCGTTGCATTTGTCATCTCGTTGTTCTTCGTGGCATGTTCTGTATTGAAAAAGGAAAACGACCAGGACGTTCAGGTATTCCTGACCAGGTTCCAGAATACACTGACTTCTCCTGATGAAACTATTCTATCAGTATTTCAAACACCACAATCACGCGAGACGATCCTTCAGGCTATCCGTGTGCTGCAGAATAAGGCAAGTGATGTGATCGAGTGTTACGCCGGGTTCAATGTTCCCACCATCAACAGGCATGAGGACTACATAGAGGTCCTGATCTCTATCCGGGTATCCACCAAAAATCTCGACAATGCTGCAAGTGAGGAAGCAGTTCTCACCATGAATCTGGTGCCGTCCCAGACCGGTTACGTTATCACCAGGTTCGATGCGGAGCAATTGTATCAGGCCTATACTTCGGTGAAAAATGCGAGCCAGTGGTCTCTGGAGCAGCAGGCGGAGCTTGACAAGAGAGCGCCTATCTATGCGATGGCACGGCAACTTCAGTCCTCTATCGACACCGTATTCTGGTATGCCAGATACAATGGTAATACCTATTTCTACGGTGCCGGTAAATGGAACAACTATTTCATGCAGGATGACGATTACCTATTTAGCTCCGATATTGAAGTGACCACCATGGGATTATACGACTCTACCGGACAGGCGATCATTCCACAGGAGTACGACATCATAGGAACGATCGGGTTCGATGTGCCCGGAATGGTTGAGGTGAAGTCGGGTGGGTATTACGGGTATTTTGATATTGGAAGCCGTCAGCCCGTCATTGAGCCGGTCTATGACATGATTATCCCTATTCAGAAAGATAGTATCTGGGGCGTTGTAAAACGTGATAGCGTATTCGGATGGTACAACATGGCCTTTGATTACAGGGACGGGTTCCCTTCTCCGGAGATCGAACAATACGTCCGCGAGGTGAAATATCTCTCGAAAGATGTGGTGCTGACCGTGGGCAGCCAAGTCTTTTGCGAAATTCCAAACAAGGAGTTTGCCGGTTACGGCATCGTTATGCCACCGTCTTATCTTGTCACGCACAACCTTTTCAGGGAGATCGTGGGTGGCATCAACACCACCACGGTGCCTATGAAGGGCTGGACGGATTACTTCGGCATTCAGAAGTCTTTGATGCAAACCATCAATGACAAATTCAACGCTGTCATCACGGTTTTGCAGGAACGATACCTTGGCGGTCGCGAAGAGTTTTACGGTGAAAGCAAGGTTGCATTTTTGAATGAGCACCAGGACCTCATCGCCGTAACGAATATTCCGACCGATCAGGAAATAGTCATCACGGCAGTCGATAACTCGCTGATAGAGATCAAGGCAAATTCCACCGGTCAATGGTATGATGCGCCTGGCGGAGAATCGGAGATACCGGAGTACACTTATTTCAAGATCAACTCCGAATATAGTCTTACCGAGCTGAAGTCGAACAGGCGATATACATTCACGGAATTTGTTAAAATAGACAGCTCGTACCTTTCCGGTCAATTCAAAAAATATACAGGCTATGATGAAGAGACGGAAACCTCGACCTATGACGAGTTCGATTTCCTCACGAAGGAGACCATCGAGGAGATCCGCAACGAAATCCTGGCTTCCTACGGATACAAGTTTTCTGATGACCGTATATCGAACAGATTTAGTTCCGACTGGTACAGGCCAAGATATAGCGATATCTCGGAATTCGAAGATCAGCTGACGGATATCGACAGGCACAACCTTGATTTTCTGGCGAGGGTGATTTCATATATGGAGAATGCTGTGTGATGGAGCTTACGATCTCGATAGGTAAGAAAGCTTTTTATTTTTTTGTCGTTGGCCTTGGTGTTCTGCTGGCGGCGAATGCATTGTCGTATATCAATTTCAATCCGCAATACGGCTTTCTGCGATTGAAGCAGGAAGCTATTGCAACGGGTTGGTACCTTCCCTTTTATTATTCGCACGTTCTGATCGGAGGACTGATACTCGTTGTCGGGTTCTTTCAGATCCATCCCGCCTCGATGCGCAGGTTCAGAAAGCTGCATCGGTACGCAGGTTATTTTTATGTGATGGGTATCCTATTCTTTGCTGCCCCGGGTGGCCTCGTGATGAGCTTTTTTATCGGAAGAGGGCCACTGGTGCTGTCCAGTTTTATTCTTCAGGATGTTCTCTGGTTTTACTGCACGGCACAGGCATTCGAGCGAATAAGAAAACGTGATATAGACTCACACAAAAAATGGATGTACAGGAGTTTTGCACTCACTTTCGCTGCCATCACGCTCAGGGTCTATATCTTCTTTGTTTCGTGGTCCTACGACCTGAGCCAGCCGGCGGCGTATGCCACACTGGCGTGGCTGAGCTGGATTCCAAACCTGTTGGCTGCAGAATTGTATTTGCGGGCGAAAGGCCGCCCTGGTATGGTTTTTAAAGGCAGGTAACTATACCGCTCAGGCTTGCCGTGCGGGATGAATTTGCAGCGATGTCCAGGCTCGTCATCATTTTACTATCCGTTTTCGTTGTACCGTGGAGTTGCTTCGCGCAGAAGACCGTTTACACCGATATCTGCATTTACGGAGGCACGTCATCGGGTGTCATCGCGGCATATACGGCGAACATGCTGGGAAAGAAAGCACTGCTGATCGAACCAGGAAGACATCTCGGTGGCATGAGCTCCGGAGGATTGGGCTATACCGATATTGGAAACAAGTCAGCCATTACCGGACTCGCCCGCGATTTCTACAGGAGAATTGGAAAACACTATGGCAAGTTCGAGCAGTGGATATTTGAACCACATGTCGCAGAGGGTGTATTTAACGACTACATCGGTCGTGCACAAGTCGATGTGCTGTACAAGTCGCGTTTGATCGACGCGAAGAAAGACGTACTCAACAAAATTATGTCGATCACGGTTGAGCAGCTCGTCGACTCAACGATCCAAAAGGTTGAGATTTACGCGGCAATGTTCATCGATTGCTCGTACGAGGGCGACCTGATGGCTGCTGCCGGTGTTCCCTATAAAGTAGGGAGAGAAGCAAACGATGAATACGGCGAAACGATCAACGGTGTGCAGCTGATGGAAGGACATCAGTTTCCCGACGGGATCGATCCCTATAAAGTTCCGGGCAAGGTGAGAAGCGGATTGTTGTGGGGCATAGGCGCCGATTCACTAAAGCCCGCGGGCACGGGCGACAAAAAGGTCCAGGCCTACAACTACAGGATATGCCTGACCTCCGAACCCGCCAACCAGATTCCCATAACAAAACCCGACGACTACGATCCATCACGTTACGAATTGTTGCTGCGGCTCATAGGGGCAAGCCCGCAGAAGCGAAGACTGAGCGATTATTTTATTATCAGCAAGATGCCGAACAGTAAAACGGACATCAACAACAAGGGAGGTTTTTCTTCCGACATGATCGGAATGAACCACGCATATCCCGAGGCGAGCTACGCGGAACGTGATTCCATCGTCAGGTTGCACGAGAACTATACGAAGGGGTTGTTGTATTTTCTTGGACATGACGAACGTGTCCCCAAACCACTACGAGATGAGATGTTGATGTGGGGCTATCCCGCAGATGAATACCCCGATAACGGTCACTGGTCACATCAGCTGTACATTCGGGAAGCGCGAAGGATGATCGGGGCGTATGTGATGACCCAACACAACTGCGAAGGAAAACGCAAAGTTCACGATGGTATCGGGATGGCTGCGTACACGATGGATTCCCACAACTGTCAGAGGATCGTCGTTAATGGTCAGGTCAGGAACGAAGGAAATGTTGAAGTCGGTGGTTTTGGCCCGTATCCGATTTCATATCGCGCGATTATTCCGAAGGAAGAGCATTGTACCAATCTGCTTGTACCGGTTTGTCTTTCAGCAACACACATTGCATACGGCTCGATCCGGATGGAACCGGTGTTCATGGTGCTCGGGCAATCTGCTGCTACGGCTGCCGTAATGGCGATCGATAATCAAACTTACGTTCAGGATGTCGACGTTCGCGAGCTTCAACGCGTCCTGATGCGTAATCCACTGTGCGATAGCTCCGTGATGGATATTATAGTAGATAACGAAGATGGCAAACACACGCGCATCAATGGAAAAAAGTGGGTTAGAAAAGATAAAGGCGGCTATGGAAGATCATTTCTGGTAAGCGATCCGCCCGAAGAGAAAAAGCTCGGGCGAAACGCAAGGATCAAGTTCAATACGGTTCGTTTCCATGCACCGATCCGCGAGCCTGGCCGTTATCAGGTGTTCATTTACCTTCCTAAAGTCGAAGCTTGTACCGACCTGATGAAGGTCAAAGTCTCGGATGGCCGTACGGCAAGAGAGCGTATCGTAAATCCGGTAAATGTTGCTGTCGAAGGCCAAACGTCAGGAGAATGGCTATCGCTTGGCCAGCAGGAGATCGTTGCCGGCAAGAGGCCATTCGTGGAAGTATCCAATGAGGGCGCCACCGGTAAAGTCGTAGCCGACGCGGTCATCTGGGTTCCCGTTACCTCCGACCAGGAGCTTTAACGCTGTTCCTTGTCGATCCTTCGCAACTTCGTTTATCGCATTTGTCTTTTCAATATCCCTCGTCCATCAGGGCGATCAGTTTTTCCTTATCCAGTGTAATGGATGGCATTCGCTTCAACTCCGGATTGTACAGTTTGAGATAGTGAGCGAAGAGCTTCATTTCTTCTTCGCTGAGTATCCTTTCTTTGGATATCGCCGTGAGCAGCTCGTATCCGTACCACGCACCGTGCTGCAGTCCCGGCAGCCAGTTGAAAGCGTTGAGCTGCCTGATGATGTGCATCGACAGCTTCGGGGTGATGTGCTTTGCGCGGGACTTGTAGTAGTCGCTGATAAATTTGAGCGACGTGTCAGCATATTTTACATGCTTTGCGTTTCCCGCTTCCTGGAATCGCTCGAGGTAATACAAAACCTTCAGGTGGTATTCGAGATACAAATTATTGATCTGCGGTTTGCAAAGATGTTTGTCCAGGCTGTGCAAGCTTCCGATGAGCCTCGCCATTTCGTCGACTTGCACTTCTTCATCGTAGAAGTGGTTTTCAAATGGATCCCAACGGCTTACGTTGGCATACGTCAGGTGCCAGAGGTTGAAGACATTAAGTTCTACATTGGCGCTGCTGTTTTCATAAGCCACATTGTTGAGAATGGCACTGTTGTTTTTCAGATAGCGCTGCTTGAGCAGGTAGTAGTATGCACCCTTTGGCGTTTGGTCGAAGCTCTTCAGCTTCACCAGCCTGGTGCCGATAAGAGCATAACTTTTTGTTTCATTTTTCTGCAGCACCTCTTCGACAAACTTATCGGCATTCACGGTGCTGTCCTTGTGGTGATCGCGTGGTTTGCATTCGGGGATACATTGCATCGAAGCGCCGGTCCGGCCTGCGATCTCGTATAAATAGGCATATTGATTCAGGATCAGCCCCATGAACTCCGGTAGTTCCGGATAGGGGATCTGGCAAAGCGTATTCGGCTCGATAAGGCCCATCTCGATAAACTCATAATTATAGACCTGGTAATCCGTAAGCATCCTGAAGTATTTTGTGCGCTTGTCCCTGACATTCGTTGACTGAGCCAGTGCGATCAAGCTTTGTCTGCCCTCATCGAGCCACTGCGCGACATTGTTTTCATTCCAGTATTCCTTCCAGGTCTTTTTTCCCGGCCATGCGCGGTCTTCAAATTTTTTGAGAAGGTGATAGCCCAGCAAAACACGAAGATTGTCCGGGTAGGTAGTTTCATTGATGATGTCCTTTATTTCCTGATCGGTAATGTATTTGTTCTCGTAGTCGGAGAAAAGTTTGTCGAGCATGCCCATTATTTTGTGTTCGCCTTCCGGTGTGTCATGTCGCGCGTTATGCCATATGGAGACTGCCTTGTTCAGGTCATTCAGAAATTTCGAGAACTGCTCCTGTCGGGTAAGTCGTTTTGCCATAACAAGTTTCAGGGAAGCCTTGCGCTGCAGGACAAAGATCGGTTCGAGCGCTTTTTTCAGATTTTGATTCCGGTTGATGGTTGCCCGAAGGACCTCATCGGAAAGGGTATCCAGCCACTTGAACTGATGATGGGTTCGCACAAGCTCGCGGAATTGAAGCAGGTCGTCGGTAAAAAGCACGGTGTCCTTTTTGATCAGCTCGTCGGCGAATCGATGTAAAGTCTTTTGCAGGACCTTCGCCCGTTCCTTTTGCAGGTAAACATTTCGTTCAGCCGATCCCTCAACGGAGCAACCGCCTTCGAGTTCTGCATTGAGGATCACGAAAGCATTCTGGTCCAGATATTTCATGATCCTTTCCATACCGCTCCGGTCAGGTGTGGTTTCGTTTTGAGCAAAGTAGACTTCGAACGCGTTTCGCACGATCATGCGCGAGGTGACGGTATAGGGCGTGTATTTGATCTTGTCGGTTCCATATCCCTGAAGTTTTCTGAGCTTGATGAATTGCAATGTTGCCGGCCCGCAATTCCATGGATCGAGTGCCGGAAACGCACATGCTATCACTGCGGGAAGAAAGTCGGTAACATATCGGTGGTGACTCATGAATGTTCATTTTGTGTCGAACCACAATGGCAAGCCGTCTGCGATCTGCAGAGACGCAAAGCGAACCCATTGCGAAGTGTAATAGGCCGGCGCGCGTTTGCCTGCGAGAAAACGCAGCTTGTATTTTTCGTATTCCTGCGGAGCCGGAGCGATGAATCCGAGATTCTTACCGAGAGAGAGGTTAAAACGATAAACGCTGTCGAATGACTGATTGGCTGATTCTTCCAGCAACGGGCGCCTGACTTTTCCATAGGCTTCGAAGCGAAGTGACTTGAGTGATTTTGTTAGTCTTGTGAAGCCAAATCCCACCACTGCAATCGAGTCGTGTCGAAGCATGAGCTGCAGCCGATAGTTGTGGTGCTTCGCTTTCTTCGCGACGGCGAAACGTGTAGTCACGGGAACGAGATCGCTGTTGTCAGGTTGATACTGGCAAAACGAATCGAAGGATATACAGAGTATAAATGCCAGCAACAGCCAGCGCTGCCGGGAAGAAAGTGGGGAAAACATGATTAAAGCGTTAGGGGTTAGACAACTGCCTTCCGTTACCAAAAGGCTATTAAAGGTGCTGAAATTCACCCTAACAAGAAAATAAGCACACCTTTTAATTTTTACAGGTCGTCCGAAAAACAAAACACCTCATTGCTGAGGTGCTTTGGGGTTTGGCCTTGAGAGCTTATTCCGATCGCATGGCGGTCACCGGGTTTTCTTTGGCCGCGCGTATACTTTGATAAGAGATCGTCAGCAACGCAATCAGCAGTGATGTAACGCCGGAGATAATGACGATGCTGACGTCGATGTTGATCCTGTTTGCAAATCCCTGTAGCCAGCGCTCCGCAAAATACCAGGCGAGTGGTGTAGAGACAACAAAGGCGATGAACACCAGGATCGTGAAATCTTTCGACATCAATACGGTAAGCTGTGAAACACTTGCACCCATCACTTTTCGTATCGAAAGTTCTTTTGAACGCTGTTCGGCAGTGTAGGCCGCGAGTCCGAACAGACCAAGGCATGCGATGCCAATGGTAAGAACCGTGAAGATCAAAATGATCTGGCTCATACGCTGCTCGGCCCTGAACAAGGCGTCGAAATTCTGATCGACGAATGAATATTCGAACGGTGATCCGGCAGCGTATTTCTTATAGATCGATTCGAGTAGTTGAATTTGTTCCTGCGTATTTCCCGGTGCCAGGAGAACAGCCATCTCGTAGTTGGGTTCGGGGCCGAGCAGGATGGCCATTGGCCGTATGTTGTCCTTGAGTGTTTGGTAGTTGAAATCTTTCAGCACGCCGATCACTTTCAGCGGCCTCGGTGTTTCGTGTTGATACGTCAGGACTTCCGCTTCATCCAGATTGTCGAAGCCCATCGCTTTATAGGCGCTCTCGTTGAGAATGATGGCGGCGGTGTCGCTCTTGAAATCTTTCGAGAAAAATCTTCCCTCGGCCATCTGATAGCCCATAGTTTGGAGATGCTCAGGATCGACCTGGTACATGTAAAGTATAAAATCCTGCTCTGACCCTCCCTTACGGAAGGCGCTGTTCCAGCTTAGATTCGGAGGAAGCTGGTTCGCAAAGCTCGCACCCTTGAATGCAGGGTTGGCTGCCACCTCGTTTTTGAACGCCTGTGCATTTTTGCCAAGCGCGAAGGTGTGAAGCAAGCTGACCACATTCTCTTTTTCGAAGCCGAGATTTTTCTGCTGCATGTATCCCAGTTGCCTGTACACGACAAGACTTCCGAAGATCAGCGCTATGGAAATGACGAACTGACAAACCACGAGCACGTTGCGCAAGGCCGAGTTACGGAAGCCTGAGCGTATCTTTCCTTTGAGGACTTCCGTTGGTTTGAATGCCGTGAGATAAAATGCGGGATAGCTTCCCGCGAGCAAGCCGATCACGACGGTGAAGGCCAAAAGCGCGCCGATAACAAGTGGATTCGAGAACAGGGAGAAATCGAGCTGCTTGTCGGCGATCACGTTGAAGGCGTCCAGGGAGACTGCAATAAGGCCGAGCGCCACAATGGTGGAGATGGCGCTATAGATGAGGGACTCCGACAGGAACTGGAACACCAGCCTGTTTCTGAACGCGCCGATCGTTTTGCGAACACCCACCTCTTTCGCGCGGTTCGCAGAGCGTGCCGTGGAAAGGTTCATGAAGTTGATACACGCGATCAGGATAATAAAAATCGCGATCACACCGAAGATGTACAGGTATTGAATATTACCATTCGGGGTGATTTCTTCCATGATGTTGGATCGAAGGTGGATATCGAGCAATGGCGTGAACTGAAAGCCATAGTTATTTCCTGCTTCCTTGAATTGCTTGAACGTTAAGCCGATGTATTTCTCAAGCTCGGCGCCTGCATTTCTTTCGACAAGCTCATTGAGTTTTTTCTGGACGGCATTGATATCGGCACCCTCATGTATTTTGAAATAGGTGTAGAGATTATTGGAGGTCCATTGTGGGTTCTTCATATACTCCCACGACTGCCCCGATAGGATCATGTCGAACTGTATGTGGGAATTGGACGGTGGATCTTTTACCACACCCACGACTTCATCGGCCACCTTATCGGAGCCACGCAGCATGATCTTTCCGACAGGATCCTCGTTTCCGAAGTATCTTTTTGCCACGGATTCTGTGATAACAAGCTTGTTCGTGCCCTTCAGGAACTCGTCGGCGTTCCCTTTGACGACCTCAAATGAAAAGAACTTGAAAAAATTGGAGTCGGCGATCAGCATTCGCTTTTCCGTAAACGCTTTCTCGCCATATGCCATTGGCATCGTCCGCCACAGTCCAAAACGGACTGTTTCCTCTATCTCGGGAATCTCTTTTTGCATGGCTTCGGCGACAGGTGCAGCGGAAGTAGCGCCAGTAAACTCATTGCCCTGAAGTCTCCCGGTGGTCATTACCCGGTAAGTGCGGTCGGCAGCCTTATGCATCTTGTCAAAGCTGAGCTCATCAACAATGTAGATAATAATGATTAGCGTTGCCGCGATGCCCACGCTGAGACCAACAATGTTGATCGAGGTGTAGGCCTTCTGCCGCATCATGATTCGAAGGGCGGTCTTGAGGTAATTTTTGATCATGGCAAATGATTTAGCACTAGAGACGCATATTGAATGCCGGTAGTTACACATTTTAAAAAACCGCGTATTCACGGTATTTTCGAATGTTTTGAGAAAGAGATAACGGCAGATCTTGTCCGGTTTCAAAGGAAGGCGTTCGCTGCAGGACAATGAAAGGGGCATTTGCCGGTGGTACGGGATAATTCGCAACCGTCAATTCGATCCAGAGCAAAGCTGGTTGGTCACAGCAGGGGTTCGAACCGGCCGTGCCGATGAATTTGCTAACGGCATGAGTTTGTTAGCCTTTTACGTGTCAAATACTAAACTGTACAGTTATGTCAAAGCAAAACATCCTCATCCTGGCGGCACTTGGCGGCGCAGCCGTGGGCATTATAATCGCAAACTTCCTGATGACTGAAAAAGGAAAACAATTGCTTTCAACTGCGGGACAAGCCATAAAGGACCTGTCAGGCCAGGCAACCGAGCTGGCAAAGCAGAACATTGGCGAAGTGCTGCAGGAGACAAAGAACACACTCGGCAACGTCGTGAAAGACAAGATCGTCGAAAAAGTGAACAGATGATTTTCTGAAGGGGACGAAAGTCCCCTTTCTTCTTTTCAACAACTAAAGACTTTGTAACGCTTTGCTGCCTGCGCATCAGCTCCGCGCTGATAGACGCGGTGATGGAGCAGCCTAATAGGGTTTTTCACCCATGTAATTTCCCGGCGGATCATAATTGGCCACGATCAGGATCGCACCACTGGAACAGACTGCTGCTCCGATGCCCACCGATGTTGTGTTGTACCAAACCATTTGCGTATAGTGCCCCGTTCCATACCAGTTGGAAGCCGTGAGCGGACCGTACACATATTTCTCGATCTCGCTATACCAGCTTTTGGAGGCATCCAACACGGTGTAGCTATCGGCGCTACCCCAGAAGATATTCTCACCGTAATTTTTCTTTCCCGGATAATGGGGACGATGCTCGAAGGCGCAGTCCCGCATGGCAAGACTATCGGCCCAGTTCTGCGCGTAGGCAGCGAGCTCGGCAGACCACCGGAGAGGTTTCGTGCCGACATCATTTCTTACTTTGTTGTGAAAATCGAGAGCCTCCTGCGCTGCCGCCTGATCCACTTTCGAACCGGTATTCGCAGGAACGTTTTGAGAATGTACCGTTGTATAACAAAACAACAGAATAAGCCAGACTATAGTACTTTTCATGATTGTGGGGATTAAGAAATCTAATTTAGAAAATCGCCCTTAACATTGCACGACACAACAAAAATTCTGCGGTGACATGAAATGACTGAACCCTTTGATATTTTGCATACAGATCACGTCCAAATGAAAAAGGCTACACTCCTGACATCAAGAAACGCACCAGGCCGCTTTGAATATCTCTGGAGGTATTATGATCTCCATAAATTCCTTGACCTGCTTCACACCGGACAATTCCGATTTTCCCGGATGGATAAGTTTGAGGATCCGCTGGAAGGGATTCCGCTAAGGGCATTGTTCGCATACCAGACAAAGCTCGACAGTGACCTGATACAAGGCCTTTCCCTCAGCGAGCTCATACTCGACGAGCAACTGCGCGATCTCGTACCTCTATCGTTGCAGAAAAGATTACGCTCAGTCAACGCGATCCAGAAATCCACGTTTGTCACATGCTGGTTCGCTGAGCAACGCGAATCCCTTGCCATGTGGAACCTGTACTCGAATCCTGATGGCGTAGCTGTCAAAATTCCCTTTGGAAAACTTGTATCGAAGCTGCAGGTCCCCACAGACGGAGTTTCTGCCTATTATGGCGGCATGGTGGAATATCTTGATCTTCGGAAATTGTATTCAGTCCCCGGTAATTCGGACGTACAGCAGATCAAGGTTGCGCTTCGCAAGGACAACAGCTTTAAACACGAATGTGAATATCGTTTTGTGATCCGTGTACGAGATCACAGGAATGACCTCACCGGCATCAACTCGCAGACGATCGATCTGAAAAAACTGGGGATGCGGGTCGTTTGTCACCCGCGAATGGCTGCATGGAAAAAGAAGAATATTCAGAAACTGCTCGATGACCATGGTATGCAAAGTGCATACGAAGAGTCAGTCATTACGCTTCGTTGAGAAAGGCTGTAAGCTATGAGCCGTGAATCATATATCGTATAGGTTCGTTGTTAGCAAGCCTAATGCTGTTTAGAATTGCAGTTCACTGCGCGGCCGTGCATGTTTGTTCGTACATAAGATCTTCAGCAAATTTATTCCATTCCTCGATAGTCATGCTGCGCTTGATTTTGGAACATAATTTATTCGCCATTGTTGCGGTTTTTTCCGAAAACGTTTTGTCTCTCCTATCAATGTTAATGGATGCAGTTTTTACAAATGGGTCTCCCAATCTTTCTAAGGCCTTATATAGAGCTCTATATACATCAATGTAACTAGGATTTCCCCCATAAGTTTTATTAAACTTGTACGCCTGGACAGCAGCCAATGCCTGAAATATTGAGTCCTGCAATTCTGTTGATCTCAGGGCCATTTCTTTCGCTACTAAAAGATATTTCAGACAAGTCACTTCTTTCTCTTTCCGCTGAAGATATTCGGTCCTCTGTATCAAGGCCTGCCTTAATGAATCGGCTTCGGATATTGACTTTTTTGCCGTCTGTCCAAAACATGTCAGAACGGGTGCGAAAAGTATTATTAATGTTAAGAAATATTTAACTCGGGCATTCGACATTTTTTAGCATGCAAAAATTGTACTCCTACTTTGAACTATTCTTTGTGTGATGCTGATATGTGCGCTCTTATAAGAAAAGAAATTGCCCCCCACAGAGCCGTTGGTGAGCAACTTCAAACTACCTCTTTACACGATATCCTCTCCTGTGATGTCCGGCGCCACGGTGTGTTCTCTCCTCCTGCCTTTCGTCTCTTTCATCCTTGAATTTTTCGTATTGCTCGGGTGTGAGGACAGCTTTCACCTGCGTGCGACGCTCTTCCTTTAAAGCTTTGATTTTGGCTTTGCGCGCTTCGTCAGTGAGTTTCTCATCCATGATTTGTTTTTTCTTCACAGCAAAGGCCTGGTTGATCTCCTTCATCTTCGCTTCCTGTTCAGGAGTGAGGTTGAGCTCCTCGCGAAATTCCCTGCGCTCGGCCCTTTTCTCCTGCTTGTGTTCTTTCCTTTCTTCCTTGTGGGCTTCCCATTTTGCCAGCTGCTCCTTTGTCAATACCTTCTCGACTTCCGCCTTGCGCTGATCCTTCAGGGTTTTTACGGCATCTTTTGTAGCAGCGTTCTTTGCTTTCTCGGCATCGATCTTTGTTGCATATCTTTCATTGATTGCCTTGATGCTTTGATATTGAGCGTCAGTGAGGTTGAGCTCGTTTTTCATTTTATCCGCCTGCTTCGTGCCGCGATCGTCTCCATCATCCTGCGAAAATCCGGAGAAACTGATCAAAACTGCCATTAACAATACAATCGGTGCTTTCATATTTATTCATTTTAAGCCTTAGATGCATTTTTGTTGCCAGGGTTTAATTTCGAAAAAAATTAAATGATACCCGGGTTACTCAATATACTATTGATGATATTCGCTGGGGGGTGTGTGAAATAAATAAAAAAACACTGACTGATTAAACCCAGGAGGAACTTTTTCATCTAACGTTCAAACAATAACAAAATCTATGATAACGATTAAAAAGCTCCTGCCACTGAAACTCATCGTAGTGACAGGTATAGTTTCACCACTTTTATTGAATAGCTGTAAAGACGACGAGCAGGTCGATCTGTCTGTACAGGAAGAAGTTGCCGTTGTTCAACAGGCTACCGTGGCCGACAATAGCGTGGACGAAGAGCTCGAAGCCTTCGATGAGAGCATTATCGCTTCCCAGGGCGGACGTGTTCGCGTGGAAGATTGCCCGACTGTGACAAGAGATGAGACCGCAAAAACAATCACCCTCGACTTTGGAACGTCCTGCATAGGTCGTTACGGCCGCGAGCGCTCCGGTAAAGTGATCGTCACCTACAGTGGCGTATTTGACGACGAGATGGCGAATCGCACCATAACATTCGATAACTTCTTTGTAAATAATAGACAGATCGGGGGAACAATCCTGCTTCGGAACATCAACCGCAATGAAGCTGGCCACCTCACCGCAGAGCGCGCGCTTGTCGACTACAAAGTGACTTTTCCTGGCGGAGATTACTACACCATCAATGGATCGACCACCCGTGAGTGGATAGAAGGAGAGAGCGATGGCGTAAGGGGCAATGAAGTGATTGAAGTCACAGGTTCCTACGAGGGGATCAATTCGAGAGGTGTGGAATTCTCGAGAGTGATCACCGAGCCTATACGCGCGGATTTCAGCTGCTGGTCAGGGGGTGGATTCCTGAGAACGAAAGGCGTTATCGAGATGACGATCACAAACTCGGTAAGAAGCCGGACCCGCGTACTGGACTATGGCGATGGCACATGCGATAACACGGTGACCGTTACTGTAAACGACAGGGAATATACCGTCACCATTGAAGATTAAAACTATTAGGGGTTTAGTTTAATTTAGCATAGCCTTTCCATGTGGAAGGCTTTTGCCATATCTGCGGATCGTGAAAGAAGATGCCATATTGGAATTGCTGCCGGTCGCTGAAAAACGCAAGCAGGCGTTTGACGCCATCGTGTCCCTGTATCAGCGCAGGTTGTATGGCATTATCCGAAAGATGGTCATCAGCCATGACGACGCAGACGATATCCTTCAGGAAGTGTTTATCAAGGTTTGGGACAATCTCGGCAATTTCCGGGGAGGATCGCAGCTGTTCACATGGCTTTACCGGATCGCCACCAATGAAGCATTGAATTTTCTCCGCAGGCAGAAGAGAACAAAGCTGTTCAGCAGCGACATTCATGAAGCGCTCATCGAAATGTTGCCCGTGGAAATGTCGCCTGATGCAGACGAGGTAGAGCACAAGCTTCAGAAGGCTATTCTACGGCTCCCCGACAAGCAACGACTGGTCTTCCACCTCAAATATTATGAGGAGCTACCCTATGAAGAAATAGCGGCGATCACAGATACCAGCGTAGGCGCACTGAAGGCCAGTTATCATCATGCCGTGAAAAAAATTGAAGATAATCTGAAAGAATGATTAAACCTGTGAATATCAGAATCATCTAAGGTATATGGAGAAGAAGTTCAGGTTGGACGACCACAAAAAACAGGACCCGTTTAGGGCCCCGGAAGGCTACTTTGACTCTCTCGCCGCTAGGCTTGCCGCACGGATCGAAGGCCAGCGGGCGGAAAAAACTGTCCGGGTATTCCCCTTGCGGACTTATCTGGCAATTGCAGCGTCCATTATCGGTATGATCGCTATTGCCTGGTTCGGATATTCGACCTTGCAGGGATCAGCCAACTCCGCTGAAGCGCTTCTTGCCCAGGTGTCGAACGACGACCTCGCCGCGTATATCTCATCCGACGATCTCGAGATCGAGGATGTCGTGTCGTTTGTGGAAGGCGATATCATGAACGAAAGTCCTGAATCGATAGAGGACGCGCTTCATTCGCTCGATGACGAAACGATCGATGACCTGTATAATGACTTTGGAATTTCAAAAGACGATACGTTATGAGATACACGATGATATGTGCCTTGCTTTTCTGCACGCTGTCGGCTGTTGCCCAGGATCAGGAGGCTATGAAAAAAATTGAGAGCGCGCGTATCGCCCTGATTACCGAAAGATTGAACCTGACACCCGAGCAGGCTGAAAAGTTTTGGCCACTGTATCGCGAGTATACACAACAAAGGCAATCACTCCGAAAGGAATTCCAATCGCTTCGGAGAGACTCGGAAGACAGGCAGCTCACGGACGAAGAAAGCAAGGAAGTTCTTCAGAAGGGCCTGAATCTGAAAGAACGGCAGTTGGAACTTGACAAGAACTATACAGACAAACTCGGCACTGTTATCACCAGCAACCAGATCCTTTTGCTGCGGAAGGCAGAGGACGATTTCAAGCAAATGATCATCAAACGACTCGAGAACAGAAAAGAGAATCGCGAGAGAATGGATAGACGTATTGAGCGAAAGATGAACGATCAATAACTTCGATACGGACAACCATTTCATGCATGCGCTTTATTCTGTCTGCCATTGCGGGAAGCTTACTTTGTATTTTGCTGTTTTCCACATCCGCTGTTTCGCAGGATAATAACGCAGCAATCGACGCACTCTATGCAGAGCTCGATTCTATTTTCGGGAGTCAGCAAATCCCAGATCTCTTCAAGCTTGCCGACAGCATTTTTGCGATGGACTCTGCAAAGATCTCTGCCCTCAATTTCCGTACAGGTTATGTAAGTAAGGTCGTATCGTCGGGTCGCAGCTTCGGTTTCAACCAATCCGGAATCGTGCCGGGGCTCGCATACTACCACCACACCGGATTGTTCGGTACAGCGACGGGTTATTGGAGCAGCGAGTTCGAGCCACGGTATTACCTCACGGACCTTTCCCTTGGATATTCACATACTTTTGCCAGGCGCGTCAACCTAATTGCAACGCATGATTTTCTCTTTTACAATGATACGCTGCCGAGCCACTCATTCGATAAAAGCGCACAGCTTGCAGCTTATTATCAGCGCAAGCACATGGATGCTGGAGTCGACTACACATTTCTGTATGGGAACGAGGATGCCCACAGGCTGACTGTGAACCTGACCGGAAAATTCACCGTAAGGACGAAATTCTCAAAGAGCAGGATACGGTTGTTGCCAACGTTTTCGATCCAATACGGGACAGGGAATGTACTGTATGTCCGTCAGCCACGAACTGCGATATCCGAGCTTCATCAGATCATCAAACAGAACGATTTTCCATTCCTCACCCTGCGGCAGCATATCCGGCTTACGTGGTTGCTCGAGCAGGACCGCCAGGCAGCGGCCCGACTGTTCCTGCGTTATCATGATTATTCCGGCGATCAGATCGACATATTGATCCGGGAGTATTACGAAGGGCAGTATCGGGAGGAAAACGCATTCGGCCTGATGAACTATTCTTTTTCCATTCCGGTCGCGCTCACTGTGGATCGATGGACGATCACGTTGGGCTACACGTATAATATTCCCGTTGCGCTTCCCGGCGAGTACTATGAATATGAGCCCGACGGATATTTCAGCTCATCCGTGTCGTACACCATTCAGTGGGTGAAGATGTAGGTCAATTGGTAATGAGAAGCGCAACGAGTGTGACAAATGACATGACCGCTCCTGTAGCGAGCAATATCAGCCCGGCGAGATTCCATTTATCAGTTGATCCGTTCTTTCTAGCGCGGTACCAGAAGTAGAAGCCGAGTATCGCAAGTGGAAAGCTGAGGAATAAATTGGCAAAATATACCCACACAGACCCGGTGAGGATAAACCATAATCCACAACATATGGCGATGATGTTGTACGTCCTGTTCTTGCCGGAGGAAGTTGACATCATCATAGATCAGAATGAAAAGCCGATGTTACCTGACTTACGATATTCCCACGGCGCCTCTGCCTGTAATGCATACAATTCGATCTCTCCGTCTTCGCGATGATGGATCGCAATGATTTGAAAATGAATATTGGGATGATCTTTCAGACTGATGAATTCATCTTGTCTCGGCAACACGGTAAATTCCCGAACACCTGTTTGCTCGTATGAAGTTGTATTCTGCTTTTTGATGTGAATGGATACTTTCATAATCGTTCGTAAGGATATTGATCCAATATAACTGATCCCAAACTAAAGATTGTTAGTGGTCGAAATTTTTCTGATTACGCACATGCTTCACAAATGAAAAAATTTCCTTCCGTGATTATGATGACCAGGAAAAAAATTTCACGTACTTAATGAGGTATTCACTTCGGGATTCGTGCTGAGCGCTTGTGTTGATGACTTCGAATTACTGGCTGTGGCGGATTTTCTCCGGTGTGACGCGATGATGGCCAGGGGAATGGCAAGTGGAGCTTTTGAACGGTTGGCATACGATTTATATTATATTAAATTTTAAACGTTTTCCCATATGACCGAAAAGGACAGAAAAGAAATCAGAAAGATCATCAGAGACGAGATCGAGGCTAAGTTGTCTTCGACCAAAAAAGACAAAGCTCCAGCCCAGGAAAGAGTGTCTGCTTTGAAGAGTGACAATAAGGGACATATCAATATCGATACTGTCAGTCCTGCGTATTGATCCTGCATTTGCATCTTTACCATTCCGTGCTAAAACAAAAAATCATGGCCGGTCTGACCATGATTTAGTTCCTGTGAATTTTGAATCAGCCTTTCGACTTCATGGAAGATTTCTGTGCTGACGACTTTGTGCCTTTGCCGGACTTTTTGCCGCCGGTCTTCACGATCACCTTATGCTTGATGTCCTTTAGTTCCGACTCGTCGATCTTTACCAGTTTCTTGTCTTTGTCCCTGTCGACGTAGTAATACATATCATTGAACTTATACACCACTTCACCATTTGGGCCTTCCTTATCCTCGACAACCACGACTTCGTGATAAGGCTTAGGCTCGCCCGATTCCGTAGCATTAACTGCCTGCTGGCTGTCATTTTTGTTTTCGTTCGAGCTTGTTGTACCGGTTCCAGTGGTATCCATCTTGTTCATGGCACCTTCGGCATTGTCCTCAGCATTTTCGCCCGCGCGTTGAACGCCCTCTTTCGTTTCCGTTCCGACTTTCTCAGCCCCTTCCCGAAGCTGATCACCGGTACGTTCAACGCCCTGATCCATCTTGTCTACTCCCTGTCTGATATCCTTTCCGGTCTCGTCGGCCTGATTTTCCAGTCGCTGCCCCGTGCGGTTAACACCCTGGTTCAATGTTGTGTCAGCGTGATGATAAGTGCTGTCAGCTGCTTGCTGTACTTTATCTTTTTTGTAATCGCTGCTTGGAGATGTCTTCTGTTCCTGTGCCACGCCGGCGATTGTGATCGTTACGGCTGCACATGCGGTTAATAATATTTTTTTCATACCCTGATTTGAATTTGAATTCAAACCCGATACGGAAAACTATTATACCCAACAGGTGACAAAAACATTAGTGGCGTTCAATCGACGAAATGGGCATTCCGTAAGCGCATGCTGGTGAAATTTTCAACACTGGCCTCCCATGCATCAATATTCTACACCCACCGGGTACAACAGCCATCTCGCGTCAAAGTACGGAGAGCGTTGGTAGAACCACTTGTAAAGTTCGTCCTGGCTATTCACGAGCTTTGGATCTTGCTCCTTAGCTTTTTCAAATGCTTCCCTGATCTTTGGATCTTTCAGCATCTGTTCTGCGAGCGGCTCGAGAACATATGTTTCGATATACTCGGTTCGATTGTAGATCTCCGAAAAATAACCCCATTGCAGAAATGAATCCGAGCTGAGCGGCTCGAGCAGGTGCATCAACAGGTCGCCTTTCGGCTGGTCGAGCGAGATGCGGACGGCACCGGGATAAAAAGTTTCGTTTCGCTCTTCGGGAACCGATTGGATCGTTACACCGAAATGTCCTTCGAACGGTTGCGGAGCAATTTTGTAATCGGAGATGCGATGCATGGATACTTTCACATTCGTTGGTTCTTCGATAACCTGAACTTGAATTCCGTGCTTTTTGATTTTTTCAATCACTTCCCTGTACGTTGAAGGTACCCAATACGCTTTTGGCCGTTTTGCCGTAGCGTCGGGAATGTTGCTGCGGTAGAGTGGTACCTTTTGGGTTACCGGCTTTCCCGTCCACTGAACAAACTCGCCATTGGATATTTTGGATTTCTGAACTTGTGATTCGATGCCCAGTAACGTCATTTCCTCTGGTGTTGATGATTGTTTCCATGTAAGGACCAGTTCCTGTGGGCGATATTGTGCATCCTTTGCAACAGCTTGCTTCAGCGCAGCTCCCTCCTTGTTCACGATCTCGAGAATAGATTCCAGAAAAACATAGGTACCGAGGACACGTTGTTTGAACGGCTTCAGCGAATGATTTTCGAGTAGGATAGAAGGAACGTGGATCAGATCGCCATAGTTGTTCGAGAACCTTGCAGAATAGGGATACTCGATCACACCCTGAGTAAAATCGCGATCATTGGCTGCAAAAAGTAACGGACCGGGTATGTGCCCCATTTGTTTGAGGCGCTGATCGACATGCGGTGTCAGGAATTTATTGAGCCACCCGGATGAGGCCGGAGAGTAGGCCTGGCTGTATCCGTAGGTGATGTCGTATTGGTAGTCTGCGCCATCGGTCACGTGCAGGTCGAGATAAAGCGAAGGGTTGTAGTCATTCATCACCTGAATGATGGCATTGATCTCCTCACTGTCGAGCTTCGTGTAGTCGCGGGTGAGGTTGAGGTTTCTCGCATTTGTTCGCCAGCCCATGTTGTCAGGTCCGCGTTGATTCACGCGATTGAAGGGCGAGGTCCGCTCGTGACCATCCACGTTGAGTATCGGCACAAACAGTATGATCGCATTGTCGAGCAATTTTTTCTTACGCGAAACAATGTCGCGGAGCAACATCATTCCGGCGTCCTTGCCGTCGATCTCCCCGGCATGGATTCCTGCCTGTGCAAGGATCACGGGCTTTGTCGACTGGCGGATTTCCGCAGCGCTGAATTTTCCGTCGCTGGTGACGATAATCATCGGTATCTCACGCCCCTGCGCGCTCGTCCCGATCGACACATATTTCATCGTGGTTGTCGATTGGATCAGCTTTTTGAACCAGTCCATCGTTTCATCGTACGAAGGTGTTGTTGTGAAATTGTTTTTCTCCGTGTGCGTGATCCAGGGATCGTTTGCCTTTGCGATCAGCTCCAGGCTTTTTCCCTGCCACTTTTGAATTGGAGGCAGGATTTCCTGGGCTGCTGCGACAGAAAGGATCGAAAAAAGAAAGACGGTTAAGGCTATGTTTTTCATGGATGTGGAATGTGCGCTAAAAATAGGTTAAAATAGGATACACGCCTACCGCGTGCGTTAGTTTCATAAAGGCAACAAAAAATTTCAATTAATCTATGATCTCCAACGTCGGTCAGGGACATCGGATAACCGATAACGAATTTACCGATACGCAAACCGCAAGCTCCGCCGATATGTTCGAATTGTTTGTTTTTATCACAATATTGCTTCGGATTTCAAACATGATCATCAAAAAACTCGCAGCACCCCTTATCAACGATAAGATCCTGCAACAGGCCGAGCATTGTTACATTGCCACTACCGCCCTGTCAGACTCGGGATTCGAATTTATCCGCAGTCGTATTTCCACGAAATCAAAGCTGAGCATCGTCACGGGTATGGATGAACCGACAAGCCCCGGAACACTGAGGAATATTCTCAAACACTACCAGGACCGGATCATCTTCACGATCTACACAAGAAATCACTTTCACGCCAATCTATATATATTCGATCTGCCCTTCCGGAAGTCTGTTGCTTTCATTGGCACAGGCCACCTTACTTTAGGCGGCATCAAGGATCAGGAAGAGATATTTTATCGGATCACGGATATCAAGGAGATCGAAGCGCTCAAATCGTGGTTTACGGGGTACTTCGAATTTGGTGAGCCTTTGAGCGATCGGTTTATAGAAGAGTATGAGCTCTTGTATCCTGAGCTGAAGCGAAAACAGTTAGAGTCGCGCATTGAAAAAAGGGAAGTGGCAGAAATAACGTCCAGGGCGTTTAGCTGGGATTCTATAAAGTTCAGGAACCAATATTTTAAGAAAGAGGATTATCTGGCGTTATCGAACGCTAAAGCATCGTCCATGAATCCGATCGTGGTGCAGGGCAGGGAAGATGTTCAAAAGAAGTTTGCTGACCTTTTTAATGCGATGAAGGGCGACCTGGCAGCGCTCAATCTGTTACGCGGCGACGTTGAAGACCACCTTCTGAACATTACGCCATCAGTTGATAATAAAGCAATAAAAAAAATAGGGCTGTCGTTTTCTCCGGCATCCCGTTCCAGGGAAGAGTCGCTGCAGGTGATCGTAGCCTTGAGCCAGAAAGAACTCATGATCGGTTTGTATGCAGATGTCAATCAGGGGCGATCGGACAGAGACGTGCTCAAAAGCCTCTTGTCGGACGTGGATGACCGCAAAAATCTTTTCCAATTTCTGGGAGGAATGGGGAAAAAATATTTCGTCGAAGTTGCGGGCGACAAGCGCTGGCTCGACTTGTTTCAATCCGCAGAATTGCTGGCGGAATTTATACGCGAGGATGATGCACGCTATTGTCGTATCGTGATCGGCAAATCATTTCAACCCGGTGATGGCGAGATCGGGACCGAAGCCATAGCTGTGAGCATGGCAAGTGAATTGAAGAAACTGATGTCGCTTTATCAGCAGCTTGTCAGGGCGAACCGGTCCTGATGTCAAAGCTTTCGGGGGTGTCAAAAGGTTGAACAAGATTGTATATCTTTATGGCTGATCGTTTTCGAAAGCATGTTCGCTGAGGTCCAATCTCCCGATTCTTTATCCGCTGCAGAGTTGGATGCGTTCCTGGAGCGCGGATGGTTCCGTATGGGCCAGACGATCTTCACAACGAACTTTCTCAACTTCAAGGGACATTTTTATAGCGCGCTCTGGCTGCGTATCGACCTTGCAACCTACGCGCCTGACCGGACGGAACAAAAGCTCATGAAAGCCAATTCCAGGTTCAGGGTGGAGATCGGTCCGATCAGGATCGATGAGCAGCGGGAGCGATTATACAGCATTTACAAAGAATCAGTAGCTTTTGAGACGTCAGCGTCGCTGCATCAGCTGATGTTCCGCGAGTCACTTCACGATATCTTCGATACGCGCGAGGTAGCAGTATACGACGGCGACACGCTGATCGCCTGTGGATTCTTTGATCTGGGCAAAAACAGCGCCGCGGGCATTTCTTCATTCTACCATCCGAGCTATAAAAAATACAGCCTGGGAAAATTCCTGATCTACAATAAGATCCGTTTTTGCAGGGAACGGGGACTGCGATTTTTTTATCCCGGCTACTTTGTACCCGGCTATGCCGCATTCGATTATAAGCTCACCATCGGGCGGTCCGATCTCTATTACCTGGAGTATCGATCGCAAACATGGCGTCACATTGCCGGGTTTGAAGCAACGGCCACACCCTTGACGGTAATGAGCCGGGAACTGTTGAAGCTTCAGGAACACTTCAGGAACTGGGGAATCGAAACGCGTCTTTTAAAGTATGACTTTTTCGATGCCAACCTTATTCCTGGATTGCAGGGTATCCATCTGTTCGACGTTCCTGTTTTCATTTATCCGCTGGAAGTAGAAGATGAGGTGACTCAGCCG
>CBHTUB010000008.1:0-35006 GCA_966095595.1 uncultured Chryseosolibacter sp. | reverse complement strand
GTTCAATAATTGTCAGGCTGTTTCCACCGCGGAGGCAGCCTGATTTTTTTTGCTTTGTGTATTTTTACGTCCATGAACTCCAATCAGCTCTTTGAACAGATCAAAAAAAAGCGGTCTTATCTCTGTGTGGGTCTTGATACCGACCTTGACAAGATCCCGAAACACTTGTTGAAAGAGGCGGACCCGATATTCGAGTTCAACCGCAGGATCATCGACGCGACCCATGAATATGCTGTTGCCTACAAACCCAATATAGCGTTCTATGAAGCGTTGGGCAGCAGGGGCTGGGAAAGTCTCGAAAAGACATTGGAGTATATTCCGCAAGGTATTTTTACCATCGCCGACGCCAAACGCGGAGACATTGGCAATACTTCGGGCCTGTATGCCCGTGCATTCTTTCAGCAGATGGACTTTGATTCCGTGACTGTCGCGCCTTACATGGGCGAAGATTCCGTCAAGCCCTTCCTGCAGTTCAAGGACAAATGGGTGATCCTGCTGGCCCATACCTCCAATCCGGGAAGCAGTGACTTTCAACTGATCGAATCGCTCGTTACGGGTCGCAAACTTTACGAAGAAGTACTGCTCAAGGCCATGCAGTGGGCTACGCCGGATCAATTGATGTTTGTCGTTGGTGCAACACATCCTGAAAAATTCGAAAGCATTCGTGCACTCGCCCAAGACTACTTCTTTCTTGTGCCGGGCGTTGGCGCGCAGGGTGGCGACCTCGAACAGGTTTCAAAATATGGTATGAACCGCAAATGTGGTCTGCTTGTAAATTCTGCCAGAGCAATTATCTACGCCTCACCGGATAAGGACTTCGCTGATGTTGCAAAAAAAGAAAGTCACAAGGTTCAGCAGGAGATGGCGAAGTATCTCGAACTATATCTCAGGTAGTTTATTGATTTTACATTGGAAAAATATTAAATCGGAGAAACTAAAATCCTCTCTCCGATGCAAGAATCATTGTTGCACTACATCTGGCAATTTCAATATTTTGATCGCGCCAACCTCGTAACCACTTCAGGTGAACCGCTTCAGGTACTCCATCCCGGCTACAGAAATACGAACGCAGGTCCGGACTTCTCCGATGCAAGAGTAAAAATTGATGGTATCGAGTGGATCGGAAATGTCGAGATACACATCAACGCTTCCGGATGGAGGGACCACCGCCATCAGTTTGATCCCGCGTATAATAATGTGATCCTCCACGTGGTGTGGAAGAATGACTATGACGTCGTTCGTGAAGACAACACTTTGCTTCCCGCGTTGACGTTGCAGAAAAGGGTTGCCGAGAGTTTGTTGACACGTTATAGCCGTGTGGTACTAAGTCCAGAGGTGATTCCCTGCTCAGTTTCCATAGGAGAAGTTGATGAAATTATCCGACTCTCCATGCTCGAGAAAACCCTGGCAACACGTTTGGAAGCGAAGGCGGCTGCTATTCTGAAAATGATGAAGATCAATCACGGTGACTGGCAGGAGACCTGTTACCAGATGATCTGCAGAAATTTTGGATTCAAAATAAACAGTGAAGCCTTCCATGCGTTGTCTCGGGCCTTGCCTTACAAAACGTTGATGAAGCACGCGGACCAGATCACACAAATCGAAGCACTGCTCTTCGGGCAGGGCGGTTTTCTCGAGGAGGACCATCCTGACGAATATTTTCAATTGCTTCAACGGGAGTTTCATGTCCTGCGGCGCAAGTTCTCGCTGGATGGCAGGACCCTCAACAGATCACAATGGAAGTTTTTGAGACTCAGGCCCGCGAATTTTCCGACGCTGAGGATAGGCCAGCTCGCCGCGGTGCTGCACTCCACCAGGAATATTTTTTCAGCCCTCGTCGAATCGGGATCATTGGAGGACCTAAGGAAAGTATTCGACGTTGAACAATCCGATTACTGGAAGAGGCATTACATGTTTGGAAGAAAACAGCTTGATACGGTTTCGGGCATCGGTAAGGAAAGTGTCGAGAATGTGATCATTAACACCGTTATTCCGCTTCTCGTTGCAGTGGGTAAGTCAACGGATGAGCAGGCATTCATCGACAGGGCTATAGAGATGTTGCACCAGCTACCGGCGGAGTCGAACATGATCATACGGCGATGGTCGGATCTCGGCATTCGATGCAAGACCGCATTTGATTCGCAATCATTGATCGAATTATATAATAACTTTTGTTTACGGAAACGATGCCTTGATTGTAATATTGGTTCGGCATTGATCCGGCCCGTGATGTAATGACTATCCTGGTCTACCTGGTAAACGTTTTAGCGCTGTTGCTGATGGCATGGTTCGTCTATAGATGTCAGCCATCTCCGCAGCGAAAATTATATTGGCCAGCCCTGTTATTAAAGGTCAGTGCCGGGTGGGCTCTCGGGTGGATATACGTTCATTTCTATCAGGGAGTTGGGGATACCATTATGTATCACCGGGATGCAAAAGTCCTGGCAAATCTTGCGTTAGCCGATCCACGCAGATATTTTGATCTCCTGTTATCGCCATCCGTTCCGGCTGAACTTCAACTTTCACTGGTAGCTCCACGGGCATTTTTCTTTTCGAAGATCGCGAGCCTGTTCAGCCTGGTCACGGGCGGAAATTATTGGCTCATCAGCTGTTACTTTTCTTTGATCTCTTTTCTTGCCTCGTGGCATTTATTTCGATGCATCACACGTCACCTGCCCGGGCTCACACTTGCGGCGGCGGTCGCCTTTCTCTTTTTCCCGTCCATTGTCTTTTGGACTTCGGGTCTCATCAAGGAAAGCCTTGCATGTGCGTGCCTGTTTTTTCTGAGTACAGTATTTGTATCATTGAAGTTCATCCGAAAAGTTTCTGTTGGGAATGGCGTCATCGGCCTGATCGCATTCTGGATATTGTGGGCGCTTAAATATCACTATGCAGCAATCTTTGCAGTAGTCGCAGTGTCTGCGTTTTGTTTCGATTTCATAACGGCGAGAATGCCGGGATTGTCTGTCGTTAAAAAGACGATCGTCTGGCTGTGTATCATCATCGTTCCGTTTTTTCTGATCACGTTCCTGCACCCGAACTTCGATATCCATAGTTTGGGAAAGGTAATCGTTGAAAATAATCTCGCCTTTCAGAGATTGTCGGAGCCAGGGGATCTTGTCGAATTTTATAATCTCTCTGAAGACGCAGGATCGATCGCCCTTAATGCACCCTGGGCCTGTTTTTCAGGATTGTTTCGGCCATTTGTGTGGGAAGCCCAAAATCCACTTCAGATCATAGCTTCATTTGAAAACCTTGCGATCCTGGTGCTGGCGGTCCTGGCGCTGGTGAAAGTTGAGCGGGATAACCATTCACTTCTTACGTTCGGACTTGCCATTCTCACCTTTGTTATAGTATTGTCCACGTTTATCACCCTTTCGTCACCCAACTTCGGCACATTGTCCCGCTATCGGGTCGGCTATGAGGCCCATTTTCTGATGCTGGTCTTGTCGGTTGGCATCGGGAGTGATTATTTGAAGGAAAAATCGATGTTGTTCAACAAGCTGTGACGTTCTACCTTTGCACGTTATGGAAAATCCTGTGGTAATTTTTGGCGCGAATTTTCTTGGCCGCGCCGTGAAGGAAATCTTCGAGAACAATGGCAACGTCGTATACTGTTTCCTGGACGACAATAAAAGCCTTCATGGCAAGGAAATAGATAATGTCACCGTTCTGGGATCGACGGATGACGATGGCTATCTCAAGCTGATCGGGAAAAAGTGTGAGGCATTTGTCGCGCTCGATGACAACAAGCTCCGGAAGGCAACAGTCAAAATGCTGCAGGAGGTCCGGCATGTGCAACCCGTCAATGCCGTACATCCGTCATCCGTCATTGCGAGTTCAGCAAGCATCAGTCATGGTAATTTTGTCGACGCAGGTGCCTGTATCGGGGCAGGGGCCGAGGTTGGAAGTCACTGCATAGTTCACTCGAATGTGGTTGTGGGAGCTGAAGTAAAGATCGGTAGCTATGTGCAGATCGGTGCAGGCAGCATTGTTAACGCAGGGGCCGAGATCGAGGATGAAGCTTTTATTGGTTCTGGTGTCATTATAATTTCAGGCATCACGATCGGCAAGGGAGCGCGCGTAGGAGCGGGATCTGTGGTCATTGCGCCGGTGAAGGCAGGGGAGACCGTGTTCGGAAATCCTGCACAACCTGTAAAAGGTTAATATGAAGATCAGCCAGACCGACCTCATTCTGAACCCGGACGGAAGTGTCTACCACTTGAACTTGCTTCCGGTTCATCTTTCTGACAAAGTGATCACCGTTGGCGATCCCACGCGTGTGCACAGGGTCAGCGAACACTTCGATGAGATCGAGTTCGAGATCAATAAGCGTGAGTTCGTGACACACGTTGGCACCTACAAGAAAAAACGGATCACCGTTATCAGCTCGGGGATTGGAACTGATAACGTCGAAATACTGCTGACGGAGTTGGATGCGCTCGCGAACATCGACCTCAAGACCCGCGAGGTAAACAAGATCCATCGCAAGCTGACTATTGTCCGCGTCGGAACATCGGGTGCCATGCAGGATGACGTCGAGATCGGCGCTCACCTGGCGACAGACTTTGCTGTAGGGTTCGATAACCTGATGGCTTTTTATGAACTGGAAATGGATGATGAAGAGGAGATATTGGCGGATGACCTCCAATCCAGGATTGGACTTCCGTTCCGCCCGTATGTTGTCAAGGGGTCAGTTTCCCTGAAGAGACAGATTGGCACTGACATGCTGAGCGGCAATACCGTGACATGTCCGGGTTTTTATGCGCCGCAGGGAAGAAAAGTGCGAAATTCGCTGAAATTCCCACTTTTACTCGACAATTTGAACTTGTATTACCACAAGTTGCTCAATTTCAGACTCAGCAATTTCGAGATGGAAACCTCTGGTTATTACGCTCTGGGCCGCCTTTTGGGGCACGAAATACTCAGTGTAAATGCCATCATCGCCAACCGCATGAAAAATCGGTTCGCGGACGACCCAAACAAGGTCATCGATTCGTTGATCAAAAAAGTACTCGAACGAATCTGAACCGGCCTAACCGGCAGTAATCACTTGATAGTCAGGAGTATTATTTTCCGTTTATTCCGGCTTCCATACGGATGATCTGACGGCCCGCTGTCATAGGGTCATCATTATAAAATCCGGATAGAATTCGGTGCGCGATTTGTTCTATTACTAACTCCTCGTCGGTTTTGCCTTCTTTTCCACGCCAGAAGATCCGCTGAGGATGCCTCTTCATATCGTCGACGTAGCTCTTGGCGCGTTCGTACTGCTCCTGAGTGAACGTAAGTGTGAAACAGGTTTTTACTCGTTGTGTATTCATAGTGGAAGAAAAATTACAATCCTTGTGCCATTTGAATTATTGGAAAATAAGCAATAGCACGGGGTGAAGGCAAACCAGATGACCGTAGACGGTCATGAGTGTTCGTAGGTGAAACGTTGTTAACTGGCAAGGTTGAATGAAAAATATTAAAGTAATAAAGTTGTCTAACGGCATTCGGGTGATACACCAAAGGATCACGACAACCAAGATCGTACACTGCGGATTGATACTCGACATCGGCAGCCGGGACAATCAGGGTATTGCACACTTTTGGGAACACATGGCTTTCAAGGGAACAAAGCGCCGGAAATCCTATCACATCATCAGCAGCCTCGACTCGATAGGGGGAGAGCTGAATGCCTATACCGACAAGGAAAAGGTAGTGTTCTATGCATCGGTTCGCGACCAATACTTTGAACGTGCAGTCGATGTTCTGAGTGATATCACCTTCAATTCCATTTTTCCCGACAAGCAGATCGAAAAGGAACGCGGCGTAATACTCGAGGAGATGGCCATGTATTTCGACAGCCCGGACGACTCGCTTCAGGATGAGTTTGAGGCCATCGTATACAAAAATCACCCGATGGGAATGAACATTCTGGGCAGGCCGGAGACGGTCAAGTCATTTCGCAAGCGGGACTTCGTGAACTTCGTGAAGAACCACATGAGCACGGATGAGATCGTCTTCTCGGTTGTCGGTAATATTTCAGTACAGGAGGTTGAGCGCATCGTGAATACCTACCTCGATGTTATCCCGAAAAAAAAGGCAACATCCAAGAGAAAAAGATTCACGGTGTATAAACCCGATGAAGCCGTTCTCAAACGTTCGGTCAAGCAGGCAAAATGTGCCATAGGAAGCGATGCCTATCCGATAGGACACGAGAACAGGATACCGTTATTCCTGCTTGTCAACATTCTCGGAGGACCCGGAATGAATTCGAGGCTCAACCTTGCGCTTCGCGAGAAGTACGGGTTCGTGTATTCGATCGATGCTCATTACATCCCCTATACCGATACCGGGATGTTCGCAGTATTCTTCGGCACCGAGCCTCGTCAGCTCGACAAGGCGATCAATGTCGTGAAGAAGGAGCTTTACAGGTTTTGCGAGAAGCCTTTGAGCAGCCGTCAGCTTTCTTCTGCGAAAGAGCAGATCAAAGGGCAACTGGCCATGTCTGAAGAAAACAACCTCAGCCTCATGCTCATGATGGGCCGAAGCCTTCTTGACCTCGGGTATGTTCCGTCGCTTGACGAGATCTACCAGACGATCGATAAAACAACGTCGAACAAGCTTTTAAGAATTGCGCGTGATATCTTTGACGAAAGTATGCTCAGCTACCTCATTATGGAGCCGGAGCATAAATTGGTAACAAACGGCCACGCAGTTTTGGTATAAAATGGATTTTATAAAACCCGAGATACAACAGTACAGCGAGCAACACACAAGCGAAGAAAGTACTCTGCTGAAAAAGATCTCGCGCGACACGCACGCCCAGGTGATGATGCCCCGTATGTTGTCGGGCCACCTTCAGGGACGAGTTCTCTCGATGATCAGCCACATGATCAAACCGCGGAACATTCTCGAGATCGGAACCTATACGGGCTATTCGGCGATCTGCCTGGCAGAAGGGCTTGCACCCGGAGGAAAGCTCATCACCATCGATATCAACGATGAGCTTGAAGACCGCGTACGGAGTTATTTCAGGGAAGCACAGCTTGATTCCCGTGTCTCGTTCCTCATCGGAAATGCAACCGGGATAATTCCAACCCTCACGGAACGTTTTGATCTCGTCTTCATCGACGCCGATAAAGAAAATTACAGCCGCTACTTCGATTTGGTGATAGATCGTGTAAATTTGAATGGTTTTATACTGGCGGATAATGTCTTGTGGAGTGGCAAGGTGCTCCATGATAATCCTGACAAGGATACCAGGGCAATTGTAGAATTCAACCGCAAGATCCAGTCCGACCCGAGAGTGGAGAACGTATTGCTGCCGATCCGCGATGGAATAATGGTGGTGAGAAAGATCAGCGGGTAGCCGGCATAGCGTTGGTCGCTGATAGTGTGAGATATTTTTTTCGACTATGAGAATATTCGCTGCGTTATTTTTTGCTGTGTATTCGATAAGCACAGCTGCGCAAACCGTTCAGGTGCCTCATAAAATGGAGTTTGCCGACATGAAGCTCGTGATCCGCGATGACGCCCGGCGATTGATCCAGAAAGATGTCGATGCCCTGACCCAATCCCCCAAACATTTCAATATCAAGGCCGATCGTGCGAAGACCTATTTCCCTATCATCGAAAAAATATTTGCGGAAGAAGGTGTTCCCGATGATTTTAAATACCTCGTTCTCCAGGAGAGTGCGCTGGTAGCAGATGCAGTTTCTGTTTCGAACGCCGTCGGGTATTGGCAATTCAAGGATTTTACCGCGATGGAGATGGGCCTGAGAGTGGACCACGATATCGATGAGCGTAAGAACATTGCTTCAGCCACGCGGGCTGCGGCGAGGTATATCAAAAAGAACAACTCCATGTTCGATAACTGGCTTTATGCGCTTCAGGCTTATCAGATGGGAGCAGGAGGAGTGATGCGGCAGGAGAAGGATCGGAGTGGAGAAAAGCATGCGGAGATCACCAGTGAAACTTATTGGTACGTAAGAAAATTCCTGTCATACAAGATCGCATTCGAAGGCAGCGTGAGCGGAAAAGGCCAGGTGGAGCTTCTGCCTTTTCAGCCGGGAGGAAAGCAAAACCTCAAGGCGCTGGCGAAAGAGTTTTCAGTCGACGAGGAGGAGCTGAGAAGCTACAACAAGTGGACAAAATCGGGTGACATTCCTGAAGACCGGCAGTATACCATTCTGATCCCGACCAGGACCGGACTTAAGTTGCCGGAAACCCACGTTGTTAAGACCGATACAAGAATCGGTTCGGAAGACCAAAAGGTTCAGATGAAATCCGTTGCCGCCCGCGCATCAGTTGCCACAAAGGTGAATGGCATCAGGGCTATTCAGGCGCTCGCAGGGGAAACTCCGGTAAAGCTTGCTGAACGTGCACAGGTTGATCTGGCCTCATTTCTGAAATGGAACGACATCAGGTACACCAGTCAGCTCAGGGCGGGTGACTATTACCTGCTGGGAAAAAAGCGCGGGCGGGCTGAAGAAGAATTTCACACGGTTGCCGCGGGCGAATCTCTCTGGTCCGTGAGCCAGAAATACGGTGTGAAGATGAGCAGGCTGAGAAAATTCAACAGGCTTAACTCGGACGATGTGGCTCCCGGCACAATTCTGTGGCTTTCGGCGATGAAACCGAAATCGGAGATGGGGAAAGTGGTGACCACCGTCGCCCAGGTCGAGGAAAGTGAGACATTTAACTGGACAGCACCCCCGCAACAAATATCTACTGACACGATAAGGATTCAGGTTGACAACATTCAGGTTACATCCGGTTCGCCTTTGTCCGATACGGTTCAAACTTCCACGCAAATCTTACCTGCAACAGAACCCATAGCTGTTGATACGAACAGAATTGTGGCCGCCGCCAGTCAGAAAAAGGACACCCATGTTGTGCAGGCGAAGGAAACACTTTATGCAATTGCCCACATGTACAACGTTGGCGTTATGGATCTCGTAAAATGGAATAATCTGGACCTCCAGCAGGGGCTGAAAATCGGCCAGATTCTTAGGGTTTCATCTCAAGAACCACTTGCTCAAGCCGTTAGCCCGCAAAAGGAGTTCATCCACGAAGTGCAGTCGTCCGATACGCTGTACAGCATCGCCCGGAAGTATGGCGTCACCATCAAAGACATCATGGAATGGAACGAAAAGAAAGACTTTTCGCTCTCCGTTGGCGAAAAACTAAAGGTAAGGGGCCGCTGAAAAGCAGATTTCAACAAAACCGAAAAGTTTATTACTCGATTCCGGGCTATTTTTGACGTCCTGTTACCAAATTTTATAAAAAAGAATATTTTTGTGAATTGTGATTGTATTGTGATGCCCCTGTACATTGAATGTTAATGCAAACTGACACTAAAGCTATTGACTTGGTAATGCTCGTGGATGACAACGACACTGATAATTTTATCAGTAAGCGTATCATTGAGATTACGAAGTTTGCCAGAAGAGTTGAAGTGAAAGGTTCCGGAAAAGCTGCGCTGGATTACCTGCGTGAGAACCAGACCAATGCGGAGAACCTGCCAAGCCTGATCTTTCTGGATATCAACATGCCGATTGTAGACGGTTTTGTTTTCCTCTACGAATTTGAAAAGTTCAACGAGATTGTTCGCAATAAGTGTAAGGTGATCATCCTTTCAAGCTCCGACAACAAGCGCGACATCGACAAGATCGTGAACAACAATCACGTGATCAAGTTCATCACCAAGCCTCTTACCGAGGTAGCACTTGACGAGATAAAGCTGAACAACATCTGACCGTAACCCGGGCTGCAGCTGGTATCTTTTTTTTCTGTCATTTTGGAGATTTTGAGTCGCTCTCGATATTTTTCTCCCCAACACGAAAAAAATGAAAAAATTCTACCTGTCTGTTGTCGCAATTCTTGCATTTACAACACTTTCGTCGGCGCAGACCGACACACTTCTCTGGAAACGAAAATTTAACCTTGCCCTTAATTTCAACCAGGCCGCTTTTTCATCGAACTGGAAGGGGGGTGGGATCAACTCGGTAGGCTTCAACGGCCTCTTTAACTACAAGGCAAACTATAAAGAAGGAAGGCGAAGCTGGGACAGCGAGATCGACCTTGCCTTTGGCTTTGTGAACAATTCCGGCCAGGGCTACCGCAAAACCATCGACCGGCTTTTTCTCGACACGAAATATGGCTATGACCTGAGTAAAATCTGGGGACTATATTCTTCATTGAATTTCCTGAGCCAGTTTTATAAAGGATATAACTACGCCAACGATAACACTAAAACCCAGATATCCGATTTTCTTGCTCCGGCTTTCATCACTTCTGCCTGGGGTCTGGAATATCATCCGGTAGATTATTTTAAGGTCAGGATCTCTCCGTTTGCGCCGAGGTTGACCATAGTTCAGGATCCGCGAAGATTTACGAAGACGGTAGCGCCGGAACCATATGGCGTCGACTCAACGGAAACGACACGCTTCGAATTTCTTGCGGCGCAGATACAGGCCGACTTCAATAAGGAGATCATGAAGAATGTGAATTTGAAATGGCGGTACATGATGTTCGCCAACTATGAAACATTCGAGCCGAAGACCATCGACCATCGTGTGGATCTCGACATCATGATGAAGGTCAACAAATTCATCAACGTTGGTCTGGGCGGAATCCTTCTCTATGACTACGATCAGGACTCAGGAGCACAGTTCTCGCAGGTGTTCTCGCTGGGCTTCGTCTATGCATTCCAGAATTTCGAAGAACCGAAGAAGTAGCGGGTGTAATTGCTTCGCGGTACATGCGACTGATACGGCATGAGCGAATACATTAAGATCGGCCTCAGGATCATTTGGTTGATTTTTTTGACATATTGGATTATTTCCGCGCTGGGAGTAAAGACAACGGTCAGGACTGAATCATTTCTTAAACGTTTTGCCTTTTATTGGCTTCCACTGATCGTAGCGTTCGTTTTGTTGGGCCCCGGTGACTGGTACGGCACGTCCTGGTTCCGCGAAAATTTCGTTCCGCACATTGACTTCGTTGGTATCCTGGGCTTAAGTATTTCCGCAGCGGGCCTGGTGACCGCTTGCTGGGCCAGATACCTTCTGGGCACGAATTGGAGCGCGACAGTTCAGCAGAAAGCAGATCATGCGCTGATCACTTCAGGACCTTATCGTTTTGTGCGACATCCTATCTACACCGGATTGCTTCTGATCTTCACAGGCCATGCCCTCATCGTGGGGGACTATCGGGCGATCATCGCAGTGATAATTGTGTTTGTCTCTTTTTGGTTTAAGCTGAAAAAAGAAGAGGCCCTGATGGAACAGATCTTTGGCGGCACTTATGAGCACTACAGGCGAAATACGAAAGCGCTCGTTCCGGGAATACTCTGACCGATAGTTACAGACGAAACAACGCCTTCTGTTTTTGTTTCCTGAATTCCGGATTCCTAAGTTTGGGATCTATGGAAACGGAAAAATTCATTGACGCGATCAACAAGTCTTATACGTTTAGCGGATCATCGATTCACCTCGGTTCAGCCGTGCTAGAGGGCGAAGTCATATCGGATGCAAAAGTCAACCTCGCACTCCGGATGATGAACCGCCACGGCCTGGTTACCGGCGCTACGGGTTCCGGAAAGACCCGAACACTTCAGGTAATTGCAGAACAGCTTTCACTGGCTGGCGTTCCGGTGTTCATGCCCGACATGAAGGGAGACCTGTCGGGGTTCGGAAAAGAAGGTGTGGTGAACGACAGGATAACAGAACGGACCACCGCATTGGGTATCGATTACGCCCCTTCCGCATTTCCGATGGAGATATATTCGCTGAGCGGAAAGAACGGAGCGCAGATGCGTGCAACCGTGACCGAGTTCGGACCTGTGTTGCTCGGGAAAATTCTTGAGCTCAATGAAGTTCAGACCGGTGTGCTGAATGTGGTCTTCAAATATGCTGACGATAAAAATCTTCCGATCGTCGACTTCAATGACCTGAAGAAAGTTTTGAACTACCTTACCGAAGGCCAGGGTGCAGAAGAGATAAAGCACGATTACGGAAAAATATCCGGCGCAACGTCAGGCACCATCCTTCGAAAAATTGTGTCGCTCGAGGCGCAGGGTGTGGACCAGATCTTTGGCGAAACCTCGTTCGATATCGAAGACCTTTTTCAGAAGATCGACGGCCGGGGCGTTATCAGCTTGCTGAACGTTTCAGATGTTCAGCATCAGCCTGCAATCTTCTCGACCTTTATGCTGGCGCTGCTGGTCGAGATCTACCAGTCGTTGCCGGAAGCCGGTGACCTCGATAAGCCCAAGCTTGTTTTCTTCCTGGACGAGGCGCACCTTCTTTTCAAGGATGCCTCAAAAACATTCCTCGATCAGATCGAACAGATCATCCGATTGATCAGATCGAAAGGTGTCGGCGTATTCTTTTGTACACAGTTGACATCGGACGTGCCGCCTGCCGTGTTGTCGCAGCTGGGTAACAGAGTTCATCACGTCATCAGGGCTTTTACACCGAACGATGTGAAGGCGCTGAAAGACACCATCAAGACCTTTCCGCGTTCTGAGTTTTACGACATGGAACAGCAATTCACTCAACTCGGAACAGGACAGGCATTCATCACAGTATTGAACGAGAAGGGCATACCGACCGAGACCGTAGTAACACACCTTGTTCCGCCGGCATCATTCATGGGGCCACTCGAGCCGAATGAATATCAGGAGGTCCTTGATTGTTCCGATAGTTATAAAAAATACAGGGACCCGGTCGATCCGCAAAGCGCATTCGAGATCCTGGATGCACGAATGAAGCAAGACCTCGCAGATGAAGAAGAAGCGCAGGCCAGCAAGAAATCCGAATCGAGATCAAGTTCCAGAAAACAAGAGAAGTCCACTTTCGATCAGGTCATGACTTCCCCGGTGGCCAAACAGGTGGGTAAGGAGTTGGTAAGGGGAGTATTTGGAATGTTGTTCGGAACTCCGGCAAGGAGGTCATCAAGGAGGAGAGGGCTCTTCTGAATGATCATCTCACTGTCGTAGATATTTTGGTAATCCGGCAAGTTGATCAGGCCAGAATTCGCACGACCGGTGCACCAAGCTTATGACTGTTTACACATGCCTGCAGCCATTGGCATTTGGGAAGCGAATACAGGTCTCGTCAATTGGCCGTCCAATGATTGACATATGATCAGTGACTAGAAATCTGTATCCAATCCCAATCGGTCCTTCAATTCACGAAGCAATGGATTTTTTTCTGCGAGGTAATCGAATTTCTCGCGGTTTGTGTATATGACCCGTTTTTCCTCAGTCGACTTCAACTCGCCAGTCACCTGGATAAGATTGATTTTCAGCTTGTCGCGCAAATACGTGCTGATCTCGAGCTTGATATTGCTGAGCATCGTCTCGTGCACGGGACTCAATAACGTGACCACGATCTGGTGACCCCGCAGCTCATAGGGTTGTGAGAGCATCTGAAATTCAGCCTGGAATTTTCTCCTTTGTTCAGCATACTCCATCCACGCAGCGCGAAGCTGATCTTCGGTATAGGGGGTGTCGAGGATCTTTTCAGGTGTTACGCTGCCAGTGCTTTGCTTCTCTTCCTTTTTTGTATCCGCCTTAAGGAGATCGGTGAGCTTAACCGTTTTTGGTGCGACCCTGGCTTTATCCGCAGCGGGGGCATGAACAACAGTCTTTTCAACCGGTTGAACAGGAGGAGGGGCAGAAGTGTTTTCGGTCAGAGGTGGGGGAGTGTCGGCCGGGGGGCTGACTTCCACGCGGGGAGCTTCAGGTTCAGGCTCTAAACTAATTTTTTTTTTAGATCTGCTGTGCCGACAGAGACGCCATTGGTGCCGTTGAGCTGCGAAGGACTTAACACATGTCCGACATGCGCCATTTTCATCATTGCGAGCTCGACGGAAAGTCGCTGATTTTTGCTCGCCTTGTAGTTGATGTCACACTGATTCGAAATATTCAGCCAGGTGAGCACCAGCGATGGCGGACAACTTTGCGCCTGTTCAGCATATTTCTTCTTTACGCTGTCGGGAACCTCCATTAGCTGGATAGTCCGCACGTCTTGTGAAACGAGCAGGTTTCTCAGGTGCTCGCTCAGGCCCACGATGAAATTGTGTCCGTCAAATCCTTTTTTCAGGACCTCATCGAGCAACAACAAGGGCTGTGTATGATTTTGCGTGAGCAGCGAATCTATGACCTTGAAATAGTAATCGTGATCGAGGATATGAAGATTCGACAACGTGTCCTTGAAGGTCACACCCTTGCCCGACGAATAAGTGACCATCAGGTCAAAGATCGAAAGGGCATCGCGCAGGGCACCATCTGCTTTTTGTGAGATGAGGTGCAACGCCTCGTCTTCAGCAGGGATATTTTCACGCTGGGCAATCTTCTTCAGGTGATTGGCGATGTCGCTGATCTGGATCCTGTTGAAATCGAATATCTGGCAACGCGACAGAATGGTCGGTATGACCTTGTGTTTTTCCGTGGTTGCAAGAATAAAAATTGCATATGACGGTGGCTCCTCCAATGTCTTCAGGAACGCATTGAATGCTGCGTTTGAAAGCATGTGAACCTCGTCGATGATATAAACCTTGAACTTTCCGAACTGAGGAGGGTATCTCACCTGATCGATAAGGTTCCGGATATCCTCAACGGAGTTGTTGGATGCGGCGTCCAGTTCGAAGATATTCAGGGAGTTGTTCTCCGTCCGTTCTTCGAATCCATTGATCAGGCGTGCCACGATGCGGGCGCAGGTTGTTTTACCGACACCGCGTGGTCCGCAGAATAAAAGCGCCTGGGCCAGTTTGTTGTTGTCAATGGCGTTTTTCAGCGTGGTGGTGATGTGCTCCTGGCCAACCACCTCGTCAAACCCCGTAGGGCGGTATTTGCGAGCTGAAACAACAAAATTTTCCATTGCAGCCCGCAAGATAAACAGTTTAGGATAATCGGGTCAGGCGACAATGAAATTTTTCATGAGTTTTTCCTGATCGAAAATTTTTATTCGTCGGCAATTGCTTTAACCGCCAGTTTCATATTCTCGATTTTTTGCATTTTCATGAATTGGAGTGGCAATTGGATTCTTTCCGCGCAATCCGTAGCCTGGCAGCGCTCGCACGTCTCGCCAACCATGCGGATCGGAATGGCCGGATCGTTCCAGAAACGGATCTTTTTCTTGACCTGGTCATTCAGGAGTAGCCCGACAGAAATGCTGTTGTTCGAATTTGAATTCTCGTACACCGGCTTCGCAAAGCTGATGATAAGATATTCCTTGTCCGTGCCGATGTATTTCGAGCGCTGAGCCCGGCAAAGTGCCCGCGTAAACGACTGGTCCTTGATCTGTCTGGTCAGCTCTTTCAGGATATTGATCGAAATCCACCGGCGGCAGTAGCTTTCGTGCTGCATGTTCATGTGCGGGTCGTGTAACCCGCTCAGGTGCATCTCCTTGGTCAGATCGAAATCCTTGCTGTCGTTTTCGTTTGTGAACCGGAGGAAGAACAATTCCTGGATCCCGAAAAACCGCGGAAGCACATTCGTGAGCCTGTGTGTAAAGATCTCGGGAGATGCGTTGAACTCGTCAATAAGGTCCAGGAGCATTTCGCTCTGAAAATTTCTCTGGGAGAAGAACAGCTGAAGTTTCGGGATCAGCATGTCCTTATTAAGAAATAGCGAGCATGCAAAATACGATCCCCTGAAATTGTTCAGTACTTGTTCGAAAGAGTCGACTTCCACCGGTGGACTGGTGTTCGAGCGGTGGTTGATATTTTCGAGACATTGAAAGCCGATCTCACGCGCAATGATAAATGTTTTTTGGGTTTCACTCAGGTTCCTGTTGAACAGTAATCTTGGCGGTTTACCCGGAAGAGTGACTGCCCGGAGTGATTGCAGCTCAGGTTGTGCCGACAGGCCATCGTCGATGATCTCATAATTATATTCCTGTTCGAGTATCGCCCGCACCGTTTGTGGGTTCAGAGGTTTCAGGAAATCGATGCCGTGTTTTTGAACGAACGACTCAACCGCGATCTCGATGTCCTCAAAATAATTTTCCTGCATCTCCTGGTAGGAGCGAAGCGCGGAAAAATAAAAATCTTCAATCTTCAATCCGTAATTCCGGCTGATCTCGATGAGCGTCGTAAGAAACGCGTTGAGCTTTACCGGCGCAGCAGAAAGAAGCTCCAGGAGCTCCGCACGGTTGATCCCGAAGACATCGAGCGGAAGCTCATGCAATATTTTTGACTGGAGAAGCTTTGAAACCGGCGCCAGGGCTTGCTTCATCTGTAAGGATATGAGCCAGTCGTAGCTCACGCCGAGTGCCTCCGCGAGGGACGAGATCTTGTCGGCCTTAGGAAATTTTTTTCCCTTTTCAATTTCCGTGAGGTAAGAGATCGAGATGCCGGACATCTTCGACAGCTCACTCAACAGAAGTTTCTTGTCCTGACGAAGTTGTCGGAGCTTGAGGCCAAAGATGAGTTTTACGTTGGCGTCATTGATGACATTTTTCCCCATCATAATGTGTACTATTTATGTTCTTAAATCCTGTTTTCGGGATTTCGCAGGTCAGCGAATAAAAAAAAATTGCGATTAGTCGTGCGCGGCCTTTTTCTCATTCTTCCCCAATTCCACAGCCTGTAAAGGTCTTTGCCGGTTTCGCTGAGTATTGAATATCGGCGAAAAAATTATACCAGGCGAAAATTCGCTAATCAAAGGCTAAATTATGGTCCTGTTTTATTTTCAAACGATTGCACTATGAACACTATCACCGATACACTGATTGAAGGAGTCGAGGTTAAGGCTCCCATTCACCCTACCTATAAAAGGATTTTATCGGCTGAAGCCCTGCAGTTCATCGCCACGCTTCACCGGAAGTTCAACAAGAGAAGAGAGCAGTTGTTGCAAATGCGCGACGTTCGCCAACAGGCCATCGACGCCGGACAGCTGCCAGACTTCCTGGAAGAAACAAGACACATCCGCGAGTCGGACTGGAGGATCGCACCTCTGCCGGACCGCCTCCAGGACAGAAAGGTCGAGATCACCGGCCCGGTGGACAGAAAAATGATCATCAACGCCCTTAACTCGGGAGCAAAGGTCTACATGGCGGACTTTGAAGATTCAACTTCTCCCACATGGAAGAATATTATAGAAGGTCAGCTCAACCTGTATGATGCGATCAGGCGCGAAATCGATTTTGAGACTTCCGATGGCAAACGATACGAGCTGAAGGAAGAAACGGCTACGCTGACCGTGCGCCCGCGCGGATGGCACCTCAACGAAAAGCACATTATTGTTGACGGCAAACCAGTGTCGGCCTCGCTTGTGGACTTCGGTCTTTTCATGTTCCACAACGGAAGGTTCCTCGCATCCGATGAGTCAGGTCCGTTCTTCTATCTGCCGAAGATGGAAAGTCATCTTGAAGCGCGGCTCTGGAATGATGTCTTCCTTTTCGCTCAGGAAGCATTGCTGATCCCCCGTGGTACCATCAAGGCAACTGTTCTTATCGAAACGATCCTCGCTGCATTCGAGATGGACGAGATCATTTACGAGTTGAGAGAGCACCTGGCGGGATTGAATGCAGGTCGCTGGGATTACATCTTCAGCATCATCAAAAAACTGCGCAATGATAAAAAGTTCATGCTCCCTGACCGTATTCAGGTCGGAATGACTGTTCCGTTCATGAAGGCTTATGCAGAGCTGCTGGTGAAAACATGTCATCGGCGCGGCGCACATGCCATCGGGGGTATGTCGGCGTTTATTCCCAGCAAGGATGAAGCGGTGAACGCAAAGGCGTTCGACCAGGTGAGATCCGATAAAGAACGCGAGGCAAGTCAAGGCTATGATGGCACCTGGGTGGCTCATCCAAAACTTGTAGGCCTTGCCATGAAAGCTTTCGACGCAAAGCTTGGACGAGCTCCCCATCAGAAAGACGTAACGCGTGAAGATGTAAATGTTACGCAGGCAGATCTGCTGGCCATCGATAAAGTTCCGCTCGTCATTACGGAACGGGGGATCCGAACAAACATCAACGTTGCCCTCCTGTATATCGAATCCTGGTTGCGTGGCATTGGCGCCGCAGCCTTGTATAATCTCATGGAAGATGCAGCGACAGCCGAGATATCGCGTGCGCAATTGTGGCAATGGTTACACCACAAGGCAGTGCTCGATGATGGAAGGACTTTCACGAAAGACTTGTATAAAAAATTGCTTGCGGAAGAATTTGTCAAGGTCAAGAACGACTTGAGAACGCAAACCCGCGATTTCAAAAAGGTGGAGCGTGCATACGACATTCTCGACCACCTCATAGCAGACGAAAAGTTCGAAGACTTTCTGACGATCAAGGCTTACGAATTATTGAAATAACTATTAGTGACAACCCAAACAACCGACGAGTATATGACTAAGAAAGAACGCATCGACCAATTGAAAAAGAATTGGGCAACAGATTCCAGATGGAAAGGTGTAAAACGTCCATACACCCCCGAAGAAGTGATCAGGCTTTCGGGCTCTGTCAAGATCGACTATACGCTGGCGAAGCTCGGTGCCCAGCGATTCTGGAATCTCCTGAATACAGAAAAATATGTAGGTGCACTCGGTGCGCTCACGGGTAATCAGGCTATCCAGCAGGTACAGGCAGGGTTGAAGGCCATCTACCTGAGTGGCTGGCAGGTGGCGGCAGATGCGAATCTGGCGGGGCAGATGTATCCGGACCAGAGCTTGTATCCGGCAGACAGTGTCCCCTCCGTTGTGAGAAAGATCAACAACGCATTGCTTCGCGCCGACCAGATCCAGGGCCTTACGGAGAATGAGGAAAATATCTACTGGCTTGCGCCGATCGTAGCCGACGCGGAAGCTGGATTCGGTGGAAACCTGAATGCTTTCGAACTGATGAAGATGATGATCGAAGCCGGCGCTTCTGCCGTTCATTTCGAAGACCAGCTTTCCTCCGCAAAGAAATGCGGTCACCTGGGCGGAAAGGTGCTCGTTCCGACGCGCGAGGCGGTCGACAAGCTGATCGCTGCAAGGCTTGCCGCAGATGTGCTCGATGTGCCAACCGTGATCATAGCAAGAACGGATGCCGATGCTGCGAACCTTCTCACGAGCGACATCGACGACCGCGACAGGCAGTTCATTTATGGCGCCAGAACACACGAAGGATTTTTCAAGGTGAAGAACGGTGTCGGGCAGGCTATCTCGAGAGGCTTGTCCTATGCGCCGTACGCCGAT
The DNA here is from genome assembly GCA_966095595.1 of uncultured Chryseosolibacter sp. Classification (GTDB taxonomy): domain Bacteria; phylum Bacteroidota; class Bacteroidia; order Cytophagales; family Cyclobacteriaceae; genus Chryseosolibacter. Next base: position 15,826 of record CBHTUB010000008.1, on the reverse strand, counting down.
CTTGTATGGTGCGAGACCTCGCATCCCGACCTCGGTGAGGCGCGGGAGTTTGCTCAGGCCATCAGGGCTGAACATCCCGATAAGATGCTTGCCTACAACTGCTCCCCTTCATTCAACTGGGCTTTAAAACTCAGTAAAAAGGAGATGCTTCATTTCCGCGAAGAACTTGCGGCGCTTGGATACAAGTTCCAGTTCATCACTCTTGCCGGATTTCATGCCTTGAACACGAGTATGTTCGAGCTCGCGACTGCCTATCGCAAGGAAGGGATGCTGGGCTACTCCGGTTTACAGGAAAAGGAATTTGCCTTACAGGGCGCTGGATTCAAAGCCGTTAAGCACCAGGCCTTTGTAGGAACCGGCTATTTCGATGCGGTGCAGGAAACCGTTACCAACGGGCTTGCTTCCACGGCAGCGCTGAAAGGCTCTACCGAGGAGGATCAATTCAATGCGCCTCTTTTGAAAATGGAGGAATTGAAAAGCGCCTGACCGGCTTTAGGATAGAACTTTTTTGCTAGTATATTTGTCTGATCAATAGTCCCGGCGTCGTCGGGACTATTTTGTTCTTTGATTTATGGGGCCGACCGGTTTTGACAGGATGCGTAATGACGTATGTAAGCATGCAGGCTCATGGGATGAGAGCCTTGAAAGATAGTCCTACAATATACCTGGCGAGTCTAACTACGCCATGGCTGCTTAATCTTACCAAGTAAGATCTAAGCCATATCCCGATTAAGAATCGGGAGGCCATCATCGCTCAGTGCCTCCGTTTTGCGGGCGCTGGTATAGCGGTGTCGTTTTGCAAGACTGCTCCGTGTGATGTTGCTAAACACGGCTAAGACTCAGTAACTAAGTTGCAGTTTGGCTGTTGACTGCCTTGCTGCTTCCGACAATCAAAATCAACTAAGCATGTAGAAGGTACGGCGTTATCTTCTCTGGACCAGAGTTCGATTCTCTGCGGCTCCACTCAGTAACAAGCTTCCCTCGAAAGAAATTTCAAGAATTTCCTGCCCGCCGGCGCGCAAGCCCGTGCGGGCATGCTGGGATTCTTCGCGCTCCCATAGCGAGTTTGCAGTTGTTCAAAATTTTTTAGGTACCCTGCCCGTTCGGGCTCATGCATGCGCGAGGCCTGGCGACGATGTCCGTGCGGCTTCACTAAAAAGCCTGGACATTTCTTTCGCGTTTAATAAGATGTTCCGATGCTCTGTTTTCCGACGCGCTTGATCATGATCGCAACGCCCGCCTGAATTGTCTGATTGAATTGTTTAACCGCGGGTCCCAGCGGATTATTTTGATCATCTCGATAGTTAAATTCTTCAATGGGAATAAAACCGCGATAAAACCTCAGGTATGGACGTAATCGTTCCCCTGGATTGAATGAAACCCCGGCCGTCGCTCCGAAATCGAAATCATTTTTCAGATACGCAAACTTACTTGTATGATAAGAGCCGTCAAATTCGATCCTGGTCGAGAGGCGATATGAGAATGAAGGGCCGAGTTCGATATTGCACCACTTGACAAAGCGATAGCCTATTATAACCGGGATGGATAAATATTGGACTTTGACATTAGTGTCTTCACCCGGAAAGAAATAAGATACCGTGCCACCTCTGCCTTCGTAATTCAAACTGGCAGTCAGATAGAATCGTTCCGTAAAGCTTTGCTTCAGATATGTTCCGATATGAAAATCAGCTCTCGAACCGAGATCGCCATAAACCAGATCGGGGTGATTTGTTACAAATTTATTGTAGTTCAATCCAATAACACCACCAAATTCAGTCTGGCACTCCGCCACCACTGAGAAGAGAAATGCAATTGAGAATACAACGTAGGCTTTCATGAGTTAAAGCGTTTGGATAGCAGTCGCGCAAGATAGTCTTATTTGTTCGTCTCAGGCAAATTCGGATAGTTGCCTCATATTTTAGGAGGTGGCTGGCTTCGGAAAATTTTGGTATATTAGTAGCATCACCCATCGATAAAACCTAAAAGGTTGTGTTTTTATTCGATGGGTGTTTTGTTATGAAACCTGCTGAAACAACCACACAGCTTCTTGTTCGCACTGTTCAGGAACTTTCTATGGCGCGAAGTATCGAGCGCGTAATGGAAATCGTCCGGACAGCTGCGCGGCAACTGACCGGAGCAGACGGAGCCACGTTTGTTTTGCGCGACGGCGACAAATGTTATTATGCAGACGAAGACGCGATCTCGCCATTGTGGAAGGGAAATCGCTTTCCCATTCATACCTGTATCAGCGGATGGGCAATGCTCAACAAGCAACCGGCCGTGATCGAGGACATCTATGTCGATTCTCGGATTCCTCACGATGCGTACAGACCGACTTTCGTAAAAAGCCTTGCAATGGTGCCGATCAGAACCATGGCACCTATCGGAGCTCTCGGGAACTATTGGGCGAGGCAAAGAATGCCGACTCCGGAAGAAGTGACGTTGTTGCAATCGCTCGCCGACATTACGGCGGTAACGATCGAGAACGTGAATGTCTACAACGAACTTGAAAACCGTGTCAGGGAAAGAACCGAACAGCTGGAGGCTGCCAATCTTCAGCTGCAGTCCGTGAACAAGGAACTTGAAGCATTCTCATATTCGGTTTCACACGATTTGCGCGCTCCGCTTCGGATGGTCATCGGTTATGCCGAAATCCTGAATGATGAAAGTGGTCCCAACCTGACAGCCGATGCAAAAAATGCTCTCGATACGTTGCAGAGAAACGCGCATCGCATGAACCAGTTGATCGACGACTTGCTGCGATTCGCGCACCTCGGCCGTAAAGCGATTGGAAAGACGCAGGTATCGAACGACCAGACCGTGAAGGCCGTGATCGAAGAGCTCAACTCATCGGCGGCAAGGGTTAATTTTAAAGTAAATGTTTTGCCTGATTGCTACGCGGACTTTTCGATGCTCAAGCAGGTGTGGATAAATTTGATATCGAACGCGATCAAATACTCCCGCAACCACCCGCAACCCGTTGTCGAGATCGGAGCTTATGATGATGGGGGAGAAGTGATCTATTTTGTAAAAGACAACGGCGCCGGCTTCGACATGACTTATGCCCACAAATTGTTTGGTGTATTTCAACGCCTGCATGGCGACAGGGAGTTTGAAGGCACAGGTATAGGGCTCGCGCTGGTCAAGCGCATCGTGTCAAAACATGGCGGGCGCGTTTGGGCAGAAGGAGCTATAGGAAAAGGCGCGACATTTTATTTCGCGCTCCCGACTTTATCCGAATAGGCGTACGTCACATCTTTACAAGCTTCTTCGTTGTTCTTTTTCCACCGCTGTAAACCTCGACGAAGTACAGACCATCCGCCAGATCTGAGATATCCAGCGAATATTCTTTTTCAGATGGGTAGGAGTGAAAGACTACCTGTCCAGTCATGTCGATGATGATCAACTCATCGATGATGCCCTCAGAGGTCACGCTGATTTGTCCAGTCGCCGGATTGGGGAATAGTTTCGTTGCTGACCTGATGCTCTCCTCGGTTCCGACAATTGCTTCGTAAACATTAGCAGCTTCGGGAGTTGCAATTCCTGTCAGGACAAATGGGCCGGTAATGTTCGGTATCCGGCTGTAGGTCCCTCTGGCAAATTGTGCTTCATAGGAAACCTGGTCAAGTGTTTGAAGATCATTGCCGGCCTTTTGGTATAAGCCTATTGCTTCGCCATCAGCCGATAATTTGAAGTTCACGTGCAGTGGTCCGTCGAACAGATCCTGGTCGGCATATAGGATCCTGTATTCGCCCGGGGCTATCGTTGTATTTCCGTCCGACTTTCTGATCTGATATTTCTGCTTGTCCGAAAGGTTGTCCGTGATGAACAATCCTGCGAGATCGATCGTTTCGTTGCCGTTGTTATAAACTTCTATCCAATCTTCCGCCTCTTCAAGTTCGTCCAGGTACTCACTTTCCCTGGCGGAGAACTCATTGATCACAATACCCTGTATAGACTGCACGGGAGTATAAAACGCTTCCATGGAGACGTCAGAGTTTGCAACATCGGAGATCGTCGCCATATCTGATGTGGACGTGATGGCATTGCCGATCTTGATCGTAGATAATTCGAGATCGAAGCTGATATCAGAACTTGTCGCGCCATTCTGGTGTACCTCGACCGCGATCGTATTCAGCCCCGGCTTGATCAGACCTTTTTCGATTGTGAAACTCTCGTAGACATTTTCTGTCGACGCTATTGTTGCCAGCGTTGCGCCGGTGATGGCTCCTTCGGGCAAGTTGCCACGATATACTTCATCGCCATTGAGGTAGATTACAACGCCGTCATCAAACAAAACTTTTCCTGAAAGGCTCGTAAAACCTAGCGTATCCGCGACAGTAAACGTTTTTCGGAAATAAGTAGTGATGTATTTATTGTTCGCGTCACTGCCATAGCTCACGGTAGTCTGCTCATCTCCGTCACCATATCCCAATTGCGCATTTCCCTGCATCCATCCGCTGTCGTCGTAAGACTCCGTTTCCCATTCCGTCGATGGCTCTGTTCCGCTATCCCAATATTTCCAGGTTGTTCCACCGTCGACGATCTGAAGGTTTGTGGTTTCCTGTTTCGTGATACTCCAATGACTGAATTCGAAGCCGGGCAAAGGTTCAGCAACGACGTCATAGGCGAGCCCCCGAAAGTGTTGGGCGTCGCTGATGTTCTCTGTCGAGCTGATACCGTTCAATGAAACCTTGCCCTGGCCGGTTGGTACGGTAATGTTGATTTTTATCCGGTCGCTCATTCCGAAAAAGGTTCCAAGGTAGTCGTGCATGAAGCTGTTGCGCTGACTTGCAAACGTCCTGAGCCGTTGCACTTCGTTGTTCCAGTTGATCACGGACTGTCCCCATCGCGCTGTGTGGAACGCCATTTCGTTTTTTATGTTGTTCTGAAATGCATTGATGAATCCGATAACGCGCTCGGGCTTGAACGTGGTTGAAAGCGATGTCGAAAAAGTTCCGATGAACTTGTTCCTGAACTTCGGATTCTGAAGGAGAAGCCTGAGGTGTTGTGTCGACCAGGGGGGATTCGGCCAGCCGGGACCATTTGCCTCGGTTGCAAAGTCGAGCGTTGGATGGGAGGCATAGCTGACTCCATCGTAGAGGCCCATCCCAAAGTCAAGATCCCACAAGACCCATCTCCATTTGCCTCCGGCTTTTCGCCAGAACTTCACGTTGTTGCCTGGCCAGTCTGTGTTGCAATTATATATTTCCGTGATCAGGTAGTTGATGAATTCGTCAACGTCGATGTTGCTGTCGATATAGTCGTAGGCCTCGTCGCCCGTGAGATCCATCGCTTCAAGATTCGAGAGATAGCTGTTGTAGTCTGCAATCGATCCCTCCAGCGCAATCTGCCATTCGCATAGATCGAGTTCTTCTTTGTCTACGCCGTAGTTCGTTTTAAAATAGTCAGCGTCAATTTTTTCCCGGAGATTCAAAATGCCCCAGTACTGACCATTCAACCAGATTGCTTTTGGTTGATAGGCGAGGTAGTCAATGTCCATTTGATCTTTTACTACCGTCTGGATCAGCGCATCCCTGAACATCGCGCTCCAGAAATCATTGCCCGCATTGCGGAGCATGAATCCACCGTAAGATGCCCACTCTTTGCTGTCGAATAATTTTTCATCAAGTGTATTTTTTCCGTACTCATCCCTCGCCTTAATCGCAAATGACTTCGATGGGAAGGCCCGGCTGCATGCTCCGCCGATCCTGATGTCGACAGATTGATCGAATTGCTTGTTGCCGGTTTTATCAAAAAACTCCAGAACTGCGTGACGACTCCAGTCCTGATTCCAGTTGAACGGTGAGCTTTGGCAGTTTCCCGGAATGCCATTTGTGCCGTCCGTATAAATGCCGATCGCGCCATCGGTGAGGTATGCCTGATTCATCGTGATCGAGATCACAGGCAATCCGAAACCATGCTCGTTTATAAAATATGTTTTGACTTCCGTCTTGCTGGGAATGAATCCCTGTTTGAAAGCCTTTGCCTTGATAGTAGTGGTTTTCGAGACCGCGATGGCAGACGTGAATTTTGTGGAAGCGTCCGTTGGCTCCGAGCCGTTGGTGGTAAACCTGATGTCGACGTCAGGTTCTGAATGTGTCATCGTAACACTTTGAGAACTGCTGTATCTCCCCGCTTTAACCGAGAATTCCGGATTTGACAGCCTTTCTGTTCCTGTACTGCCGACATTCGCAACTCCCGGTGAAGGTTTGGTCAGGTAGGCAATGGTCGAGCCTCCATCCGTTGTCCTTCCATAGGCGACATTCATAAACTGTTCGGGAAAAACGATCCTGTCGGCCTCGACCTGGGATGGTGTTGAAAGTATAACTTCCTCGCCTTCGCTATCCAGTTCGAAATTGGTGTGAAACCCCGAATTTTTCCCGTCGCACCAGATCAGAAGCCTTTGCTTGGATCCGAGCGACGTGCCCGAAGGGATCTGCCATTTTTGAGGCATGGCTGCATCATCGGAAAGGTAATAGCCTCCTAAGCTGACCGACGAAGATCCGCCGTTGAAAAGCTCTATCCATCCGGGGAAATTGAAGTATTGGGGGTCATGTATGACATCTCCATTGGAGGAACAGATCTCATTGATGACAACCTGTGAGAAGCTCAGATGCGCGGAAGCGACGAGCAGGCAAGCGAGTAAAATACGTAGGTGCACGGGAGTGTGTATGTTAAACTTACAAGATAGGATATTTATACATGTTTCTGCAGATCAAGTGACCTGCGGTGACGGAAATTCCAATTCGAAAGAGTTGCACTTCGCCCAGTGGATGCCTTTGATTATCTTTACTATGCCAAATCCCCGGAATTTGAAAAACTTCTTTTTTGTGATCCTCTTATTTCCGTTGCAGTCCCTCGCGCAACCCGTAAGGGATTTTAAAGAGGAAACTTATGATCTTCGCGATTTCCTTCTTACGCACCACGTCGAGCCCAGAACAGTCGACGACGGATTGTCGATAGATATTTTTGAAAAATTGCTGGTGATCCTCGACCCCGAAAAGGTCCATTTTACAAAACGTGACATTGAATTTTTGGCCAGCGAAAGGATTTCCATCGATGATGACCTGCAGGGTCCTCAATGGAGATTTTTCGATAAGGCGAAGCAGCAGTACCAGTCTGCGCTCGAACGCTCACGGGCAAACATCAATGAGATCCTCTCGCATAAATTTTCATGGCTTGCGAATGATAAATTTATTCCGGAGGCAGAAAGCTGGCCGGAGAATGAAGATGCGTTGAGGGTGAGACAAGCTCAATGGTTGCGGCATCAGGTACTCGGGAAGATCCTTCAATATATGGATCAGGAGAAAGCAGCACATCAGAACGGCCCGGAAGCGTTCGAGGCACGGGCGATCGAAACCGTGAAGAAACTCCAGCTGCGGAAAATTGAAAACGTGCTCTCGTATCGCGATGGTTACGCAAACTATTTCGCCACAAACTTCTTCTACGCCGTCACGACGGTCTTCGATCCGCATACTGTCTACCTGTCTTCTGCTGACTTCCGGCACTTTCAGCAACAACTTGCGACAGATGGAATGTATTTCGGTTTTACGATCGATGACGATGAACAAGGCAATATCACCATAACATCGCTTACGCCCGGAGGCCCCGCATGGAAATCGGGTATGATCGATGTTTCCGATCGGTTGTTAGGCATCAGGCCTGCGAGCTACATGCAAATGATCGATTTCGACGGCATGTCGATTGAAGAAGTGAACGAAGTCTTCGATGAGGTAAACGGCGACGAAATGGACTTTTACGTTGCGAAGGCGAACGAGGGACCAAGGACCGTGACGCTGAGAAAGGAACGACTTCAGGTGGAGGAGAATTTTGTCAGAAGCTTTATCCTCAAGGGTGAACGCCCGATCGGATATATTCACTTGCCGGATTTTTACACACAGTGGAATGAACAGGATCAGGGATCACGCTGTGCAAATGATGTTGCGAAGGAGATACTGAAATTAAAGAGGGCGGGAGTTCAGGGAATTATTCTCGATGTGCGTTTTAACGGCGGGGGATCTTTATATGAAGCCGTGGCGATGGCCGGGATCTTTATTGATCAGGGACCGATCGGGATGACGAAGGATAGAAATGGTCCGGCGATCCTGAAGGATGTCAATCGCGGAACGGTTTACGACGGACCGCTGGCCATTCTGGTCAATGGACAGAGCGCTTCGGCATCGGAGGTTCTGGCGGCGGCCTTGCAGGATTATAGACGTGCCGTGATCATCGGTGGAAGGACATACGGGAAGGCTACGGGTCAGAAAATTTTACCGGTAAAAAATGCCATCAGTGAGCAATTGGCGTTGGTTACAAAACAGGGATTCGTCAAGGTAACTTGTGAGCGCTTGTTTCGCGTCACGGGCGGTTCAGTTCAGGGCAAAGGCGTGACTCCCGATATTCTCCTTCCCGATTTCACGGCGCTTTTTACCGTTCATGAATCGGAGCAGGAGTTTGTGCTGAGATCGGATTCGCTTGAAAAGAACAGCTTCTATAAACCGTTGCCCGGTTTGCCAATGTCGCAACTTCAGGTCAGGAGCCGGGAACGGGTCAACGCCAATCCCGATTTTAAAAAAGTGATGGAACTCACGGAGCGCTATCGCGACAAGGTTTCGGTGGAATCCGAAAGCCTCCGGTGGACTGATGCAGTTCAGAAGCATCTTCAGCTTAACGAAGTACTGGACGCGATCAGGTCGATGAAAAATGCCGGCACCTGTCCGTATGTTGTGCTAAACCATCAGAGTCAGATCGACCTGATGAAAGGCGATGAATTTGCCACGGCTTTCAATAAACAGTGGCTGGAAAAACTGACGACCGATCTGACATTGCGGGAAAGTTTTTATGTTGTCAACGATTTAATTGAATTACAAAAATAAACGCTATGAAACTTGTGTTCTCATTTCTGATTGCTTGCTTTTGCCTTTCCTACGCTGTCGTTGGTCAACCCACCAATTCAGCCGTAGAGTACATGCAGTATTTTGCTTCCCGCGATCAGGAGCTGGCGAAGAATTACCTGAGCTACATGAGCGAGGTGGCGCATGGCAATCGTGCACGCAAGATGGAAAAGCGGAGACAGGAGTTGCTTTCGTCCATCAGGCAGGTGCTGAGCGATGCATCGCGTGCAAAAGGTTTTAAGGGAGACGTAGCGCTTCGCGATGCATTCAAAACTTACTGGGATATTTTATACAAAGTGTTTAACGAAGACTATCACAAGATCGTCGATATGGAGGAGATAGCGGAGCAGTCCTATGATGCCATGGAGGCATATCTGCTGGCGCAGGAAAAAGCAAGCGACGTTCTTCGTGAAGCAAGTCAGAAGATCGATCCGGTCTATAACCAGTTTGCGGCAAACAACAACGTCAACATTATTGATAACGGTGATACGAAGATGGAGAAGAAGCTCCGTCAGGTTGGGCGCACCAATGCCTATTACCACACGATCTTCCTGATCTTTTTCAAAAGTCATAAACAGGAAGCGTATGTGTGGGATGCCTACAATCGAAAGGATATCAATGCCCTGGAGCAAAACCGCACGACACTGATCAAATACGCGGACGAAGGTCTTGCAAAGATCGACACCATCAAGCCATTGGTCGGTGACGGTTCGTTGACCAATGCTTGCCGCAAGGTGCTCGAGTTTCACAAAAGGGAAGCTGAAAAGCAGGTGCCCGGGTTATCCGACTTCCTCATGAAAAGCGATGACTTTGTTGCTTCCCAGAAAAAGTTTGAATCGAAGCCCCAGCAAAAACGAACGCAATCCGATATCGACGCCTATAACTCGGCTGTCAGCAATTACAACGCAGCCATAACGGCTTCGAATAAAACGATCAATGACGCGAATAGTGAACGTGATAAGATCCTAACCCATTGGAACAACACCGTCAAGCGTTTTATGGAGTCTCATATTCCAAAGGGTAAATAATTTGAACCCTACTTCCTTCGGGGGGTCGTCTTCGTTCCCGTCTCGAGTTTTCGGAGTGTTTCCCTTACTGCGATCCGGGGCAAAGTCTGTTCGTTATCCCTGAGGAAAGACTCGAGCGATCTTCTGTGATGTTTCACCATGCTTCGCAGAATCCAGGAGATCGCTTTCGTGATCAATATTTCCCTGTGATGGCTCAGCGCATTGATCGTTTTGAAGGCCTGCTGCGAGAGCCTGGGATCAGCGGACTGACTCACGGGCGTACACAGGAATACCAGCGAAGCCCGCTTCAGATTCAGGTTGTTCTTTTTGCCGAGCTTATCGAGGATGGGTTGCCATTCATCCCAGTTCTGGAGCAGATGTGTTCTGGTATATTTATTCGTGCATACGGCGTCGATCTCCGCCCATCCTTCGAGGTGCTCCAGCCACTTTAAGAAAAGCTTCGGATTGAAATCCTTTTGCGCCTTGCCAGCGTAGTCGAGAAGGACACCTGCAAACATTTTTTCGGTTGACGATTTTCCTTCGACGAGGCTTGTGATAAGCTCTGAAAATTCGCGGGCGCTCAGGTCCCGATGCTCCCTGATCCAGGCTTTGGCGATTTGTCTGAGTACCGGCGCCGAAATTTCATAGCGTGGATGACTATTCCCCAGATAGGCGTCGTCGAAAGTATGTGCAGTTCCTGTGCCGGAGAGGTCTTTTATCGCCTGAAGAAGTTCACGGTGATGGGCGTTTTTCAATGGTGTTTATTTTAATTTGTGCTGATCCGAAATATCATGAAAATTATAGTGGCAATCCTATGGCTGTTATTCATTTCCTGCACGGTCAGGACGGAGAAGCGGGGTCCTGAATCTACCACTTCCCTGCACGGCACTCCGGAAGGGCAGGTGGTGGAGGACTTTTTAAAACGTTATTACCATGTGATGAGCGAACGCAACTGGACGGAATACGAAAAATATTTCTGGCCGGGCGGGACGATCACTACGGTGTGGGTCCAGCCGGGAGACAGCGTCAGGACGGTCGACGTCACAACGATCCGGGATTTCATTCGCGAAACGCCTCGGGGCCCTGATAGCCAGCCGATCTTCGAAGAGAAAATGTTGAATTCCGTTGTCACCGTTGTAAATAATATCGCAACCGCAAAGGTAGAATACCAGGCCAGATTTGGATCACAGGATAATATCAGCGAATGGGAAGGTACAGACCAGTTTACGTTGCTCCGACACAATGGTGAGTGGAGAATCGTTTCTTTGGTGTTTGAAACGAAGTAGCTAATATTGAGGCAAGAAATTATCATCGTGATCGTAAAGGAGAAACAAGTTCATATACTGATAGGTTGCGCAGATGCGCGCGATCTCAGTCAGGTACAGCTCGATGCTGTGAATCACATTACAAAAGCATTCCGGAACAAGGGCATCGAGGTTGAAATGCACGTTATACGCGCGGCAGGTTCCTTCGTGACACCGGATGTAGTGATGGATATCAAGCGGACTTTCGAGCAAACGCAGCGTACTACGGAAGATCTGGACATCCCGATCACATATTATGTTCATATTCAAACCCACGGTCACCTTACAGAAGACTCCAACGAAAGTTATATCAGCCACGTGCATGACCTGAAAGTTGTCGACGGCTCACCGTTGAACTGCGGTATGCTTGGCGCATCGTCTGTGGGGATAGAGATCGAACAAATGATCGTGCAGGAGAAACCCGAGATCGAAGTTCGCGGTCATAAGTACCGGATCTACAACGACACAAAGATCAAGATGCTTCTCAAGGAGGTGTATGCCTACGACGGCTATCTCGCGGGTGACTGGATCACAAGTATCGACCTGCTCCGTACACATCCGCGGCACCAGCGTACCGTTTTGGAGAAAGCGATTGCCAACGATCCGGAGCTCAAGATGCTCAACATAAAGATCACGTCCGGTATCCAGGACTATGCCATCCACGCGCTGATCAGGGTTGACGACGGCGAGCCGGAAGTTCCTTTCTGGGATGAAGTGCAGGCCTATATTCGTATGCACGTTCAGAACGACAGGAGTGCAAAAGACATTCTGATCAATCAATCCCAGAAGCAGAAACCTCTCGCGGGCCTGCTCAGCATGAGCGATCCGCGTATGGCGTCACGGACCTATGCCGCGAACTATTATATGACATTAAAGGGTATCGCGCATGACGGTGACTATTTGCCAAATACGGTTTTTAACATGACCGGTACATCGTTCGATATTCCCCACACACCGTTCGGACCCTATGTCATCGCAGGATTCTTTTATTCCGTAAAGCACCTGGGGTTGGTCGATCAGATGGTAATGGGCTACAATGATGCGCAGACGAACCGTATCATTCAGAAGATCTACAATGACCCATTGATGGCGATGATCGTAAAGAAATTCAATGTAAATCTGATCCCCATCAATCATGTGGATCTGATACCGCTGAGTTAGGGGTGGTGGTAGAGGCCTGGATTAACTGAAAAGGCCTAAAAATAGATAAGGGCACACAACGTCTTTGCGTGCCCTTTTTTAATTGGTTTTGATAGTTGGCGTTACAAATCTAAACCCTTGTCGACTTATTTAATACAAAAAGTATGTCTTGTTTTCTTGACAAATTGTAAAAAAAAGCAGTCGTATCATCCATGCAACTGCTTTTTCATTACCTTTTAAAAAGCCCAATCGTTAAGGATTGCGTATGTCAAAAGTAGGATGTACAACAATGCCACGCAGAAAAATTTATGTCTGATTTTCTTGACAATTCCTTGAAAGGAAATTCTCGGATACGGGCCAAAAAATGCGTCAGAACGGGCAAAAACGAAGTTTTTGCAAAAACCGATTAAAAAACTATTAAACCGCCCGATCAACTTTTCCAGGCCGTCTCGGGTCTAAACTGATAGATTCAAAGCCACGGATGACGATGGTGTGCTCAATGTTGCTTTCATCGTAATGAGGTAAAACTTAACTTGTGAACTGTTTTTTTATGAAAAGAATCCTGACGATTGCGCTGTTGGTTGCTGCCGTTGAAGCAATGGGCCAATACAATTCCACTTACCAAACCAACATTGTTTTCCAAAACCAGCCGAGGGGCTTTCTTACCAATCTACCTCCAAGACCATTGAATGTTACAGGTAGCTATTATCTCTCTGAAGACTTCAATCCTGCTGACATCTATATGCGAGACAGCACCAAAGTTGAGGATGCTTACGTGCGCTTTGACTTGAAGGACCAGTTAATTGAGATCAAAAACGCCCAGACCGTAAAAGTGCTTCCCTTTAATAAGCTGCTGATGGTAGAAGTAAAGGCACCGTCGGGGCTCCAGCAATATATCAATGGAGGGACGATCAATCCAGCGCTCAAGGACTTGCTGTTACAGGTGCGTCAGGATCAAGGCGAGGTTAAGCTGTTTGCAAAATTTCACACGGAGTATAAAAAGGGCAATACTAACCAGAATCCGATGTTGAATAGTGGCAGCTCGGAGGATCAGATACTGATCAAAAAGACATTTATCATAGCCAGAAACGGAGATTTTGCGGATGCAGGACAGGGGAAAACGACGTTCAGGCAAGACATGATCAAAATATTCGGTTCGGACATTGCGCCACTCTTAAAAAAGGCGAATCCGCGGAAAGAGGACGATCTGATAAAACTAATTGCTGACATCAACCGCCAACTGTCGGAAAACAGCAAGTAACATCAATTTAACTGCACCCTGGTTTCGGGGTAAATTCAATTTTACGGGTTCACAAAATTTTAAGCAGACATCAAGCGTTTCAGGGGTAAATTGCGTCTAAATCAAGTACCAGTCCGAATAAAAGTGGTAACATTAATTTCTCCTTTTTCGTAATAAAGCAAACATTTAACTTGTCAACTTATTTTTAAAAAACATGAAGAAAATCCTCACACTAGCACTCATGGTAGCCTGCTTCAACGCGATAGGCCAATACAACTCAACCTACAAGACCAACATCGTATTCCAAAATCAGGCTCAGGGCTTTCTTACCAGCCTGCCTCCAAAAAAATTGAGCGTTTCAGGGAGCTATTACATCAATGAACAGTTCCAGTTTGCAGATATTTATATGAAGGACAGCACCAAACTCGGGGACGCCAATGTGCGCTTTGACATGAACGCCCGGGTGGTTGAAATTCAAAGCGGCAACGGTGTAAAAGTGCTTCCATTTAACAAAATGCTGGCGGTGGTCGTGAAATCACAATTAGGGCCGCAGGAATACGTAAACGGCAGCACGGTGAACTCGGATCTTAAGGATGAGCTTTTGCAAGTTATTCAGGACGGTGGTGCAGTGAAGCTGTTGGCGAAATTTTACACAGAATATAAGAAGGGCAACACAAGCCAGAATCCCATGCTGAACAGCGGAAACTCCGAAGATCAGATCCTTATCAAAAAGACATATATCGTTGCCAGGGGCAAAGACTTTGTAGATGCCGGCAAAGGCAAGGCTGTGTTCAGGGAAAACATGATCAGAATTTTTGGAGAAGATATTGAGCCACAACTGAAGAAAGTAAACCCAAAGAAGGAGGATGACATGAACGAGCTGATCTCAGATCTCAATGGCAGCGGCAACTCGGGTGATCCGTCATCCGAAAGCAGCAGCAAGTAGTAAGTTTCAACTTCAATGAAGAGAGCTGGCACCCGCTAGCTCTCTTTTTTTATGACATAATGTGGTGAGTCATGCCGGGAGTTGGTTATCAGATACTCGCGAGACCCAGAAACGCGCGGTATGTTTTTTTCTCCCGATCGAGAACAGCAAAAACTACTTCCGGTATGGCAAACAATTTTTCTGCGAGTACTTCACGGAAGTTGTCGGCAATTTTCTCTGGCTCATTCCTGAATACACCACATCCCCACGCGCCGAGAACCAGAACGTCTATATTGTTCTTTTCACTGACAGCCAGCACATATCTGATCCTTTTCTTCATAACATGATCGATCTCCTTCTGGATCTGCCCGTTCACGGATTTTAATGCTCCCCTGTTAACGGCAGGCATGGTTATAACATCCGCAGTGAGATATGGATCAAGGTAGTCTCCGTCATCGCTTTTGAAGAAAACTACCTGCGGACTGTAGATCAGACTATCGGTATAAAAAGTATCACCGGCACGTCTGTTGATTTTATAATACTCCTCGTTTTGAAGGAGCGTTGGATAAAGTGAGCTTGACCTCGCAAGACTTTCTTCCTGTGCCTGGCTTCCTCCTAGGAATCCACCACCCGGATTCCTGGCAGAGGCGAAGTTGAGCAGAGCGACCTTCTTCTCTTTTGAATAGATACGGGTGAGAGACTGAATTGTCGAGTCTCTGGTCACTGTCACCACGGAAGGCGGTTGTGGTTTTTGAGTCGATAACAGATTTTCAAGTTCCGCTGGCGAGTAGAATCTTGATCCCGCGATCGACTGTTGTACAGCATCAACGATTGAAATGTTTTGTCCCTTCGGGTTGACGTAGTAGCCCTGCTCAAGTTCGCGCAAGGTTTGTTCGGCTATATGTTTTCGTGAATTTCTGTGATCCATTCGATTATTTGCCCTATTGGTAATGGTCTAACACCTGGTAAATTTAATGTCTGCCAGCCAACAAGATGTGCATTGATAAGTCAATTGAATGATTTTTATTTGTTGCCTATGCAGTTGACCAACTACCGGATGAAATCACGATCGCGTATGATGAAGTGGCTGTTTTTGTTTTCAATTCTTTGCCTGGTTTCGTTCCAGTGCTCGCAGCCTGAGAGTGATTCCGGAACTTTCTTTCGGGCCTGCAATAGTGGTTGCGGACTATATGAAATTGACGGCAAAGGGACTGGTCAGTTAGGCGACGTAAAATGGAAGTTCAAAACCAACGGAAAGATCTTCTCGTCGCCCGCCGTTGTCCTCGAGAAGGGCACGGTCGCCCTCGTCGGGC